>JAUSLF010000056.1 GCA_030646695.1 Nitrosomonadaceae bacterium
GCCGGCCGCCCTGGTCGAGCGCATCAATGCCGAAGTGCGGCGCGGCATGAATACTGCCGCCGCCAAGGCTCTGCTGGCGGCGGAAAGCATGGAGACCGCGGACTACGACGCGCCGACGTTTACGCGCTATGTGGCGTCCGAGATCAAACGCTGGACGCCGGCGGTGCACTCACTGAAAAGTACACCCAGGTGATCGACCGAGGAGCCGGGCGGCGCGCGAGCCTGGCCGAGCCGTCCGGGGCTGACCTCAGAACTCGATCGACACGAAGCCGTCGCCGTCGATCACCGTGCGGTAGGTCTTTAGCGGAATCATGCACGGCGGCTGAACCACCTCTCCTGTGCGAATGTTGAAGGCACCGTTGTGGAAGTCGCACTCGACCACGTCACCAGTGATGCAGCCCTCGGACAGCGAACCCGGACCGTGTGTACAGGCATCGTCGGTGACGTGGAACTCCCCACCGAGATTGAACACCGCCAGCGCGAGACCGCCCTTCTCGACGCGGATCGCCTTGCCCACTTCGACTTCAGCAGGTTTGCACAAAGTAATGCGCTGACAAACTTCCGACATGACAAAACTCCAATTAACAGTTGACAGTTGATAATGTCCGATGATATCCTTGTTTTAAATGAAGGAACGACGTTCTTTTATAAGGAACAAAACTTAGCCCTTCAACGCCACCATAAAGGCCCAACCATCATGCTAAAAAAAGAACAGAACGATCTACTAACCCAGACCGGCCCCGGCACGCCGATGGGTAACTTGTTTCGCCGCTACTGGCTGCCGGCGCTGCTGGCCGAAGAGTTGGCGGAGCCCGACTGTCCACCGGTTCGGCTGCAACTGCTGTCGGAGCGTCTGCTCGCGTTCCGCGACACGCAGGGCAGGCTGGGCGTGATCGACGAGTTTTGTGCCCACCGCGGCGTGTCGCTGTGGTTTGGCCGCAATGAAGAAGACGGCATCCGCTGCCCGTACCACGGCTGGAAATACGACGTTAACGGCCAGTGCGTCGATGTCCCTTCGGAGCCGAGCGAGAGCGGCTATTGCAACAAAATCAAACTCAAGTCCTACTCGCTGGTCGAGCGCGGCGGTGTGATCTGGATCTACATGGGCCCGCCCGAACTGCAACCGCCGCTGCCTGAATGGGAGTTTGCCACCGTGCCAACCAGCCAGAGCTTCACCTCCAAGCGCAGCCAGGAATGCAACTGGCTGCAGGCGCTGGAAGGCGGCATCGATTCGAGCCACGTCTCGTTCCTGCACAGTGGCAACCTGAATACCGACCCGCTGTTTAAGGGCGCCAAGGGAAACGAGTACAACCAGAAAGACCTGAAGCCGGTGTTCGAGGTGGTGCCGGCCGATGGCGGCCTGTTCATCGGCGCGCGCCGCAATGCCGAAGAGGGTCATTACTACTGGCGCATAACGCCATGGATCATGCCCTGCTTCACGATGGTGCCGCCACGCGGCGACCACCCGACCCACGGCCACTTCTGGGTGCCGATCGACGACGAGAACAACTGGGCATGGAGTTTTGACTACCACCCGACCCGTGACCTGACGGTCGAAGAGGTACAGGCCATGAAGGACGGCAAGGGCATCCATGCGCGCTACCTGCCCGGAACCTACCGTCCGCTGCAGAACAAGGACAATGATTACCTGATGGACCGCGCGGCGCAGAAGGCCAACACCACCTACAGCGGCATCGAGGGCATCGCAATGCAGGACGCGTCGCTGCAGGAGAGTATGGGGCCCATCCAGGACCGCACGCGCGAACATCTGGTTGCAACCGACAACGGCATCATCATGGCGCGCCAGCGCCTGATGAAAGCGGCGAAAGCGCTGGAAGAGAAGGGCGAAGCCCCACCCGGCACCGACCCGCAGACCCAGCGCGTACGCTCAGTCGCGATGGTGCTGCCGAGCGACCAGGCCTTCAAGGACGCTGCCCGCGAAGCGCTGCGCGCCGAGCCGGGCAAGAAGCACGCATCGGTATGAGCCTGCGAAAGCGGCTAACAGGGGTGCGCCATGCTGGGGTCGTTTCGCAAAAGTCCGGCACAACTGCAGGCGCTGGACCGGGTGCAGGCGTTGACACGCGAGCGCTTCAATCTCGATCGAGACGCTGCGGTTCTGGTGACTGAGCTTGTTTGCGCGTCGCCCGGATGTCCGCCGCTGGAGACCGTCGTGGCGTTCTGGAGCGACGGTGACCGGCGCCACCACTTCAAGGTATTCAAGCCGGTGGCCGACGTACTTGCCGACGACCTGCCCTATGCCTGGCAAAAGAATTCACTCGCCGCGATCGAAGGCGAGGGTTGCGACTGTTGCTAAACGTGCCAACGCCATGTGCGGCGGACGCAAATTGCTTGTTCAATTCATTCGGAGACAGACCACACTATGGCCGACGAGATCAACTTGAAAACGGTGACCCGCAGCCAGGGGAATAACCAGGCCCTGAAGGACGGCACAGTCCAGCCGCACGGCTTTTCGTTTGACTTCGAAGAGGTGCCCGTCCTCATCGACGCGTTTCGCCGCATGGTGCGCGCTCTGGAGTTCGATGTCAGCGAAATGGCGCTGACCACCTATCTCTGCGCGCGCGCCCACGGAAAGCGCTTCACAGCGTTGCCGATTTTTCTGGTGCGCGCCTTCCACCACGGCGCCATCGTGTACAACACCAAGGTCGGCATCCGCAGCCCGAAAGACCTGGAAGGCCGCCGTGTTGGCGTGAACCGAGGCTATACCGTCACCACCGGGCTGTGGGCGCGCAGCGTCCTGCAAAACCAGTACGGTGTCGACCTGAACAAGATCACTTGGGTGCTGTCTGGCGACGAGCATGTGGCCGAATACCGGCCACCGGACAATGTGGTGCCCATAGAGACGGGCCGGAAGATGGCGGACATGCTGGCCTCCGGCGAACTGGCCGCGGCCATCGGCATAGAGGTGGATTCGCCAGATGTCGCGCAACTCATTCCTGACGCCAAGGAAGCCGGCTTCGAAGCTTTGCGTCAGTCCGGCCATTACCCGATCAACCATCTGATTGTCGTCAAGGACGAGGTGCTGGACGCGCACCCGGAACTGGCCGCGCAGATTTTCCATGCCTTTGCGGAAGCGAAAAATCTGTATGTGCAGCGCCTCAGGAATGGCCAGATCGACAAACCGAGCGCGGTCGACGAAGTGTACCGCCGCGTGATGCAGATCACTGGTACCGACCCGTTGCCCTACGGCATCGCGCCGAACCGGTCCATGCTGGAGCAGGCCGTGCAGTCGGCGCTGGCGCAGGGAATCATCACGCAGCCCGTCGAGATCGACGCGCTGTTCGCCCCCGCAACGCAAGGCCTGGTGGCTTGAGCGCCGCCACCCAAGAAGGAGCCCCCATGCAGACTCAACAGAACCCCGTTACCGTTCCCGCGTTGCAGCAGATGAAGCGCGACGGGCGCAAAATCGTCGGCGTCGTGGCCTGGGACTACCAGATGGCGCAAATCGTTGATCGCGCCGGGGTCGACATCGTTTCGGTTGGCGATACCGTGGGCATCAACCTGTGGGGCCAGCCGAATCCGCTTGAAGTCACGATGGACGAGATGATCGTGGTCTGCAAGGCGGTGCGCCGGGGTGTCAGGCGAGCCCTGGTCAGTGTCGACTTCCCGTTCGGCCCCTTGCAGGAAGGCACCGATGCCGCGCTGCGGGCCGCCATCCGCCTGGTCAAGGAGGCCGGCGTGGACATGATCAAGCTCGATGGCGCGGCGGACTTCCCGGACGCGGTGCGTGCGATCTCGCGCGCCGGCATCCCGGTGTTTGCGCAGTTCGGTATCACGCCACAGACGGCGTTGCAACTGGGCGTTGACTACAAGACCATGCTCAAGACCGGCGCCCAGCTTGCGCCAGAGATGACCGCCAAGCTGGTCGAACAGGCCAGGCGCCTGGAAGACGCTGGTGCCGCGCTGATCGACTTTACACACTCCGGTCCGGTGGCCGGCCCGGCGGTGGTGAGTGCGGTGTCGGTGCCGGTGATCGGCGGGCTCGGCGGCGGACCGTGGCTGGATGGCCGCATGCGCATGGCGCACGCCGCGATCGGCTATGCCGCGACCCAGCTCGATGCCCCGACCGAGACCTACGCCAACGTCGCACGCATCTCGCTCGACGCCATCACGGCCTACGCCGAAGACGTGCGTGCGTGCCGCCAGATCAAGGGCGGCATCCCGCTCAAACCTGCTGCCTAAACGAGGAACCTACCATGCCCACCGCGCTGATTGACGGCATCCCCACACATTACGAAGTATGGGGCTCGGGGCCGCCGCTGCTGATGTTCTCACCCGGCGGCTTCGACGCGACGCTGGAAAAGTGGTCCACGCTCGGCGTTTACGCCAGGATCAAACTGATGGACCACCTGGTCCAAAAGTACAGCTGTATCGTCTTTGACCGGCGCGAGACCGGGCAGTCCGGCGGCCGGGTTGAGCGGGTCACCTGGGTCGACTACGTGGCCCAGGGAAAAGGTCTGCTTGACCACCTGAATATTGCACAGGCCCATCTGATAGGGGGTTGCATGGGCTGCAGCCCGGTCGCTGCGTTCGGCGCAATGCATCCGCAAGCCACCCTCAGCATGGTGCTGTACTGGCCAGTCGGTGGTGCCAAGTACCGCATCAACGGCCACCAACGTTTCGCCGAGCATCTGGCGTTTGTCCAGCAAAACGGCCTGGCAGCCGTCGCCGAGCTCGTCGCCAGGGACGGAAAGCCGTTCAATGCCGATCCGCGCGGCGGGCCATGGGCATCAGTGCTGCGCCATGACCGAGCGTTCGCTGACCGCTATGTAAAGCAGAGTCTCGAGCACTACAAATTGGTCGTGGCCGGGATGGCTCGCACGCTGCTGGACCGCGACACCGTGCCCGGCGCCGAGCCCGAGGACCTGTTGCGCCTTGACATTCCAAGCCTGGTGGTTCCTGGAAGCGATGCGTCGCATGCCACGTCGGCAGCGCGTTACCTGGAGGAATGCCTGCCGGGCGCCGAATATTGGGACATGCCGCCGGCAGAACAGACCGAAGACAACGCGCCGGCCCGCGTGATCCAGTTTCTGGATGCCGTGGGCGCCAGGCCCCGCTAGTCGCATCCATCTCGACCTAACTCACCGACCCGCCATGATCATCGACATCCATTGCCATTACACAACCGAGCCGCAGGCGCTGCACCTGTTTCGCGACAAACAACTCGCCGGGCTGGCCGACCCGGCTCGCCGTCCCACGGCGACCGACCTCGCGGGCTTGAACATCAGTGACGAGGTATTGATTCAAAGCGTGCAGCCGCAGCTCAAGCTGCAGAAGGACCGCGGCAGTGACCTGACCATCTTCTCGCCGCGTGCCGCAGGCATGGCGCATCACGTTGGCACCGAGGCCGTGAGCAAACAATGGACGACGATCAGTAACGACCTGATCCACCGCCTGTGTACGCTGCTGCCCGACAATTTTGTCGGTGTCGGCCAGTTGCCGCAGTTTCCCGGCGTGTCGCCGAAAAAATGCATTGCCGAGTTGGAGCGTGTCGTCAACGAACTGGGCTTTGTCGGCGTCAACCTCAACCCCGATCCGTCGGGCGGATACTGGACCGGCCCGCCGCTGACCGACCCGCACTGGTACCCGATCTATGAGAAGTTGTGCGAGCTTGACGTGCCGGCCATGATCCACGTCTCGTCCTGCTGCAACCCGAATTTCCACCACACCGGCGCGCACTACATCAACGCCGACACCACGGCTTTCATGCAACTGATCCAGGGAGATTTGTTTGCGGATTTTCCGACGCTGAAGTTTGTCATCCCGCACGGCGGCGGCGCGGTGCCCTACCACTGGGGGCGTTACCGCGGACTGTGCCTGAGCATGCAGAAAAAACCGCTGGTCGAATACCTGATGAACAACGTGTTTTTTGACACCTGTGTGTACCACTTGCCGGGCATAGAGCTGTTGACCAAGGTGGTTCCCATCGACAACATCATGTTTGCCTCTGAAATGAAAGGCGCTGTGCCGGGCATTGATCCCGAAACCGGCCATTATTTCGATGACACCAAGCGTTATGTGGATCAAGTCACGACGCTGGACGACACCAGCCGGCACAAAATTTTCGAAGGCAATGCCCGCAAGGTCTACCCGCGGCTGGACGCCTTGCTGACGCGCCGCGGCCACGCCAACAAAACCGTTTAAAAAACCACCCTCAGAAAAAACCATGAACGAAAAAAATGATTTGGCCGATATCCGCCGTGACATTGAACGGGTAGATCCCGAGACGGTGCGTGCGGCCTCGGCTTACGCCTCCTCCATACTGGCCGATGTGGCCGGACGACGTGGCGCGCTGGACGGCCGGATTGCGCCGGTCTCGCCCGGCATGCGTATGGCCGGTCCGGCATTTACGGTGGAAATCCGTGCCGGCGACAACCTGATGATTCATGCCGCCATGGCCATGGCCAAACCGGGTGACGTGCTGGTGATCGATGGCAAGGGCGACACCACGTGCGCGCTGATGGGCTCCATCATGCTCAATGCCTGCAAAAAACTCGGCCTGGCCGGCGTGGTGATTGATGCTGCCGTCCGTGATACCGAGGAATTGCGCGAGCTGGGTTTCCCGGTGTATGCCGTCGGCGCCAACCCGAACGGCCCAACCAAGTTTATTCCGGGCCGCATTAACTGGCCGATATCCTGCGGTGGCGTGGCGATTCGCCCAGGTGACCTGATTGTGGGTGACGCTGATGGCGTCGTCGCGGTTGAACGTGAGAAGGTGGCGTCACTGCTGCCGCTGGCTGCCGCCAAGGTGGCAGATGAACAAAAACGTATTGCCGACATCCTCAGCGGCCAGGATATTCGGCCGAAGTGGCTGGAGGCGGCCTTGCGCGCCGCTGGCGTGCTGGGCGCCGACGAATCGCTGTGAACATTTCGAATAAAAAATAACACATCATTGGAGTATGTATATGGAAAAAGTGCTGGCAGCGGTCAAAGTTGGCCCGAGCAAGATTGAGATTCGCGAGTTCCCGATGCCGGACGTTCCGGCAGACGGCGCCCTGCTGAAAATGGAAGTGGCCGGTATTTGCGGTACCGACGTCAAAATGTACAAGCAGCCCTTGGCAAGGGGCCCGGTCATCATGGGCCACGAGAATATTGGCTATATCGCCAAGGCCGGCCGGGAATTTACCCAACGCAAGGGATTCAAGGAAGGCGACTTGGTATTTGTCGAGCATTACGTCGGCTGCTACAAGTGCGAATGGTGTCACCGCGGCGAATACCGCCATTGCGAAAATACCGACTGGCGCGGCAACCCCGACGGCATCCGCTATGGCTACACATCGTCCGACAAGCCGCCGCACCTGTGGGGCGGTTTTGCCCAATACGCTTACCTGCCGTGGAACTCGGTGGTGCACAAGGTGCCGGCTGGCGTGACGCCGGAGCTGGCCGGGCTGGTGACACCCATGGCCAACGGCGTCGAATGGTCGCTGTTTGATGGTGATGTCGGTTATGACGACGTGGTGCTGATCCAGGGCCCTGGGCAGCAGGGTCTGTCGCAGACGGTAATCTGCAAGCAGGCGGGCGCCAGCAAGATCATCGTCACCGGCACCTCCAAGGACGCCGCGCGGCTGGAAGTGGCGACGCTGCTCGGCGCCGACCACGTGATCAATGTCCAGGAAGAGGATCCACTGGCGCGCATCATGGAACTCACCGGCGGCCGCGGCGTGGACGTGGTGCTCGACTGCACGGCGGGCGCTGGCACCTTCCCGATCATGCTGGGCATTGAGGCGCTCAAGCGCAAGGGCGGCACCATGGTCGTGCAGGGCGAGATGGGTGACTTCCCGAACTTCCCACTGGCCAAGATGACGCTCAAGTGGATCACGCTCAAGAGCGCCCGCGGTCACAGCTACCGTGCCTGCGAACTGGCTTTGGCGCAATTGGCCTCGCACCGGTTTCCGCTGGAGAAGGTTACCACCCACAAATTTGGTCTGAAGGATGTGGACCTTGCGATCCGGTCGGTTGGCAATGAAGGCTTGCCGAACGTGATTCATGCGTCCCTGATGCCTTGGCTCTAGTCGGCGCGTGGAAAATTCGTCGAATGTAGCGGCAGTCGGCGCTGGGGACGTCATGGACAAGCGCATCCCGGTGACCGTTCTGACCGGCTATCTGGGTGCCGGCAAGACCACCCTCCTCAACCGCATCCTGAGCGAGGATCACGGTCGGCGCTATGCTGTCATCGTCAACGAGTTTGGCGAGATCGGCATCGACAACGACCTCATCCTGAGCGCGGACGAAGAGTTGTTCGAGATGAACAACGGCTGCATCTGCTGCACGGTGCGCGGCGACCTGATCCGCACGCTGCACACGCTGCTGGGCCAGCGCGCGGACAGCGACAAACCGTTCGACGCGATCATCGTCGAGACCACCGGCCTGGCCGACCCCGGCCCGGTGGCGCAGACTTTCTTCGTCGACCCGTTCCTGCACGAGCGCACCGTACTCGACTCGGTCACGACGGTGGTCGACGCGCTGCACATCGGACTGCGGCTGGCCGACAGCTTTGAGGCCGCCGAACAGATAGCCTTCGCCGACCAGATCGTGCTGAACAAGACCGAGCTGGTGACCGAACAAGAGCTGCGCGGCATCGAGGCACGCATCGCCCGGCTGAACCCGCTGGCACCGATCCATCGCGCGCAGCGTGCCAACGTCGCGCTCGACCGGGTGCTGCATCGCGGCGGCTTCGACCTGGAGCGCATCGCGGCGCTTGAACCACACTTCCTGCAGGCTGCGCATGGCATCGCCGGCCATGTGCACGACGAACATTGCCCCCCCGACCACGGGCATGCGCCGCTGCACGACCACGCGCACGACGATCAGATCGGCAGCGTCGCGCTGACGTCGCAGCAGCCGATGGATCATGCTGCCGTCAGCCGCTGGCTTGAAGCGGTGGTAGCCGAGCAGGGACCGCACATCCTGCGCGCCAAGGGCATCATCGACGTGCACTGCGAGCCCAAGAGGCTGGTGTTCCAGGCCGTGCACATGCTGCTCGAGGGCGACCTGCAGCGTCCGTGGAAGACCGGCGAGGCACGCCGCAGCCGCATCGTTTTCATCGGCCGCAAGCTCGATGCTACTGCGCTTCAGGCGGGCTTCGACGCCTGTGCGGCCAAGTTGCCACCATAGCGCCGAGACAGGCGTTGGCACCGGTCCATCGAACACAGCGTGTCATTGTCCCGCTCGAACGGGTGCTGCATCGCGGCTGCTTCGACTTGGAGCGCATCGCGTGGCTCGAACCACGCTTCCTGCAGGCTGCTCATGGCATCGCCGTCCATGTGCACGATAAGCATTGCCTCCCTACCATGGGCTTGCGCCGCTGCATAACCACGCGCACGACGATCAGATCTGCAGCGTCGGACTGATGTCGCTGCAGCCGATAGATCACGCCGCCGTCAGCCGCTGGTTTGAAGCGGTGATAGCCGAGTAGGTACTGCACATCCTGCGCGCCAAGGGCATCATCTATGTGCGCTGCGAACCCAAGATGGTGGTGTTCTAGGCCGTGCACATGCTGCTTGAGGGCGATCTGCAACGTCCGAAGAACGCCGCAGCCGCATTTTTTTCATCTGCCGCAAGCTCGACGCTACTGCGCTTCAGGCGGGCTGATCTTGCCCTGAGCGACGAGTAGAAATCAGCGGCAGTTTTTGATCCACAAGGGGCGGTGGGACATAGTTCGAGCATTTGAGCCTACATTTTTTGGCGATACGGGGGTAACTACTGAGAGCAATGCATTGACAGCAGATGATCCACTGCATACATTTATGTATCTGTATGTGGACCGTGGTTCCTCATAAAAGAACACTGAAAGAAAGCTCCGAAAATTATGACCGAACTATCGACGAAGGCCAACGAACTTGCAGGCTACGGGCTGGCCGGGAAAGCACCGACGGCGCTTGGCCTGTCGCTCAACTGGAAGTGGATCATCATCGGGATTTGTATCGCCTTCACGGTATACATCGCCATTATTCCGCTGGGCTTCCTGCTCTGGCAGAGCTTCTTCACGCCGCAGACCGCCACCACGCCGGCGGTGTTCACGCTCGGCAACTACATCGCCGCCTACACCAATGCCGACACGGTGCGGCTGTTCTGGAATTCGCTGCAGTTTGCCGTGGGCGTTTCGGTGTTCGCGTTCGCGGTCGGCACGACGCTGGCCTGGATCAACGAGCGCACCAACACGCCGTTCAAGTCGCTGTTCTTCGCCCTGTCGCTGATCCCGCTGGTGATCCCGGGCATCCTGTTTACCGTCGCCTGGATTTTGCTGGGCAGCCCGAAGATCGGCATCATTAATCTGACGCTGATGGACTGGTTCAACCTGCAGGGGCCGGTGTTCGACATCTACTCGATGTGGGGGATGATCTGGGTCGACGGCCTGCACTATTCGCCGATGGCCTTCCTGCTGATGACTGCGGCCTTCCGCGCAATGGACCCGTCGCTGGAAGAGTCGGCCATGATGAGCGGCGCCAATGTGTTTCAGGTTTTGTGGAACATCACGCTGAAGCTTGCGTGGCCAGCGATCTTTGCCACTTTTTTGATCCTGTTCGTGCGCGCAATCGAATCCTTTGAGGTGCCGGCGCTGCTGGGACTGCCGGTGGGCATCCAGGTGTTCACATCATCGATCTACCAGGCGGTGCACCGCTACCCTAGCCAGATCGGACTGGCCTCAACCTACGCGATCACCTTGCTGCTGATCACCACGATCGGTATCTATTTCATTTCCAAGCTCTCGTCCAGCGGATCCAAGTACGCGACGATGACCGGCAAGGGCTTTCGCCCGCGGCAGATCGACTTGGGTCGCTGGCGCTGGGTCGCTGCGGGCGTGTTCTTCCTGTATTTCAGCCTGATCGTTGTGCTGCCCTTCATGGTGCTGCTGTGGTCCTCGTTCCAGAAGTTCTATGCGGTGCCGTCGATGGAGGCGTTGAAGAACCTGACGCTGGATCCTTACCGCTTTGTCCTGACCTACCCGAACCTCGGTCGCTCGGTGTGGAACAGCCTGCTGCTGTCCTTTGGTTCGGCCACGCTGATCATGCTGGTCACCTCCGTGATCTGCTGGATCGTCGTCAAGACGAAGCTGCCGGGGCGTTGGCTGCTCGACAACCTGGCCTCGCTGCCGATGGTGTTCCCGGGCTTAGTGCTGGGCCTGGCGCTGATGATCTTCTATCTGAACGTCGACATCGGGGTGTACGGAACCATGTGGATTCTGTTCATTGCCTACGTGACGCGCTTCATGCCCTACGGCTTGCGTTTTAACACCACCTCGATGCTGCAGATCCACAAGGAGCTGGAAGAGTCGGCAGCGATGAGTGGGGCCTCGTGGGGTACGACCTTCCGCCGCATCGTCCTGCCGCTGCTCAAGCCGGGCCTGGTGGCCGGCTGGATCTACATCATGATCGTCTCGATCCGCGAACTGTCAAGCTCCATCCTGCTGTACAGCCCGGGCACCGAAGTGATCTCCATCATCATCTGGGAGCTGTGGGAGAACGGCCAGTACGTCGAGCTGTCGGCACTCGGCGTGCTGTTCATCCTGTTTCTGTTCGTGCTGGTGATGATCGCCCAGTACTTCGGCAAAAAGTTCGGAATCAAGGAGGACTAACCCATGAACCACAACATCAACCACGACACACTACGGGAGCCTAACCATGCTTAAGATCAACGCACTCTATACTGAGTACACCAATGAGCTGGGCCAGCCGGTGAAAGCCGCCCAGGACATTAACATCGTGGTGCCCGAAGGCCACTTCTTCACGCTGCTCGGGCCCAGTGGCTGCGGCAAGACCACCACGCTGCGCTCGATCGCCGGCCTGGAGCGCCCCAAGTCGGGCCAGATCAGCGTCGACGACGTCGTCGTCTATTCCGGCCAGCGCAGCGTGTTCGTGCCGCCCAACCAGCGCGGCTTCGGCATGGTGTTCCAGTCCTACGCGATCTGGCCGCATATGGATGTGTTCACCAACACCGCGTTCCCGCTGCAGGTCGGCAAGAAAAAGTATACGCGCGCCGAGATCGACGAAAAGGTCATGAAGGTGCTGGCGGCGGTGCAGCTCGACCACCTGCGCGACCGCGAAGCCACCAAGCTGTCGGGTGGCCAGCAGCAGCGCCTGGCGCTGGCCCGTGCCCTGGTGATGGAGCCCAAGCTATTACTGCTCGACGAGCCGCTGTCGAACCTGGACGCCAAGCTGCGCGAACTGATGCGTTTCGAGCTAAAGCGCCTGCAGCGCGAACTGGGCATCACCACCGTCTACGTCACGCACGACCAGAGCGAAGCGCTGGCACTGTCCCACCAAGTCGCGGTAATGAGCCAGGGCCGTATCCAGCAGATCGGCTCGCCGCGCGACATCTACGAGCGACCGAGTAATCAGTTCGTCGCCGACTTTGTGGGCACCACAAACTTCGTCGAGGGAACGGTGATGACGAAGGAGGCCGAGCACGACTTCTACGTCATCGACACAGAACTCGGGCCGCTGCGCTCGTACTCCGTGGAGCCGGTGCGCGCGGGCGACAAGGTGGTGCTGTCTATCCGTCCGGAGGACATTGAGTTGTCTGATGCACAGCCCGGCGACGTCAGCGTCAACGCCTGGCATGCGATGGTCGACCAGAAGGTGTTCCTCGGCGAGGCGATGGACTTTCAGGTCAAGGTGGGCAACCGCACGCTGCTGTCGCGCGCCCATCCCTCGGTACGCACGCCGATCGGCCAGCGCGTCTGGGCCCGCATCGACCCGAACAAGAGCGTGGCCATGCCGGCCGCCGAAGAACTGAAAAAGGCCGCCTGAGCGCCAGTCATGTGGTGCAAATTCAGCCAGGCGACCTGCTTGCGGCTCAGATCCTTGACCGACCGGGCCGTTTGCGTGGGGCCCAGGTTGCACCCGTAGGAAAACAGCGTGCTGCAGCAACGATTAAAAATATTTGTACCTAAGTAAAAAGCATAAGAATCGCGTGCCGCCAACGCCGGGATTCATTAAATCCTGCTTTTCGAGCCCGAATGTCAGGGTTTTTATTTAGGTAAAGTCGGGTTTTCCGGCTTGAAGTCCCAATATCCTGGCCGCATAATCGCGCTCAGGAAAAACATTCCTACCTAAGTATTTTTGGTTTCAAGCCAGCCTGGCAACGATCAGGCGGCGGCAAACCGGTAGACCTGAAAACACACCCAACAAAAAGGAAGACCACGATGGAAAGTGCAGAAAACAACAAGCTGTTGACCCAGGTCGGGCGCGGCACGCCGATGGGTGAACTCATGCGCCGTTACTGGCAGCCGTTTGCCGCCGCGTCAGAGCTCGACAACAACTGGACGCGCCGCGTGCGCCTGCTGGGTGAAGACCTGGTGCTGTTTCGTGACCGCCAGGGCCGCCGCGGCCTGATCGCCGAGCAATGCCCGCATCGCCGCGCATCTTTCGCACATGGCATCCCGACACAAAACGGCATCCGCTGCCCGTACCACGGTTGGGAATTCAGCGGCCAGGGCAAATGCCTGAACCAGCCGAATGAGATCGACAACCCGGCCTTCCGCGAAAAAGTCTCGACGCCGGCCTACCCGGTGCAAGAACTGGGCGGCCTGCTGTTCGCCTATATGGGCCCGCCCGACAAGCAACCGCTGCTGCCGCGCTTCGACGGCTTTGTCGCCAAGGGCACCATCCGCATGATGGGTCGCGCGATTTTGCCCATCAACTGGCTGCAGATCATGGAAAACTCGGTGGACCCGATCCACACCGAATGGCTGCACGGCCATCACTACGAGTTTCAAAAAGAACAGGAAGGCATCAAGGTCGCCATCAGCGCGCGACATGAAAAGATCGACTTCCGCGAATTTGAATTCGGCGTCACCAAGCACCGCCTGCTCGAAGGCCACTCCGAAGATTCCGAAGACTGGACCGTCGGCCATCCGGTGGTGTTTCCGAACATGCTGGCCGTGGGTAACGGCGACGAAAAATCGCGCTACTACTCCTTCCAGATCCGCGTGCCGGTCGACGACGAAACCACCATGCACATCTGGTACAACGCCTACGTTCCGCCCAAGGACACCGTGGTGCCGCAGCACCTGCTGGACACCGTCGCCACCTACGACGTGCCGTTCAAGGATGCGAAGGGCGACTTCATCGTCGACAACGTCGACGGCCAGGACATGATGGCCTGGATCTCCCAAGGCGCCATCGCCGACCGCACACTTGAAAACCTCGGTGCGTCCGACCAGGGCATAGCCATCTACCGCCGCATGCTGCGCCGCGAGATCAAGAAGATGGAACAAGGCCAGGACCCGATGGGCATCGTGCGCGACGAAGCGCGCAACGCGCTGATCGACCTGCCGAACGAGAAGAAAAAGCACCACAACAGCGATGGCTTTGCCAGCTTCATGCTGCGCACGCACGCCAAGTACTCGCCGATTGCGCCTGACCTGGTGGCGATCTTCGAGCCCGGCTCGCGCACGCCGGCCGCCGGCAAGGCAGCCGAGGCCGAAGCCGCGCTGTACTGATGCAACCCCGCCGCGCTGCAGGGGCAGCCGGCGCTGTAGCCAAGAAAATCTATAAAGAGAGACACACGATGACCGCAGATGAATGCAAGCAAAAACTGATCGACGCCGGCCGCATCCTTGAGAACGCTGGCCAGGGCGACCTCACGCGCGGCCATGTGTCGATCCGCGTGCCCGGCGACCCGACGCACTTCTACATGAAGCCGCACAGCCACGGCTTCGACGAGATCACGATGGAAAACATCGTGGTCTGCAACCTCGAAGGTGAAAAGGTCGCCGGCGGCGGCCGCAAGCACAGCGAGGTTTACATCCACTCCGAGATCTTCAAGGCGCGGCCCGATGTCAACAGCGTGATCCACACGCACCCGACCTATGCAGTTGCCCTGTCGGCCACCGGCCAGAGCCTGAAGCTGATCAGCCAGCCGGCTGCGGCATTCCATGACGGCCTGCCTTACTTCACCGAAACGATAGAGCTGATTCGTTCGCAGGCCATGGGCGCCGGCGTAGCAAAGGCGCTGGGCAAATCCAAGGCGGTGCTGATGCGCAACCACGGCGCTGCCATCGTCGGTGCATCGGTCGAAGAGTCGGTGATCCTGGCGATCCTGCTCGACAACGCCTGTCAGATCCAGCTCGCAGCCATGGCAGCGGGCGGCATCGGCGAGTCTTTCGATGTCGACAACGTCGGCAAGCTGCACGGCACGATCACCCAGTCCGAGCAGTACAGCATCAATTTTGAATACCTGCGCCGCCGCGCCAACAGGGCGATGGGTTTGCCCGCGTGAAGTGATCATGAGATTTCAGTGAGTCAGTGATTCGTCATCAGCAAGCAGCGCTGCAACCAACGTAAACGGTTGCAAGCCATTATTAAAACGGAGACATACGATGAAAAAATTTCTGTTCAAACTGGCCATTCCCCTCACCGCGCTCGCGCTGGCTACACAGGTGATGGCAGCCGACCCGGTCAATTTGGCGACCTATACCGGCGCCGACCGCAATGCCAAGCTGGTCGAGGCTGCGCAAAAAGAAGGCGTGGTCACGGTCTATCACGTCTACCCGGCGCTGGTTCAGGTGGCTGCTGCCTTCACCAAAAAATACGGCATCAAGGTCAACGCCTGGCGCGCCAGTTCAGAGACGGTTTTGCATCGCCTCAGCACCGAAGCAAAAGGCAATCGCTTCGAGGTCGACATGATCCAGAACAATGCGCCCGAGAACGAGGCCGCTTACCGTGAAAAACTGCTGCAAGAGGTGCGCTCACCGTTCCAGCAAGACCTGATTCCGCAAGCCCTGCCTGCGCACCGTGAGTGGGCGGGCATCACGCTCGACATCTGGACGGCTGCGTACAACACGCAGAAGGTCAAGAAAGAAGAGTTGCCAAAAACCTACCAGGACCTGGCCGACCCGAAGTGGAAAGGCCGCCTCGGCATCGAAGCCGGCAACCACGCCTGGTTCGGCACGCTGATGAGCGAGATGGGTGAGGAGCAAGGCCTCAAGCTGTTCAGCAACATCATCGCCACCAACGGCATGTCGGTTCGCAAGGGCCATTCGCTGTTGACCACGCTGGTTGCGTCGGGTGAAGTGCCGCTGGCCATTACGGTTTACAGCTGGAACCCCGAGGCACTGAAAGAAAAGGGCGCACCGATCGAGGCTTTGCCGATCACGCCTGTGATTGCCCAGCCGAGCACCATCGCCATCGCCAAAAAAGCGCCGCATCCTGCCGCTGCTTTGCTGTTCTATGACTTCTTGCTCAGCGACGGACAAAAACTGCTGGCCGATGCCAACTTCATCCCCGCGAGCAAAAAGATCGAGAACCTGTATTCCAAAACGCCGCTGAAGTTCATCGACCCGGGCAAGGCGCTGGACTCGCAAGAGAAGTGGCTGAAGATGTACGACGAAGCCGTCATCAAGAAGGCCAAGTAAGGCCCGCAAATTCAGCAATGAAGGACCACGCCGGTGAACCGCTGCAACAGACGGCGGCCCGGGGGGGCTGCAGCAACGCCCTGCTGCAGTCCTGCAAAGACAGTGACCACGAAAGACAAGAGCATGAATGCAACTGAGCAAGCGGTGGCTGAGCAAACAATGGTTTTGCCGCCGCAAGCCGCACGCCCCAGTTTGATGGAAAAGATCGACTTCAAGTGGGTCATCATCGGCCTGTGCATGCTGGTGGTGGTCTACCTGGCCGTGGTCCCGCTGAGGTTTTTGGCAAGAAAGACAGGGAATTGAACAAATGAAAAAAACAGAAGCCAACACCCCTCCAAAATCCGCCGACGTCTCGCGCCACTGGCGCGAGGTGCTGCACGACGAGCGCATCACGCACGTCATCAAGGACGCGTTTCGCTGCACCTCCAGCGCGCTGCAACGCCGGCTGCGCAAGCATTCGGTGCTGTACGGCCACTGGACGTTTTTGCGCATCCTGTGGCAGACCGACGGCGTCACGCAACGCCAGCTCAGCGAGCAGGCCGGTGTGACCGAGCCGTCGACCTTCTCGGCCCTGCAGGCGATGGAAAAGCTGGGCTACATCACGCGGCAAAAAATGCCCGACAACAAAAAGCAGATCCGCGTTTTCCTCACGTCCAAAGGCACGGCGCTGCGTTCGCAGATCGTGCCAGCGGCTGAAGAGATCAACCGCATCGCGCTGGCCGGCATTCCGCCCGAAGACATCGCCGTCACGCGCCGCACCTTGCTGGCGCTGGTTGAAAACCTGGCCGGCGATGCCGCGAATTTGGACCTTGCCGCCGCCTCGGTTGCCGGATCCGCCGCCGAAGCCAGCGATGCCGATGAAGACGAAGGCACAGAGGCTGCTGCATGAATGCATCGCCGGTGAGTCCTGATCCCCGGCGCAAGCCTGTGCGGATCGGCATCGCCGGCTACGGTGCCGCAGCGCTGGCGTTTGTGCCGGCCATCCTGGCTCATCCCGGTTTTGAATTGGTCGCCGTGGCAGAACCCATAGAGTCCGTGTGTGACGAAGCCGCCAAAGCACTGGCCGTTGCGGCGTATGCATCGGTGCCCGCCATGCTGGCCGGCGCACAACTCGATGCCATTTATATCGGCACGCCGACCGAGATGCATTCGGTCCATGTGCTGGGCGCGCTGGCTGCCGGCAAGCATGTGCTGGTTGAAAAACCCATGGCCGCCAATCTCGACGACGCCAAAGCCATGGTCGATGCCGCAGCAACGGCCGGCACGGTGTTCCTGGTCGGCCATTCGCACAGCTACGACCTGCCGATCCAGACGATGCGTGCGCTGATTTCTGGCGGCACGCTGGGCCGGGTGCGCATGGTCAACACCTGGTGCTACACCGACTGGATCTACCGGCCGCGCCGGCCCGACGAACTCGTCACCGGTTTGGGCGGCGGCGTCACCTACCGCCAGGGCGCGCACCAGTTCGACATCATTCGCCTGCTGTGCGGCGGCAAGGTCAAAAGCGTCAAGGCGCGCACCTTCGACATGGACCCGGCGCGTCGCGCCATCGGCGCGCACACCGTGTTCATTGATTTTGAAGACGGCGCCGCAGCCACCGCGGTCTACAACGGCTATGGCGGTTTCTCGAGCATGGACCTGTGCTTCGACGTGTCGGAGTGGGGTTTTGCGCAGCCTGAAGGCGCGCGCAATTTTGCGCGCCGTCCGTTGGCAAACAGCAATGCCGTCAGCGCCGTCGACGAGCAGGCCGCCAAGCGCCAGCGCGGCAAAACCGCGATACCCGGCAGCGCACCGCTGCAACCCTTCTTCGGCATGACGCTGGTGAGCTGTGAGAAGGGTGACATCCGCCAGTCGCCGCATGGGCTGTTCGTTTATTCGGCAGAAGGCAAACAAGAGATCAAGCTGCCAGCCGACCGCAGCCCGCGCGACCTGGTTATGGCGGAGTTTTACGACGCCATCACCGGCCGCGCGCCGGCCATCCACGACGGCCGCTGGGGCCTGGCCAACCTCGCGGTTTGCGATGCCGCCATCGCATCGTCAGCCAGTGGGCGCGAAGAAGCCGCGCTGTACCAGGTTGCCGTGCACGCCTGACGCTTCCTGCCGTTCGCATACATCCGCATACATCCGCATTCACGGAGACACCATGAGCACCACCGTCCTTGATAACCCGGCCACGTCCACCGATGCGGTGATGACGACCATGACCGTGCGCCATAAACGCAAGGTTGCCGACGACATCTATTTGTTCGAGCTCGCGCCGCCGCCGGGCCAACCCCTGGCGCCTTTCAACGCCGGCTCGCATGTCGTCATCGTCACGCCCAGCGGCCTGACGCGGCGCTATTCGCTGTGCAATGCCCCGTCGCAAACCGACGCCTACATCGTCGCTATCAAGCGCGACGCCAAAGGCGATGGCGGTTCGGTCAGCATGGCCGACAAGCTGCATGAAGGCGGCACCGTGTCGGTCTCACGTCCCGAGAATTACTTTGCCATCGACGCGGCCACAAAAAGCGCGTTGCTGATCGCGGGCGGTATTGGCATCACGCCCATCCTGGCGATGGTGCATGAGCTGACCGCCAAAAACATTCCGTTTCGCGTCATCTATTGCAGCCGCTCGCCAGAAACCACTGCGTTTGTTGAAGAACTGTCGGTGAGCGAGCTGGCCGGCCGGGTGCGGGTGCACCACGACCATGGCGATTTGCAAAAGTCGCTGGACCTCAAACCGCTAGTGGCAGAGCACGCCGACGGTGAGCATTTGTATTGCTGCGGCCCGCGTCCGCTGATGTCGGCGGTGCGTGATCTGTCGCGCCACTGGCCTTCATCCACGGTTCATTTTGAAGACTTCGGCACCAGCGAGCCGCCACCGCAGCAGGGCGCTGATAAAGCCTTCACCGTCAAGCTGGCACGCAAGGGCATCACCGTGCCGGTGCCGGTCGGCACAACCATCCTTGACGCGCTGCGCGGTGCCGGCATCGCCGTGCCCAGCTCATGTGAAAGCGGCACCTGCGGCTCCTGCCGCACCGGCTTGCTGGGTGGCGAGGCCGACCACCGCGACTTTGTGCTCGATGAGGACGAGTACGACAAGGACATCATGATTTGCGTGTCGCGCGCAAAAACCGCAGAACTCGAGCTGGATATCTGAGCGCGAATCCCCGACTACCGGTGAACCTGATAACTTCCGTCCCATGAGCGCATCCAGCCCATCCCCAGCAAACGCCGATCTCGCCGACGCCGGTGATTTGGCAATCCTGCGCTGGCACGACGGTTACCTGCTCGGCTACCAGCCGATGGACCATGTGCATGAAGAGTTTGTCGAACTGGTCGGCCAGTTGCAGCAGGCGGCCGATGCCGAACTGCCCGCGTTGCTCGAGTCTTTTGTCGCGCATGCAGAGTCGCATTTCGGTGAAGAAGACCGCTGGATGCGCGAGACCGATTTCCCCGCGCGTGAGTGCCACATCAACGAGCATGCGGCGGTGATGAAGTCGGTGATGGAAGTGCGTGAGTTGCTCGCCAAAGGCAACCACGCGGTCGTGCGCGATCTGGCGGCCGAACTGGCCGGCTGGTTTCCGGGCCATGCCGACTATCTTGATTCAGCGCTGTCGCACTGGATGTGCAAGCGCCGTCTGGGCGGCAAGCCCATCGTGCTGCGCCGCGGCGTCGAGTCGGGCCGCGTCGGCGGCTGATGACGCGTACACCCGCTGTGGCGCTATCTATTTCGTAGCTGCTCGCGCCTTGTTCATGAGGGTCTTGGCTATTATTTGTTCCAAAAACAGGTGTACGGATAGGCATTTCAACCACATGAAGCCAAGTATCGCACCTCGGAGCAGCTGTTCGGGCTGAGCTTGGCCTGTCCTGAGCCCTGTCGAAGGGGCCGAAGGGTCGAAGCCCATTTGCGCTGTGACGACCAGGTGGTCAATATTCAACCGGCGCCAACATCAAGGCGAACAGCGCAACTTCAACACGCAGTGACATTCAGGGTAGACGCCTGGCGCTTCACTGGAAGCAACAGCGGGTCTGTCGCAGTGACTTACCGGTTTCTGATTGTTTAGCTGCTGGAATGATCAGCCGGAAAAAGCAAGGATTTGATAACGATTGGCACGACGCCCGGGGGATCAAGCCATTCGCCAACATCGACGAAGTCCAGCTCCTGCAGCTTGATCCCATCGATCGACACAATTTTGCCGTCGAGATGAAGTTCATCATGCAGGATGCGACCAAGCGAGGCGCCCACATCTCCATCAATCATCAAGAAAAGAGTCTGCTCTCTGCGGCCGGAAGGCGCCGCAAACTGCAAGATGGCCTTGGCCATCGCCAGCAGCCGGGAGTGATCCGGCTCACCATCCCACGCAAAGGCAAGCGCCAGCCGGACACCTGGTTCCACATCCCTGACGTCCGCATTCCGTCTGAAGGCATTGACGATCTTATCGATCTCGATGTGTTCCGAGAGATCCAGGCCGAGGTGAACCACGGGTACGTTATGGACAGGCAGGACGCCCGCATCGGGCAGGTAAATGGTCTTGCCGCTGACCTGTACCGTAAATTGCGAGGCACCGATCACCGTCGCACGGATTCGCTCCATCGGCTCTATGACGGGGATTGTGATACGGGCTTTGACCTGCTTGACGATTTCAGTGGCGAGCAATTGGGCAATGTCGCCGTGACCCATGCTTTCCCGACCGTAAATATATTCGGCGACTCCCCCCGAAAACGTAATAAAAGCTGGTTCGACTGTTCTCGACAAGGGGTCGGTCAACTCAAGCGCCTTGCCGAGCGCATAGCGAGCACTTCCGCAGATCTGATCAACAACGATCGTTGCCAGCCGCCGCGCAATCGCAATCCGAGCTGTCTCTTCTGCAAAGGTGCTTGGTGATGCCTCAATCAGCAGCTGCTTGGCCACCCGATGCGCGGACTCATCAATCCGGGTCCACGCGCCCGTTCCGTCCTGGGCCAGCAGGCGGCCGCCAACTGCAAAAGCGGCGACGCTGATGATTTTCCCCCGATCAATCAATGCCAGCTTCGTGGTGCCGCCGCCCACGTCCACATGAAGGCCGCATTCGCCTCTGCGCCGCGATAGATCGGTCGCCCCGGAGCCGTGTGCCGCCAAAATGCATTCCAGCTTATGCCCTGCGGTTGCGCAAACAAATTTACCGGACTCGGCGGCAAATATCTCGTCGATCGCGCGCGCGTTTTTGCGTTTGATCGCTTCGCCGGTCAGTATCACGGCACCACTGTCGATATCACTGCGACGCAGGCCAGCGTCATGGTACGCACGGTGTATGAAACGCGCAAGTTCGCGGGCATCGATCGTGCCGTCCGGCAGAAATGGCGTCAATATGATCGGCGAGCGCCACAAGATTTGGCGGTCGATCACGATGAATCGACTGGACAATCCCTCCGGTGACCGCCTGAGCGTGACGCGGGCAAACAGCAGATGCGAGGTCGAGCTTCCGATGTCGATGCCGACCGTCCGCAGGTCAATGGTCTCCTGTTCCCAGATCAACTGGGCGACCGCCGCCTGGTCGGCTTCATTCAACAGCTCATGTTCGTGATCGAATTCAAGGTCATGCGCCACGCTGACTCCTTCCCCGTATCGTCGTAGTCATCGACGTGCTGTGCTAAACAGCGGGGCCGATGGATCTCGGCGTACGGATCACCCCGCTCAGCGCTTCGGGGGGCAACTCAAGGATCGCCGGTTCGTCGAATATCTCGCCCATTTCAGACGCGACACCCGAGGTACCCAGCGCCTCCAGCCATTTGCGATGAACACGAGGATCCTGGTCTTCGTATTCGATCTGGCGGCCCCCCTGAGAAATCGAAATCGATCCTGCGCCCTCGGAGCTTTTACGCCTGAGCGAAATGAATGGGTAGCGCCGGCTGCCCAGACTGCAAGCCAGGTAGCGTGCCGGGCTTGGCCCGGTGTTGAAATGTTGGTGGAACATCCAGAACGGCGGGGTGTACATGAACCCGTGCTGCCACGGAAATTCCTTGAACTCCGAATCGCCTTCGTGCCACAAAAGCGAATATCCCACCCCATCGACCGCATGCACATGGGTGCCGGCCGCATGACGATGGGCTTTCTTGTATCGCCCCTTCGGAATTTGCGATACGTGGGCGTGCATCGTTCCGTCGGCGAGGATAAAACTCACGTTCGTCGATCCTTTGCCCCGCTCTTCAAACTCGTACAGCTTGAAGCTCGACAAATCGTGGACAAAGTTCGTCTCCCATAGATTTCGCTTGATCGTATTTGCGGCGATCCAGGTGCTGTGATCGCCCTCCCCGTCAAAGTGCTTCGATTGGCCTGCACGCTCCGGGAAAGCGAATGAATTGTCGAAGACGAAATCGAGGTTGTGATAGAGATTGATCGTAATCGGCGCGTTGTTGGTGCATGAAATCCGCACTGGATGTGAACCCGTACCGTTGAAAATCTGGTACTGGCAATTGAGCGGGATCGCGAACATCGCCTTGGGTCCCCACTCGAATACACGCACCTCCCCGTTCGGCAGCCAGACCTTGGTCGAGCCATGACCGGCAAGCACGAAACAAAACACCTCGTATAAATGCCTGACCGGGCGAGTCTTTGCGCTAGGCGCGACTTCAAGCACGTAATTCGCCATGAAATCGCCTGCGCCATGGGTGTGCGCAAAGCAGCCCCGCGCCTCATACCGGTCCCAGGGGCCGGTCTCCAGCTCAAGCAGGTTGTGGCCGAAATCCAGATGGATCGGGATTCCTTCGCCTTCGGACCAATCGCGGTAGGGATCGACCAGAACATTGGCCGGCTTGGCCGGGACATTTTCATTCGCCGAGGTATTTACGCCACCGTGAATCGTCATTGGATCAGCACCTTTTTCATAACATATCTGCCTTGATCGGATACCGGACGCCTGGGTAAAGCACATGTGAAATCAGGCGATCGGCAAAATGCATGAAGTTCCTCTATAAGGAACGTCGATCCACTGGAAGCAACGAAGCTAATGTATCAATTTTTGCGGCCGCTAGCAAGCAGTGGGGTATCTGGATGCTGAATACCACGGGAGGGAACGCCCCAAGGGGCGGGGAATAGACTCGCCACGATTCAACCGCATGAGATTAAGTGTCGCAGCTTGGACTGTCATGAAACTTCGCGCTTTTCAAGCAGTGATGTCAGGTTTAATTACTTTTCATCCGGAAGAATGTCCGAATCGACAGGCACCGTCCACCCCAATCGCAGGGCTACCCCAGGGCGAATCCGATACGGTCGCTGGTTTCCCGTTCACCAGTTGATGCGCTGGTCAACTGGGTAGTCTGGTGCAATTTGGACCATATGAAAAGCATGGAGGCCTTATTTCACAGCCCGGTTGAACACGAAAAATGACGACAATCACCAGCACCGTGCCGGCCGCCATCCAGGCGGAGAACGGTTCCCCCAGAATCAGCACGCTCATCAGGATCGTGGACATCGGGCCGACCATGCTGGTCTGCGCGGCCAGACTGGCACAGATACGTTCAATCGCCATCAGCACCGGTGCAACCGTGCCAGGGTGGCGTTGAGCAGCAACAGCCAGATCACCTCGGAAGCCACCTCGGCGGCGCTCAGGGGCAGCAGCTGCAGGATGTAAAGCAAACAGGCCACCGTGCTCGCCAGACCCACCAGGCGACGGCGCTGCCATCCGGCAGTAGGCATCCTGGTAGGCAGATAGCGATTGCGTATCGTCAACGCAAGCCTTGAGGGTCCCGGCAAACAGCTGGTCACGATAGGCATTGCGCTCATCCTTGTCCTGGCACCGCCGCAAGATTTGGAAAATGGTCCTCGTTCCTTTATGCGTAACGCTGTGCCATTTTTTTGACAATGTCGGAACCAGGATGTACAAGCTCGCAGTGACATCTAAGTAATCAGCGTATTCCACTGAACTGCAAGGGAGAACTTATGGCGACCACCCAATTCACCGTTGATGGCAAACCGGCCCGCGTTGACGGCGATCCACAAATGCCGCTGCTGTATGCCTTGCGCGGCGACCTGAAAATGATCAATCCGAAGTTTGGCTGCGGCTTGGCGCAATGCGGCGCGTGCACGGTCCACATCAACGGCGAGGCTGTGCGTTCCTGCGTGTTGCCGGTATCAGCCGTTCAGGGGCAACAGATAACCACGCTGGCCGGGCTGGGCACACCGGACAAGCCACACCCGCTGCAGACCGCGTTTGTTCAAGAGCAGGTGCCACAGTGCGGTTACTGCATCAACGGATGGGTCATGACGGCTGCGGCGTTTCTTAAAAAGAATCCCACTGCCACCGACGCGCAGGTGCGTGACGCGCTGGCTGGCCTGAAGTGCCGCTGCGGCACCCATGTATCCATCATGCGCGCCATCAAGCGCGCCCAAGCCCAGATGGTCTGAAGGAAACCGACATGAATAATCACACCCGACTTTCCGTCACCCGCCGCGAACTGCTGGGCAGTTCCGGGGCCCTTGTGGTTTCCGCTGCCGTGCCGTGGCTCTCCGGTTCGGCGCAAGCGCAAGGCAGCAACATGAAAAAACCGGCGTTGGCGCCCGATGAACTCGATTCCTGGGTGGCGATTCAGCCTGATGGCCAGGTGATCGCCTACTACGGCAAAGTCGACCTGGGCCAGGGCCTGGAAGTCGCCATTGCGCAAATCGTCGCCGAGGAGCTCGACGTTGCCTTTGACAAGGTCGAAATCATCATGGGCGATACCGCGACCTCCCTCAACCAGGGCGGCGCCTCCAGCGCGCTGGGCATCCAGGCTGGCGCCAAGCCGCTGCGCAACGCTGCAGCCGAAGCGCGTCGCCTGCTGGTGGATATGGCGTCAGCCAAGCTGGGCCTGGCGCCCGGGAAACTGGGCGTTTCCGATGGTGTCATCTTCGCGCTGGACGATGTCGGCAAACGGGTGAGCTACGCGGAACTGATTGGTGGTCAGTACTTCAACACCAAGGTTGAGTGGAACAAAAAAAACGGCAACCAGATGAACGTCAAGGGCAAGGCCAAACCCAAACTACCGGCGCAATACACGCTGGTTGGCCAGCCGGTTTCCCGGCGCGACGTGGCATGGAAAGTTTTTGGCACCGGCAGGTATGTGAGCGACATAACCGTTCCCGGCATGTTGCACGCCCGGGTCATTCGCACGCCACGCGCCGGCAGTATTGCCGAGGCGGTGGATGCGAGCTCAATCCAGTCCATCCCCGGCGCACGAGTCATTCGCGAAAAGAATTTTCTGGCCGTGGTGGCGGACAAGGAGTGGGACGCGGTGCGTGCCGCACGCCTGCTCAAGGTGACATGGAGTGAAGCCAAAAATCTCTTTCCAACTTGGGAGAAAGTTCACGACCACATACGCTCTGCCCCTACCCTAAAACGCGATGATTCCGAAAAAACCGGTGATGTGGCTGCCGCCTTCCAGAGCGCGGCGCGCGTGGTGCAAGCCGAATACGAATGGCCTTTCCAGTCGCACGCCAGCATGGGGCCGGCGTGCGCCATTGTCGATGCCAGGGCCGATCATGCGACGCTGTGGACCGGCTCGCAAAAACCGCATTACGCCCGCGATGGCGTTGCCAAGCAGCTGGGTTTGGCAGCGGAAAAAGTGCAAGGCATCTGGTTCATCGGACCGGGCTCTTATGGCCGAAACGATGCCGGTGACGCAGCACTCGACGCCGCCTTGCTGTCCAAACTGACCGGCAGACCGGTGCGGGTACAGGGCATGCGCCACGACGCTACCGCCTGGGATCCTAAGGCGCCAGCCTCGGTCCACCGGGCTCGCGCGGCGCTCGACGCTTCCGGCAAAGTGATCGGCTATGAATTCACATCGCGCGGGTTTTCACGCGCCTCCATACGCAGCAACGAATCCGATCCACGCGACAGCTTGTCCGGCATGGAGATCGGACTGCCGCCCAATATTGGTGTTGGCTTTGGCACGCCGGAAGAAAGCTACGGCTTTAACAACAAGCTGCTCGCCTGGGAGGTCATTCCGGCCCTGCTGGATGGTGCGTCACCACTGCGCACCTCCCACCTGCGTGATCCGGTTGGGCTGCAAATCCACTTTGCCAGCGAACAGTTTATTGACGAGCTGGCCGTCGCCACCGGAGCCGACCCAGTCGCCTTCCGATTGAACTACCTGACCGCCGCACGCGATCAGGCTGTGGTCAAGGCAGCGGCGGAAAAATCCGGCTGGAAAGCCCGCTCCTCGGCGCGCCGCGACCTGTCCGCAGATCTTCTCAAGGGTCGCGGAATTGCCTATGCCCAGCGCGGCGGCACGATTTTGGCGGTCGTCGCCGAGATTGAAGTCGAGCGTAAGACTGGACGAATCTGGGGGAGAAAATTCACCGTCGCACACGATTGCGGACTGGTCGTCAACCCGGAAGGCCTACGTCACACCATCGAAGGCGGGTTGGTGCAATCGCTGTCCCGCTCGCTCTTTGAGGAAGTGCATTTTGATAAAAACTCGGTGACCAGCGTCGACTGGTTGAGCTATCCGATTCTTGACATGAAGGATGCGCCGGAGAGCATAGACGTGGTTCTGATCAATCACCCCGAAGTCGCACCGACAGGCGCCGGAGAAGCGACCTGCCGGGTCGTTCCGGCCGCCGTAGCGAATGCATTTTTTGATGCGACAGGTGTTCGCCTGCGTCGCGCGCCGATGACGCCAGAACGGGTCATGGCGGCATTGGCAAGCGCGAGTTGATCACGCCGCCGGCTGCGGCGAAGGCTTGGCTTTACACCTCACCAGGGGATAAAGGCCCCCAGCCCACCGGCGGCGAAAATCAGCAACACTGGAGGAATGCGGGTTAGCGTCAGTAGGGCGACCGTGGCGATAATGATGGCGGCGCCCTTCCACACCCCTGGCGCATCACGCACCAGCAGAAAGCAGGTGGAAAGCATCAAACCGATCGCCACCGGACCGAGGCCGCGCTGCATCGCCCGCAGTCCGCGTTCGAATTGCGCCTTTCGGCCCAGCCGGGACACCACGAAAGGAAAAATCAGCGCGGGCAAGGACAATCCGATGGTCGTTGCCAACGCGCCCTTGACCCCGGCTATCTGCCAGCCCATGACGGTAACAAACATGATGTTCGGACCCGGAGACGCCTGGGCCATGGCGATCGAGTTGACAAATTGGGTATGGCTCAGGTAACCATGCTGGTCCACCACATAGCGGTGCATGTCAGAGGCCAGCGAAATAGCCCCGCCGGTCGCAAACACCGACAGCGACAAGAAATGCAAAAAAAGTGCTAGAAGCTCGGTGTTGCTCATGGGTGACGACTCCGCCAAGCCAGCCATACCGACAACACGCCAAGGGTCAACATCACCGTGCTGACAGGCAAACGCGCTAGGCCAACCGCAGCAAAACTCAGCGCTGCTACGGCGATGCCTATGCGTTGCCCCCGCAGGGTGCGGGACATGCGAAATGCGGTGGTCACAATCAGGCCAACACTGGCCGCGCCCATGCCGTGCAGGGCCCCCTGCACTTGGGGAACATGCTGAAACTGTTGGAACACCGTGGCCACACTGACGATAATGACACTGGGCAGCAGCAGGAAGCCACCCAGCGCAGCGGCTGCCCCACGTACCCCCAGGAACCGGTCGCCCAGCAGCACGCAAAAAGAGACACCGGTCGGGCCGGGTAAAACCTGGCTCACCGCGTAAAGGCCAAGAAACTCTTTGGCGCTGAGCCAGCGCTTATCGCGTACCACCGTGCGCTCTATGAACGTCAGTGCACCACCAAAACTTTGCAGCGAGATCCAGGCGAACGCCAGGAACAACTCGCGGGCCAATTCAGGCGGGGGCCCGGCGTCTTCTGACGCCAGTTCATCCACGGAGCGGTCCGGCCGCTCGGTGCAGACGTGCCTTTTGAAGGGTGATACGGGCCATGTAAACCAGCGACGTGAAGCTGACCAGACCGATTCCGACCCAGATACCCAGGTTGTCCCAGAGCTGCGCAAAGCCGATTTCGAATTCGCGCACAATGCCGGCCCCGGCCGCCAGCAGGGCAATCACCGCAATAAAACCGCTGGAAAAACGGCTGGCCTGGCGTGCCAGGCGGTCGCTGCGGCTGGCAAACCAGTTGAGCAGTGCGCCATTAGCGGCATCCGCCACGGTCATGCCCAATCCGAACACGGCGGCCATCAACACCACGGTGGACAGGCCACTGAACTGGCTGCCGCGGCTGGCAAAAAATGCGGCCTGCGCCAACGCGTCGAAAGACAGGGCAAATGCCATACCCACCAGTGCCGGGGGCAACTGGCGGCCGGTCAGGCGAAACAACGCTGCCGCAAACGGACCGACCGGCCGCGGCGCACCATCGTCGGCCAGTAAAGCATGGTTGAGGTTGGAGACGGCAATCAGCAGCAGGAAGCCACATGAAATAACCAGTCCCAGACCATCGAGCCACTGCGGCAGCGCAGCACTCTGGCCAAACAGCAAAGCCGAGGCCAGCAGTATCACGGCGCTGTGGCCCAAGGCAAACTGCATGCCCACCAGGCGTGATGTCCAGTACGAGTGGTGCAGTTGGCGCGCCCGTGTCATGCCATCAATCACCGCAATGTGGTCAGCGTCGAAACCATGGCGAAAACCCAGCATGCCGACCAGAGCCAACGAGGGCAGCAGACTGTTGGCTACGGTGACGGTACTCATGCGAACTCCTCAGGACAGATATAAAGTGCGCCCGCGCAGGGTTCACCGCATCGGCCAGCACCCGCACCCGATTCACGAAATGGGTATGAAACTACGGTCACAGCCCCTCCGGAAAATGTTTGGCAGCGTGGTAATCCCAGACCTTTTGCAGCAGGACCGGCCGCGACAGGTTGCGGCCAATCAGCGCACATTCTTCATCGCTCAAGGCCTGCGGCTTGCCAATTTGCAGCGCCAGGAATTGGCGGTACGCGTTTTCTTCCAGGTAAATCGCCTGCACAAAAGCGTCGGATACCGACGCGGCGACAGTCACTGCACCATGGCGCCGCATCAATGCCGCCTTGGCCTCACCGAGAAACTCGGCGACCTCCCGCCCCAGCGCCACAGAATTGATGGATGCGGTTTTGTCAAAAACCGGCACCGTACCCACCACCGCCGCCTGCATGGTGACCGGCTGCCAGGCCTGCCCCACCGTGGTCAAGACGGTGGACCAGCGCGGATGGGTATGAACGACGGCGTGGACATCGGGACGGCGCAGGTAAATCTGCGCATGCAGGTGAAACTCCATGGGCGGCGTTCGCGCACCGGCCAGGCTGCGGCCATCGAAATCAATTTCAATGAAATCGTCTTCGCGGATGCGGCTGCGCACCGAATCGGCGGCGTTAATCAGCAAGCCGCGGCCATCGGGCAGGCGGGCGCTGAAATGGCCATTGAAATCAATGATTTCTTCGCGCTCCAGCATGGCCAGTGCGAGTGCCAGTTTTTGACGGGTTGCGGCCAGATCCATGGTTAATGCCCGTGGTGGTGGTGGTGACCATGGCCGTGCTTATGACCGTGATCATAAGCACGGTCATGGTCGTTCTCATGCGAATGCGCATGGCTGTGGTCGTCATGCCGGTGCAACTCGCCGTCGTCATGGCGGTGCCAGTTGCTCAAATCGGATTTTCCGTGGGAATGCGGGTCTTCACTGAACACCAGGGACTTGATGGTCACCGGCACCGTGAGCGAGGGCATGCGGATCCGCCCCAGGTCGATGAAGTCAAAGCCCCACAAGGTGATGCCGTCAATCACCAGCACTTCGCCGGTCACCCGGGGATCGTCCTTGATCAGGTGACCCAGCGTCATGGCGATATCGCCGTCGGCCAGCACATACACCGGCCGGCCGGTGGCCAGGGTGCGCGGGATCGCCGACAGCAGCCCATCGGCCATTGCGGCCAAACGCTCAAAAGTTGGCTGGCCAGTCCAGCGCAGCGACAGCGCATTGTCCTGATCACCTTCGACCAGGTCATGGCGCATGAATGATTGTTGCAGTGACTGCACGACCTCGGCGGGGTCTATGTGATCTTGAAGCGCCAGGGGCAATGGCACGACCTGCAGGTTTTTACGCGGCAACAGCACCCGCGGCTCGGACACAAACGTTGTATTGCCGCTGAGTTGTACGCTGTATTCAGACGCACCCAGCACGGTAGCGCGCAGGCATTCGCCGGGCGGCAGCAGATTCCAAGGCAACGCACCCTGATCAAGGCGATCGCGTACGGCTTCGCCAAACATTTTTCCGAGGTCACCAAAATCACGCGCCTCGCGCCGGTAGACATATTCACCCACGCCACCTGAAAACATGATGCCGCCGAGTTGCTCGAGTGGCGGCAGCGGGTCGGTCAACAGCATTTCCTGCAGGTCGTTCTCGGTATATTGCTGCTTCAAAAGCCGCACCAGAGTGTCCGCCATGGTGGCGGCCACATGCGCCATGTCCTTGCGGCTGACGACGCTGCCCAGCTGCCAGTCAAAGCCGGCGCGCAGCGCATGACCCCGACCCGCCGGATCGAGCCGGGTGATTTTTCCGCTGCCATCCACCACCAGAAGCCGTCCACCCAGGTGCACCGCAGCCGTCGCCCGCAACTCGCCCTTTTCGACCAGGCCCAGCTTCGTGGTACCGCCACCAATGTCGATGTTGAGGATGGTCGACGAGTCGTCGTAGGAGCGCCGCGCCGCACCAGAACCAAAAACCGCCAACATACATTCCATATGGTGACCCGCAGTGGCGCAGACAAACTCACCCCCTTGTTCGGCCAATACATCGGCAATCGCTTGTCCGTTTTCACGGCGCAAGGCTTCCCCCGTCAAAATCACCGCGCCGGCATCGATGCTGTCGGCATGCAAACCGGCCGCCGTGTAGGCGTCTTCAATGATTTTTCCGAGCGCATCGGCGTCGATCAGGGTGTCGCTCTGGTAAGGCGTGAGCGTGCTGGGCGACTGGTATATCGGCTCGCGGGAAATCACCACGTAACGGGTTGACAGCTGGTCGGCAACACGTTGCATGTGAATTTTGGAAAACACCACCTGGGTGCCGGCTGAGCCGATGTCTATGCCGACGCTGTTGAGGATCACGTTGTCCTGCACCCACAAAGCATGATCGGCCGCGTTGGGCACACCGCCCATGTCATCGTGGTCATGGTCGTGGTCGCCGCCTTCGCCATGGTCGTGCTCGAGGTAGGCACCCAGTTGATGGTCTTTCAGGGAGTGCAGCGAATCGGCAGACGGCAGGTCCGGGGCGACAGGGGATCGGGGATCAGACATGGTTAACCTTAAATTTTGAAGGATTCGAGCGCCTCGGGCGCAAACAACTCATCGGGTGTCAGCAATCGCTTGGACAAGCCCTGCTCATGGTGGTAGCGCAAAAACGTCTCCAGGCACTTGCGGTTGCTCTCCAGGCCATAAGGCCAGAAATCGTCACCCATTTCCTTGCAGGCTTGCTCGTACTGGGCGCCGGCCCACGGCAGCATAGTCTTGAGTGCCGCCGTCTCGCGCAGGTCTTCGTAGGTTCGGCGCTGGGCTTCGACAAACGCTTTGTTGAGCGACTGGGCTATCCAGCGGTTGGCCTCATAAACTTCCCGCCGTATCGCCACGGTGTGCATGATGGGAAAAATTCCGGTGTCCCGGTAATATTGCTTTTCGACTTCGACGTAGTTCTCAAACAGGCGCTTGACGCGCCCGCCACCGGTCATGAAAGAAGACGGCATACGCGCCGTGTGTAAGGCATCGATCTCGCCATCGAGCAGCATTTGCGACAAGGTCTGTGTCGGCCCTATCGGCTGGACGCGAATGTTTGCGGGCAAATCCAGCTTGACCTTTTCCAGCCGGCCCGTTTCCTCCACACCCCCGGTGTAGTAGGTCACGCTGTCCACCGGCACCCCATAATGGTCTGACAAGATGCCGCGTATCCAGACCGGCGCCGTCATCTGGTATTCGGGTGTACCGATACGTTTTCCAATCAGGTCTTTGGGCTCGCGGATACCGGCATCGGCATTCACATAGATACATGAATGGCGAAAGAACCGTGAGGGAAAGACAGGGATCGCAATAAAAGGTTGCTCTGATTTGGAGCGCGAGACGGTATAAGAAGACAGCGACAACTCGGCCGCATCAAACTCCCGGTGCCGCATCATGCGGAAAAACGTTTCCTCGACCGGCATGTTCAGGTAATTCAGGTCAATGCCATCGGGCTGCACGCTGCCGTCCATCAGGGCACGTGTCCGGTCGTAATTCCAGCAGCCTAGCGATAGTTTGATTTTTGACATGGATTCCTTGAACGTCTGGTTAATCAGAAGGCAGAACGCAACGGCTTCAGTAAAACTGGTCGAAATGCACCTGCGCAAAAGGCACTTTTTCCGCGAGCAGCATGCGTTGCAACGCCTGGGCCATCACCGGTGGTCCTGCGAAATAAATTTCCATCTGCGCCAAACCGGCCCCGAAGCGTTGCTGGGCAACGTCGTGCAGATAACCGACAGTCCCGGGCCAGGCCGGCTCGCCCTCTAAGGGCGCAGCGGAGATCGCCGCCTGGTAAGTCAGTCGGTCACCCCAGCCCGGCAAAGCGCGCAACATGTCTTCGCCGCACACATCGGCGGGCATCCTGCCACCGTACAAAAAGTGCAGTTTTCGTTGGGCCAGCACAGGCTCGGCCATCGCGCCCCGGGCAATGGAAATCATGGGCGCCAGGCCCGACCCACCGGCAAGGCAGAGGATGTCACGTGGTGCATCACGGCGCAACCAGGCCATGCCATAAGGGCCATCGATCTCGATACGCTCACCGATTTTCAAAGAGTCAAACAAGACCTGGCTGCCTTGACCCTGCGGCGTGCGCCGGACCTGAAATTCCCAGCCCAGACCGTCACCCACGATGTTGCTCATGGAGTACGCACGCCCACCCATCACACCGGGCAAATAAACCAGCGCGTATTGCCCTGGCTCAAAAGCCTGCGGCTGCTCCAGACTAAAGCTGAACTCGCTGATGTCGTGTGTGATGCGGCGACGACCTGTCAGTACCGCCGACATGCGCTGCGGAATATGCAAAGGTGCATAACGCGGGTTCGTTAGCAATTTGACGGTGCAATCTCCCAATGCCCTGGACTGACAGCCCAGATAGCGGTTTCGCGCCCGGTCTTTGTCGGTCCAGCCCGGTGCCTGTTCCCAGGCCATCTGCACTTCGCCTTTAACAAGTTCAAACTTGCAATTGCCGCAGGACCCGACATTGCATTCGTAGGGAAACCCAAGACCAGCGCGCTGCGCCGCGCGCAGCATGGTGTCGTCAGGTGCACAGGGGAAGCAGACGTCGCCGCCTGCAATTCGAATCAGATGGTCGGGTGCGGTCATGGTGATTGACAGGGTGAGCAATGGAAGTGAATCAGCTGCGCTTGTAGCCCATGCGGGCCGAGATCGCGTCGGCGGTGGTGATGACCTGTGGAAGGAGGCGGCGCAGCTCCTTCTTGGTCAGGCGCTGGAGCGGACCGGAGAGCCCGACAGCGGCAACCACCTTGCCAGATATGTCGCGGACCGGCGCTGCAACGCCGCGCATGCCGATCTCGCTCTCCTCATCATCGATCACGTAACCGGTCTTGCGCGCCTCGTCGAGCGACCGCAGCAGCGCCTTGGGGTCGATGTTCGTATGGGGTGTGCGCGCCACCAGACCCTCATTTAGGACGGCGGTCACCTGGTCCGGTGAACCAAAGGCCAGCAGCACGCGACCCTCGCTGGTACAAAAAGCAGGCTTGCGCGCGCCGAGGTAGGACCGAGTGCCGATCGCCTGCGAACTTTCACCGTTATACAAATACACGATGGAGGTCTGGGCCAAAATTGCCAAGTGCACCGATTCCTGGGTCTGATCACGCAAAGCTCCGAGTAAGGGCAGACCCAGGTTGGAGACGTCCATGCGCCGTCGCACCAAGGTTCCCAACTCAAACAGAGAGAGTCCCAGTCGGTAACGCCCGTTCTCCGGGTTTTGCTCGAGAAAGCCTTCGGAAGCCAAGGTTACAGCAAGCCTGTGCACCGTACTCTTGGCTAGGCTGAGACGCTTGGCAATGCTGCTGATTCCGAGTTCGGCCTCGGCCTCGGAAAAAACTTTGAGCACCAGCAGTGCGGAAGCAACCGATGACAGCCGGGTAGAAGGCACTTTCTTCTCCGGGCGGACCTCTATTTTTTGCGTATTTATCATCATACTTCTATTGTAGCAAATATTTCTTTTATGTGGAACCACGTTCTTCTTAAAGGAACGATTAATCAGGCCGGGAAGCCATTCTCCATTCTCTTCAGCGGCTCGGTCCAAAGGCGCACCGAGGCACATCACGGGTTAGTTGCTTCGGTAGCGGCTGCGCAGCATCGACGCGCACGTAAGACCCTGCGGGATTATCGCTGCCCTGGCCACCGGCTGCGGCGCATGCCGAGCGGCGAGCACAGCCGAGCCCGACAGCGGGCGGGGGTGGACTCGCTCAGCTGCCGACGAGCAGCATCGTGCCCGCGAACCCCAGCAGGGCGGCTATCGCCACCCGCGCCGACAGGCGCTCTCCGAAAAACGCCAGGCTGAGCGCGATGGTGATGAATACCTCCATCGAGGTGATCAGTGCCACACGCGACATCGGGCTGACGTTGAGCGCGGCGAAATAGAAGATCTGGCCGAATGACGCGGCCACGCCGGCGACATACAGCCAAGGGTTGGCCCGGCGAAACGTGCCTTGTACGGCCAGGCGGTAGGACTCGCTGAAGCAACCGGCAACGACGAACAGCATCGCGCCGACCAGCGTGCCGACCATGGCCCCGAAGAACGGATCCGGTGTTTCCTGCAGTCCCGACTTGCGCATGAGATAGCCCAGTGCGTAGCCCAGCGCCGATACCGGGCCGTACATATACCCCAGGTTCAGAAGTCTCCGCCATGCCCCGGCGGGGAGGGGGGCACCGGGCTGCGCGCCGCCGTGCAGCTGTGCGTGCACGAGTACCGCAAAGCTGGCCACGATCAGCAGCACCCCCCAGCCCGCCCGGCCAGAAACGGACTCGCCCAGCACAAACATGCCCAGCAGCACCGCGAAGAACGGGTTCAGTCGTTTGACCGCCGAAGCGCGCACGGCCCCCAGGTGCTGTATTGACGCGTAGAGGAACACGCGACCGATGAACGCCGTGAACACGCCAGCTGCGGCCAACCAGAGCACGCCATTGAGGGTCACCGGTGCGAAACCCTGGCGCGACCCGAGCACCAACCACCCAAGCGCCGAGATCGCCGCCGTCAGCAGCAGCGACAGGAACGCACCGTTGTCGGCGGCCCCGCGCGGGGCGCCGCGCATGACCGCCACGTTGGAGATTGCGAAGCATAGCGCCGAGGCCAGCGCGTAGAACTCACCCATGAGATGGAACCGGCCCCGGAGTCAGGAGATGCCTGGAACCCAGCGTTTGACGCGGCCCAGGTAGTCGCGGTAAGGCTCGCCAAACAATTGCAGCAGATGCGCTTCGTCGCCACGTGCACGGCGGTCGAACCACAGCACATGCGCGGCAAACACCACCCAGGCCGACCCCGACAGCAGCAGCGCCAGGCCGACGAAAAAGATCAGATGCCCGAGGTACATCGGGTTGCGCGTCAACCGGTACGGGCCGGTCGTCACCAGGCGCAGCGGTGGATTGGACAGGCCAGGCCCGCCACCTCCTTGCTTGGTTCGCAGCGCGCCGACCCAGCGGTACTGCGCGTAGCCCCAGGCCAGCAACGGCAGCGCCCACAGATTCAAGCGCGGCCAGCCGCCGTCGAGCAGGGCCTGGAGTGCCAGCAGCGCCAGCGGCCAGACGACGAAAGTCCGGTTTGACGTGCTCTTGAACCAGCGCCGCAGCGAGCGGGGCGAGGCGCTCATGGAGCTGATGCCGGCGCCATCTCGCCTTTGGGCATCAGCAGAATAAACAGATTGGCGCAGACGATGGTGCCGGCCAGGAAGTAGAACGTGGCGCCGAGGCCGTAGCGGTCGGCGATCAGCCCGCCGATCAGCGGTCCCACCGAAGCGCCCAACGATTGCGCACCGAACAGGATGCCAATGCTGCTGCCGCCCATGTTCTTCGGCGTCGTCTCCAGCAGCCAGGCCTGCAGCACCGGACGGAGCGCATACAGAAAAAATCCCAGCACCGCAATGAAAGCGACGAACGCTTGCGACTTGCCGGCCAGCGCCATGAACAGCAGCACGGCGGCTGTCATCGCCATGCTGGTCATCACCACGCTGCGCCGCCCGAGCCGGTCCGACAGGTGGCCGGCCACCGGCGCCGCAGCGAAGCCGGCGGCCTGCAAGGCGAACATCGAGACGCCGATCAGGAACATCGAATAACCCATTTCGCGCGCCAGAAACAGCGGCAGGAAGGTCAGGAGCGCCATCTGCGTCATCGATCGGAAGGCCCCGCTGGTGGACAGTATCACCAGGCTGCGGTTGCGAAACAGCTGGCGCAGTTCTGTGGCGTAGTCTGCCAGCGACTGCGCAGCGGGGTCCTCGAGACTGGCCGCAGTGACCGTGCTGGCGGGCTTTTTCCGGCCAAGCTGCAGCGTGCCCAAGAAGACCAGCAGCAGCAGCGATATCAGCAGGCCCGGCACCACGTTCAGCACCACCACCTCGCGCCACGACAGCAGCGCCAGCAGCGAGCCCACGACCAGCGGCGCGATCGCATCGCCGGCATTGCCGCCCATGCCGTGCAGCGACAGCACCAGGCCCTTGCGTTCCGGGAAGCGGCGGGCCAGCGTCGGGATCGCGGTCGGGTGCCACAGGCTGTTGCCGACACCGACCATCACCACGCACAGCAGCAGCATCACATAGCTGTACGTAAAGCTCATCAGCAGGTACGGGAAGCCGACCCAGAACAGCGACACCGCCATCAGCAAGCCCTTGCGCCCGACCGTGTCGACCAGCACGCCGGCGGGCACGTTGGCCACCGCGCCGGCAAGGTACTGGCAGGTCATGATCAGCCCGATCTGGCTGAACGACAAGCCCAGCTCGTTGCCGATGATGGGCAGCAGCAAATAGAAGGTGGCCGGATACCAATGCGTCAGCGAGTGGCCCAGAGTGATCAGCCAGACCTCGCGGAACGAGTGGCCGGGCAGCTGCTTGGTGCCGCCGGCAGCGATCAGGGTGTTGCTCATGGGGGTGCTTTCGTGGGAGTGGTGGCGTCTGGACTCAGCGGCCGCCGCGGTTTACGACGGTATCGTCGAACAGCTTGGTCCACTTCTCGGCCTCGTCGAGCGAGCGGATCGGATCGGTGATCAGTATCTTCACGCCCTTCAGCGGTGATGCCACCTTGGTGTTGGTCGGCACATAATCGAGCTTGACCATGTGCTGCTGCGCGTCGGTCAGCATGTACTCGTGGAACAGCAGTGCGGCGGCAGGATGCGGCGCATGCCGTGCCACACCGATAGCATTGGACCGCGCCACAGCCGGCTCAAGGGCGAACCAGTCGACCGGTGCGCCCTTTTTCTTGGCCTGCTCGGGCATGTAGTTGTAAACCGTCAGTGCCATCGGCACTTCACCCGAGACCACCATGTTGGTCAGCAGCGTATGGCCTTTGCGCGGCGAAATGCCGTTGCGCGCCACCAGGTCCTGGAAAAACTTCAGGCCCTTGTCACCGCCGCCGGCGATCTCGATAACCGACGCGAACCAGTCCTGGTTCTTGGCCTCGATGCCGAGCTTGCCCTTCCACTTCGGGTCCAGCAGATCCTGGTAGGTCCTGGGCAGGTCTTCCTTCTTGATCAGGTTGGTGTTGTAGGCCTGCACCCACACCGACAACAGCGTGGCGGCCCATTCCCGGTGCGGCGGTACCGAACCCGGCTGCAGGTCCCGGTACACAGGTGATATCACTGGCTGCAGCACCTTCTCGCGCGAGAGCGCTTCCATCTCGGGCGAGCCGAAGTGCACCGCATCGACTTCGTAACGTTTGGCGGCAGCCTCGGCCAGCGTGCGCTGCAGCACCTTCTCGGTGCCGGCTCGCCAGATATTCACCTTGATGCCGTACTTCATCTCGAATGGCTTGATCAGCGTTGGCAAATCTTTCTCGGCGATCGTGGTGTACAGCGTCAGCGTGCCTTCTTTCTTGGCCGCTGCGACCAACTTATCAAGACGGTCGGCACCTTGGTAGGTGGCCAGAGGGGTCTGGGCCAGAGCGACAGCACCGGCCAGCGCCATCAGCGACAGCGCGATCTTCAGCAAGGTTTTCATGGTGTGGTTCCTGGGTGGCAATCAGAGGCTCTTAGCCGCGAAAATTTCTTCGTAGAGCTTGGTCCATTTTGCATACTCGTCGAGCATCACTCGGGCATCGATGAAATTTAGCTGCGTCTTGTTGAAGGGAGTGTCGACCTTGGTGTTGGTCGGTACAAAATCACGCCCAGCGAGGATTTTTTGTCCTTCCTCGCTGATTTCGTAGTCGTAGAACAGAACGGCCGCATGCGGGTTCGGTGCGGTCCGCGCCACGCCAATACCGTTGGGCCGTGCGATTGGGTTGCCGATCGAAAACCAGTCAATCGGCGCGCCCTTGTCTTTCAGCTGCTGGGCCTTGTAGTTGTAGACCGTCAGCGCAAACGGTATCTCGCCGGACACCACCAGTTGGGTCAACAAGGTGTGCCCCTTGCGTACCGACACGCCATTGGTGGCGACGATCTCCTTGAACAGTTTGGTGCCGCGCGCCTCACCCAGGTCGCTCATCACACCGGCCAGCCAGTCCTGGTCTTCCGCCTCGATGCCCAATCGACCCTTCCAGCGCGGATGCAGCAGGTCGTCCCAGGTTTTGGGCAGCTCCTCTTTCTTCACCAGTTTGGTGTTGTAGGCCTGCACAAACACATTCAGACGGGTGCCGACCCATTCGCCATGCGGACGAATTGCGGCCGGAATCAGGTCGCGGTGGTGCGGGGACTTGATCGCCTGAAGAACCTTCTCCCGGTGCATAGCCTCAAGTTCGGGACCGTTGGTCTCGACAATATCAACGCTGTTGCGGTTGGCGCGCGCCTCGGTAACTGCGCGTTGCAGCACCTTCTCGGAGCCAGCACGCCAGACGCTGACCTTGATGCCGTACTTCTTCTCGAACCCAGCCACCAGCGCTCCCATGTCGTCCGTCTGGGCTGAGGTGTAGATGCTGAGGTTGCCCTCTTTTTTCGCACCGTCGATCAGGCGCTGCAGGCGGTCTGCGCCTTCGTACTGGGCCAGTTCGGCCATGGTTCCGCGTGCCGCAGGCTGTGCGAAAGCAGCGCTTGGCAGCACAGCGCAGGCTAGCGACAAGGCCGACAGCCGGATGAATTGACGTTTATTCATGATGGATTTCTTTTAAGACCGAAGTTGAGACAGCAGCACGTTGGTACAAGGGTGGGCGGACCGTTAATCGGTTTCCTTCTGGACCTTCTGTCCCTTGAGGAACAGTTCGGACCAGCGCATTTCCCATTTTTCGGCTTCGTCGAGTGTGATGACCGGGTCGATCATCTCGAACGGGAACTTGTTGAGCTGCGTGTCGACCGCCAGGCTGGACGGAACGCGGTTGCGTTTCTCCAACATCGTCTGCCCCTCCAGCGACAGCATGTAGTCGGCAAACAGCAGCGCGGCATGCGGGTTGGCCGCGTGCGGAACAACGCCAATTGCGTTGGGCCGACCGAAGGTAGGTGTCAGCGCCTTCCACTTGACCGGCGCCCCCTTCAACTTCAGGCGTTCGATGGTGTGGTTATAGATAGTCGCCGTGATCGGAATCTCGCCCGCCGCGACCAGCTCCGCCAGCAAGGTGTGACCAGTGCGCATTTGCGGCCTGGACTCAGCCAGCTTTCGGAAGAACGCCATGCCTTTTTCCTCGCCCATCGACTTAACAAGGGCTGCGAACCAGTCAGTGTCGCCCGACTCAATGCCGATTCTTCCGGCAAAGCGCGGGTGCAGCAGATCCTGGTAGCTGTTGGGCACTTCGTCGGGCTTGAGCAGGTTAGTGTTGTAACCAATAACGAAGAAGTTAAAACGGTCAGCCACATAATGCCGGTGCTTCGGGAACGCGGCCGCAGGCAGGTCCTGAAAGTGCGGACTGAAAAATTCGGCCAACAGCTTCTCGCGGTACAGCGCTTCCATTTCGGGGCCGTTGGTCTCGAGCACATCGCAAAGGAATCGGCCAGCCCGCGCCTCGGTCACGGCGCGTTGCAGTACCTTTTCGGAGCTTGAGCGCCACAGCAGCGTCTTGATGCCGTACTTCTTCTCAAACGCCTCGGTGATGGGCCCCGAGTCCTTGGTGTTGAGCGAGGTGTAGATGTTGACCTTACCCTCCTTTTTCGCGCCCTCGAGCAGACGCGCCTCGCGGGCGGCACCCTTGTAAAGGTAGATCTCGCGGTTGCGTGCGCTCTGGTCCTGGGCCCATGCGCCGCGTGCGGCAATGGCGGCGAGCGAGGCCGCCAGCAGCTGGCGGCGCAGCAGATCGGGATGCAAGTTGGCTTTCATCCCGCATTTCCTAGAAGCTGTGCGAAATTCCAAGGGCCACATGAGTTATGTTCTCTCCCGGATTTGGCTTTCCACCAAAATCGGTGTTGCTGTAGCGCGCAGACGCGCCGTTGACCAATTTTCCGGCGGCACCGAACAACATCGTTCGCTTGCTCACGATATACCCGACACCGAGCGTGACCTTGGAGCCGTCAAGGCCATCGGTCACACAAGCCGAGCCAATACGTGTGCAAGTTCCGGCGCTTGCCTTAGCGTATTGGACGGCAGTCCGCCAATCGTTATTCCACCTGTTTTCCATCCCCAGGAGGTAGGCTGTGTTCTTGTAGGACTCGAAACGGCCGCCGATCTTCGCATTCTCTTTGTAGTCCTTACGTATCACGTCGAACTCGAACTTGTGATTTTTGCTCAAGCGGTACTCCACCGTGAGCTGCGTCGCCGTGTCTTTTGAGTTTGTTATTAGATCAGTGGTGCCGTTGTTGCGCATTGCTGATGGTGCATTGTTCGATCCGCCGAACTGGTCGTAATGAATTTCGTGGGCGACAGCCACGAACCAGGGACCCTGATCGTATTTCACGCCCATCGAAAGCTGACGCGGGTTTCGCGTAGCCGTCTTGAGCTCGTCCGTCGAATACTGCACCCCGGCTTGGAAGCCGCCGAATTCAGGCGATTCGTACTGGACGGAATTGGCGCGGCGCAGGTGAAAACTCGAGGCCGAGCTGGTGCCGAAACCAGTCTTGCGCAGCACAGAACTGCTGGATAGAAAGGTGCCACTGCCGAGGCCCAATACACCAACCGTGTCTCCATAGTTCTTGAATATGGTGTCTATAGAGCCCAACTTCACGGCACCAAAGCCCCCCTTCAGTCCGACGAAGGTGTCGCGGCTAAACAAATTACCCACCCCATCGTCCACCCCAACCGTGCCCTCCATTTGGAATATCGCCTTCAAGCCTCCGCCCAGGTCCTCTGTGCCACGGAAGCCGATTCGCGAATTTCCCGACACCATTCCCGTGGTCTCAGTAATCCCGTTGGTACCTGTCGGTGTTGCCGCTAACGTAGCCTTGGGGGATCCTACAGCCGTGGCACCCGAGCCTTTTTCACTCAGCAAATAGGGGTAGAGCTTGCCGTAGATCTGAACGCTGCTCTGCGCCAAGGCAGCGGGCGCCACCACTGCAGAACTGATTGCGATGGCAAGTAAGGTTTTCTTAATGGTCATGGTGTCTCCAGTTTTTCTTGTTCGCCAAAATTTGCTCCGGGATTCGCCGGCTCCGTAACTTTGCATCCGCCCACTGTTCCTCTATATGGAAATATGGTTCATATGAGGGAACAGTAAACATGTTAAAGCGATACTCGTTAGCCTATCAATGCGTACTTACCCGAACTCATGCGTCGCGTGACAGGTTCGCGGGCGGCAGGTCGGCGAGCTCGGCCTGGTAGGCCTCGTCCATGCGGGGCTTTAGACCGACCTTGGCCAGCGCCTCGGCAAAAGTCTGGCGTACCTGCGCCGACTCGTCGGCGTAATCGACCTGATGACCACCGACACGTCGGCTAATCCAGGCCTTGGGTACGCCCTGCGCATTGCGGATGGCCACACCTTCAGCCTTGAAGGCCAGGTAGCGGGCGGGTGCGGTGCCGGTATTGAAGTGCTGGTGGAACCACATATTCGGCGGCACAATCATCGTGCCTTCTTTCCAGTCAAAGCGACGTGGCTCCTCGCCCTCAGGACCCATCAGGCTGTAGCCCTCACCACTCAAAACAATCACGTGCGCACCGGGGCCGTGGGCATGCGCTTTTTTGTAGGTCCCCACCGGAAACTGAGAGATGTGGCTGTTCATGCTGCCCTTGGCCATGCTGAAGCGAATATGCCCGCCGCCAGCGCCACGCTCCTTGGCCGGAATCAAGGGCAGGTTGATCGCGTCGGCCACAAAGTTGGTGTCCAGCAACAACCCTTTTTGCTCACCCTTGTTGGCAAAGTAGTCGCTTTCGCCTGAAAAACGGTTTTTGAAGTCGTAGGCCGTCCCGAAAACGAAGTCTGTGTCGCCAAAGGCATTGATCACCACAGGTCCATTGGTCACAGATACAAAGCGCGCCGCATCCCTGCCCGAGCCGTTGAAATGCTGGTGCGTGGTGTTCAGCGGAATCGCAAAGATTGCGCCGGCCTTCCATTCGAAGCTGACTTTGGCCCCCGCATCATTCCAGACGGTGGTGGATCCGCGTCCATCGAGAATGTAAATCATCTCTTCAAACAATTGACGCTGTGGCTCCAGTTGCTTGCCCGGCGCGATCTCGCAGACATAACAGTCGTTGGAGGTGCGCGAGGCATCATGGTTTAGGTAAACCCCACGGCCACCGCGCCGCGCCCAAGGCTTGAGATCGACGGTGTGCAGGTTGGGCACATATATCGCATCGATGATGTCCAGGCCTTCCTTGGCAATCCAATCGGTATACGGGGTTTCTTTTTCAGTCTCGAATTTTTTCGCGATCACGTCCGAGACTTGAGCGTTTTTGCTGCTGTTATTCATTAAATGAAATTCCTAGAATGGGTTCAAGCCGTCACGGCGGTCTTCTTCATGTACTTGGCCACCATTTCGGCGGTCAGCACGGTACCAGCCTTGAATTCGGGCGCGTCTTCCAATTGCTCCAGATCATTCAGGCCGCTGGCCTTGAAGATGCGGTTGATCGCCGAAATCAGGCGTACCGGACGATCCGGGCTGGCGTTGAAGTGCTGGTGAATGGTATTTGGCGGGATATAAATCACGTCGCCGGCTTCCCACTCAAAGCGCTTCTTTTCCTTCTGCGGTGTCCACTTGTAGGTGTCGGTGATCTCGACGTCACAGTCCTGATGCAGGTCATAGCCACGGCCCTCCACCACATACAGACATTCCTCAGCCAAGTGGCGGTGCTTGCCCGAATGGCTGCCGGGCGGAATGATCTGCATATAGGCGTCGACCGTCTCCATGCGGGTGTTCATGCCTTCATTGAGCAGATGCTTGAGCAGGCCCTGGCGGGACATTTCCCAAGGCATGTCCTTGGGCAGCACCAGTTTGGCGCGCTTGGCGTTGCGCGCCGGCGCGGTAGTCGCGTCGTCCAGCAAAGCCTGATACAGCTCTTTATGCGTGTCGCCTTGCAACCACGCTTTCGATTCACTCCATGCCATTTCGTTCTCCAATCAATTGTTTATCGACCGCGCTTAATCGGCGTGGTTGTAGTTGTCCTCTTGTTCACGAACCTGGAAGCCTTCGCCGCCAGGCGCCGCAACAGTGGGCCGTGGCTCGACCTGATGCTGGAACAGCATGTTCATGAACATGTACATCGGCTTGGTCTTGATGACCAGCGCACGGGCCGGCTTGGTGTCGCTGGCGTTGAAATGCTGATGCACGCAGTTGTTGTGAACAATCGCAATGTCGCCGGCTTTCCAGTCGTAACGAATGCCGTCGTGTATCTCGTAACCCTCACCATCGAGGATGTAAAATGCGGCTTCGTTGACGTGACCGTGCTTTTGCGAGCGACCGCCTGGGCCGTACTCTTCCATGTGCAGGTGAAAGGTCTGGGTAATACCATCCTTGGGCTCGACGTAATGCCGGCTGAAGGCCTGCGGACCGTCGTTGAACTTGATCTCTGAACCCTTGCGCACACGCGGCATGGCGCGCAGGCGGTCAAGTTCGTCCTTCAGGCTGTACTTGCCCTTGATGTCCCGCACAAATACGCGGTCCTTTTTGCTGTGATAGTGCGACTCGTTGCCGATTGCACCGCCAGACGGAGTTGCACCGTCCTTGTTTTGTTTATCGTCCATAGCTCTCCAGTTTGTAACGTTTAGGTTTAAGAATTCGGCAGATTTCCCGGTTGACACCGGCCTGTGGCAACGAGATGCCGGCCTCGGCCGCCATCTCGGAGACAATAGCCATGTCGTCATCGGCCCAAGCCATGGTTTGCCTACCCCATGTATTGAGCGGCCCGTTGGTCGAGCTCGATATCAGCAGGGCCTTGCGCAAGGCTTCGACATCAACACCGTAGTGCTGCGCCAGCGCCAGTGCTTCATGGTCTGCCACCAGACAGGCCCACAGGATCAGGTTGTTGGCCGCCTTGGCAACTTGCGCCGTACCAATACCGCCGGTATGCACCACATCTGCCGAATAGGCGCGTAGCACGGGCTCAATTCGCGCAACCACCTCGGCACTGCCGCCCACAAAGGACAGCAAAGTGCCGTTGTCGGCCGCTTCACCGCCCCGGCACACGGTTGAGTCAATCACCTCGACACCCAGCGGCTTGGCCTGGGCCGCCAAAGTCTTGACGGTGTCGGGGTGAATGGTGCTGAGGATGGCGACAAGGCTGCCCGCCTTCGCCGAGCGCAAGGGGCCACCCTCGGCGAATAGCGAACGCACTTCGGCGTCAAAACCGACGCAGACCAGAATGACATCGCAGGCCGCAGCCAGATCAGCCGGTCCAGCCGCCCAAAGGGCACCGTGGCCGATGACCAAAGCCTGCTTGTCCGGATTCACATCGCAGGCCTGGGTCGCAAAACCTTTGCGCACCAGGTGGCCAATGATGGGGGCACCCATACGCCCCGCGCCTATGACGCCGACGGTTGGGTTCATGATGGTTGCGTCCTTCATCGTTTTTGCGTAATAGTGTCAAGCAGTGCCGGACGACCAGCCTTGACCTCGGCGATGGCACGCTTCAATGCCGCCGCCACGTCACCGGGCTGGTCGATCGGACCCTCGGCGTACCAGCCCATTGAGCGCGCCAGCGTGGCGAAATCTGGCGCCGGATCGTCCAGGTCCATGCCGATGTAGGCACGATCCACCGGCGTGCCGCGCTGCTTGGCCATGCGAATCTGGTGTTCCCAGTCGTTGAAGTAGGCGCGGTTGTTGTACATGACCACCAGCATCGGGATCTTGTGTTTGGCCGCAACCCATAAGGCACCGGCATCGAACATCAGGTCGCCGTCGGGCTGGATGTCGACCACCAGCCGGCCCTGGTCACGGTGCGCCAGCGCCACGCCTAGCGAGATGCCGAACTGGGTGGCGGTGCCCAGCGACTTGCCGGCGTGCCGGTAAGGCTTGTCGAAGTCCCATAGCTTGCGGGTCCAGTCTTCCAGCGTGCCGGCGGTCAGCACCCAGTCTTCATCCTTGATGGCGTCCCACACTTCGCTGGCTAGGCGCGGCAGAGCAATGGGGTTGGAGTCCCAATCCTGTTTGGCCTCAGCGGCCCACTGCGCACGCAGGTTGGCGTGCTTGCGGCCGGTTCCGGCGCTGCGTTTAGCCACCCGGGCGGCCAGTGTCTCGTCCTTGCGAGCCCGCTGCTTGAGCAAGGCTGTGAGCGCAGGCATGGCCACGGTCGTGTCGGCCACGATGCGCTGATCGGCATACAGAAAGCGCTGGTAGTCCATCGCCCAGGCCGAAATATTCAGGTCGCCGAAACCGATGTCGATCCACTGGCAGCCCTTGGGCACCAGGCTCAGCAGCTCGCGGGTGGTGCTGGCCAGCTCCGTCGTGGGCTTCTCCCAATCGCGCACGTCCAGGCACAGCACCACGTCGGCGTCGCGGAAGATGTCCTTGGACATACTCATGTTGAGCGGATGCCGACCGGGGAAGCTCAGACGCATGTTGAGGTCGTAAACCGGCGCGCCCAGCGTCTCCGCCAGCTTGACCAGCGCATCGAAGCCTTTCGGATCGCGGCCGACATACTCGGTCAGGATCACGGGCCGATTGGCCGCAGCCAGCGTGTCGGCGGCTTTCGCCAGCGCAGTGGGATCGGGGGCGATCGGCGCGGGCACGGTCTGGAAATTTTTCGGCGGCAGCGGCACCGGGTGCTCGAGTTTCTTTTCCTGCAGCCAAGCGTCGTAGCACATGTACACCGGGCCTTGGGGCTCGGTCATCATCACCGAGTAGGCACGGGCGAAAGCTTCCGGCACGCCCTCAACGGTGGTCGGCTGGTAATCCCACTTGGTGTATTCGCGCACCGCCGCGCCCTGCGACTGCGCCGAGTGGATCCAGTCGATCCTGGGGCGGCGCTTGGTTTCGTCCATCGGTCCGGTGGCACCGATGATGAAGATCGGCGCGCGGTCGATGTAGGCGTAATACACCGCCATGTTGGCGTGCAGCAGGCCAACCAGGTTGTGCAGGATCGCCACCATCGGCTTGCCACTGGCCTTGCCGTAACCGTGCGCAATCTGGACCGCGGTTTCCTCGTGCTGGCACAGCATCATCACCGGCGTGTTGTTGCCATAGTTGACGATCGAGTCGTGCAGCCCGCGGTAGCTGGCCCCCGGGTTCAGCGCCGCGTACGGCAGCTGGTAGCGGTGCAGCATGTCGACGATCACGTCGGCGCCCCAGCGCTCCTTGGGCTTGACCGCGGCCGGCGTCTTCTTTGGCTTCTCGATACGCTCAAAATCTTCTGCTTTGGACATAAACACCTTGGGTTTCATGGGCCGCACATTAGGCATCCTCTTTGCGTTCTCTTATATGGAACAATGTTCTATATAGAGATACGTCACTGTATCGGCTTGCTTGTGACATGTCAATGCGAACCAGATCGGTGTTAACCCTCGAACGCAGTGCAGCTTGCGCCTGGCGGTCGGCCCTTCGCCGGAGGTGTCACAGGTCGAGAGCCAGCACGGGCGACTCGGCGCGGGACACGCAAATCATGGCGTGGTGTTGGCGCCTATCCACTTTTGACCCACGTGCCGGGATTCGGCTGACCCATGTACCAGCCTTCCGAACCGTTGCCAGCACTGGGATTGCAGGGATTTAGCTTGGGTCAGTCCATCGTCGGCACGTGGGGGTGCGGCGGAAAACTTGGACTACTTGGAGGTAGTTCATGTACTCATACGAAGACCGCATTCGAGCAGTCAAGCTCTATATAAAACTCGGGAATCGGCAGCAAACGCTGCAAAACGGAAGTCCGTTTCAGACTGAAACCGGCTGTAGCGTTTATGGAAATGCCTGCCAGATAGCCGACATTGCATGCTGCAGTTTTTCAGGGTTCGG
>JAUSLF010000061.1 GCA_030646695.1 Nitrosomonadaceae bacterium
CCCCCCCCCCCCCCCCCGCGTGGGGGGCAAAGATTTTCCTATAAGTAATACAATGAGTGGGTCGGCTGGAAATCTAATGATCCTGCAAATACAAAACCTAACCCTGCAATATCCCGGCAAGCTGCTGTGTCGCGATTTGAATCTCACCGTCAATCGCGGTGAGTGCTGGGCCATCCTCGGCCAGAATGGCTGCGGCAAAACCACTTTGATCCATGCGCTGGGCGGCTTGCGTCCCGCCGATAGCGGGGGTGCAGCCAGCGTGACGCTGGCGGGAAAAGCGCCGCAAGACTGGCCGCGGCGCGAACTTGCCTGCAAGCTCGGCATCATGTTGCAGGAGGAGCCCGGCGAGTTCTGGGGCAATGTGCAGGAATACGTGTTGCTGGGGCGGCATCCGCACGTTAGGAACCTGTTCGGCTGGGAAGCGGTTGATCACGACATTGCGCTGCAGGCCATGGAGCGCATGGAATTGACTGCTCTTGCCCAGCGTCCGCTGGTGACGCTTTCCGGCGGCGAGCGTCAGCGTGCGCGTATCGCCTTGTTGCTTGCCCAGTCACCGCAGTGCTATTTACTGGATGAGCCGTTGCAACATCTCGACCTGCGTCATCAGCTTTTCACTATGACGTTGTTCAGGGAACTGGCCTTGCAGGGCAGCGCGGTGATGATGGTGCTGCACGACATTACCTGGGCCAGTCGTTATTGTGACCATGTGCTGATGCTGTTCGACAATGGCCGCACCCTCGCCGGGAGCACAGAAGAAATACTCAGCCGCTCCAATCTGGAGACGCTCTACCAATGCAATCTGGAGGAATCCGGCACAGGCAGCGCGCGCCATTTCGTGCCGGGAATGGTGACGGGTGTATAATTCACAGCTTGATGCCCACCTCATTGCGTAATGATCCGTAAACTTCTTCATCGCGTTTTCAAGCGCAAGCCATCCGCTTCTGTTTCCGCCTCCACTGCTTCCGGCACCAGGCTGCACATTATCCCGCGTAAGCAACATGGCATTTCCCGCAATCACATCACCCCCTGTGCATTGAAAGTTACGTCGGACCTACAGCAGGCAGGGTATTCCGCTTTCGTGGTGGGCGGGGCGGTACGCGACTTGCTGCTGGGGCTGGAGCCAAAGGATTACGATGTCGCCACCAATGCCACGCCCGAGGACGTGCGCGCCGTGTTTCGCCGCTCGCGCATCATCGGCCGCCGCTTTCGCCTGGTGCATGTGATGTGTGGTGCTGAAACTGTGGAAGTGTCTACTTTCCGTGGTAACTCGTCCACCGGCGAGGACGATGGGATTACAGTGAACAAGCATGCCGATGAGCATGGGCGTCTGCTGCGCGATAATGTATTCGGCAGCCAGGAAGAGGACGCAGTGCGGCGCGACTTCACCGTCAACGCGTTATTTTACGATCCTGCCAACGAGGAAATCTGGGACTACCTGAACGGCTACGATGACATCGAGGCGAAACGGCTGCGTATCATCGGCGATCCTTTACAGCGTTATCGTGAGGACCCGGTACGCATGTTGCGCGCGGTACGGCTGGCAGCCAAACTCGAAATGCAGATTGATGCCGCCAGCGCTGCTCCCATCGGCGACCTGGCCCCGCTGTTGCGAAACGTGCCGCCGTCGCGGCTGTTTGATGAGATGCTGAAATTGCTGCTGTCCGGCCACGCATTGGCCTGTGTGGTGGATTTGCGTGCACGCGGGCTGCACCACGGTTTGCTGCCGATGCTGGATGTCATACTGGAGCAGCCATTGGGCGAGCGCTTCATTACACTCGCACTCAGAAACACCGACGAGCGCGTGCGGCAGGAAAAACCGGTGTCTCCCGGCTTTCTATTTGCGGCGCTGTTATGGCACGAGGTGCTGGCGCAGTGGAATATCCGGCAGGCTGCGGGAGAAAAACCAATGCTTGCGTTGCAACAGGCAATGGATGATGTGCTGGCGGTACAAGATAAAGAGCTGGCGATTCCGCGCCGCTATGATGCCATCATGCAGGAAATCTGGGCGATGCAGCCGCGCTTTCTGGGGCGAGGGGGGCGCAGACCGTTTCGTCTGCTGGAACACCCGCGCTTTCGCGCCGCTTATGATTTCATGCTGCTGCGCTGCGAAAGCAGCGAGATAGATCCAGAACTGGGTCAGTGGTGGGAGATGTTCCAGCGAGTCAGTGCCGGTGAACGTGAAGCCATGCTGCTCAAGGACGAAGTGCCAAAGAAACGCAGAAAACGCCGCCGCCGTCCCGAAGCCGTGACTGACGCTGGGGCCAGTCCCGACAGCTCAGACGCGGACGCGGTGATATCTTGACATCAGGCACCAAAGCGCAAGCGCTTTGCCATGCTTTCATTGCACTGGGCAGCAACCTGGCTAACCCGGCACTGCAGGTGCGGCGGGCTTTTGCCGAACTGTCCCAGCTTCCTGCCAGCCGTTTGTTGAATTGCTCCGCGATTTATCGCAGCGCGCCGGTGGGGCGGCTTGATCAGCCCGATTTCATCAACGCCGTGGCGCAGATTGAAACCAGTCTCGCGCCGCATGATCTGCTCAAAGCCCTGCTTGAGATCGAGCATCGCTGCGGGCGCGTGCGCACATCGCTCAATGCTCCACGCATTCTGGATCTGGATCTGCTGCTGTATGCTGATCTGCAATGCCACGAACCCGGTTTGACCCTGCCACATCCGCGCATGCACCAACGGGCATTCGTATTGCAGCCGCTGCTGGAAATCGCACCGGATTGCTGTATTCCCGGGCATGGTGCGGTGGTTGAATTGCTGGCCGTATGTGCCGGGCAGCGGCTCGAACGAGAGTAACCATAGTGAAGCTGGAAAAGTATCGATACATCGTGGTGGAGGGCCCGATAGGCGTGGGCAAGACCAGTCTGGCACAGCGTCTGGCGCATCATTTGAACAGCGCGTTGTTGCTGGAGAAACCTGCCGAGAATCCGTTTCTCGAGAAATTCTACAGCGATATTCCGCGTTACGCATTGCCGACACAATTGTTCTTCCTGTTTCAACGCGCTGCTCAGGTACAGGGCCTGGCGCAACTGGACATGTTTGCCCAGGCGACCGTGAGCGATTTCCTGCTCGACAAGGATCAACTGTTCGCCGGACTAACGCTGAGCGATGCCGAACACGAACTCTATCAGCAGATTTACCATCACTTGCAACCCCAGGCTCCGCAGCCCGATCTGGTGATTTATTTGCAGGCTTCTCCCGATACCCTGGTGGAACGCGTAAAGCGGCGAGGCAGCGCTTTCGAGAAAAGCATTTCCGAGGATTATCTGTGGCGGCTGGCTGAAACCTACACACGGTTTTTTTATCAGTACGAAACTGCACCGGTGATGATCGTCAATAGCGAGAATCTCAATTTTGTTGATAAGCAGGAGGATTTTGATTTATTGTTGCAGCGGCTAGAGCAGATGCGCGGCCCACGGGAATATTTCAACCGGGGATAGGAAGCTTCTGAACAAGTTCTCCGCCGCACTCGCGTGGGCTTTGTTCAGAGAATTCTCAGGAGGTCAATGATGCGAACCACACTAAGTACGTTGCAGAAAATGCGTAATGATGGCGAGAGAATTGCCATCGTTACCTGCTATGACGCGAGTTTCGCGGCAGTGCTGGAAAATGCCGGCGTCGATATCCTGCTGGTGGGTGATTCGCTGGGCAACGTGCTGCAAGGCGAAGAGACCACGTTGCCGGTGACGCTGGACGACATGATCTATCACACCCGTTGCGTGGTGCGCGGATCGAGCAAGGCGTTCATCATGGTCGACATGCCTTTTGGCACTTCGCAGATAACGCCGGAAGACACTTTCGAAAATGCTGCCGAACTCATGGCGGCAGGTGCCAACATGGTCAAGATAGAAGGCGGCTGCATCATGGCGGAAACGGTCGAGTTTCTTACCCAGCGCGGCATCCCGGTATGCGCCCACATCGGCCTGACGCCGCAATCGGTACACCAGTTGGGCGGCTATAAGCTGCAGGGCGAGAGCGATCATCAGGCAAAACAATTGATGACAGATGCGGTGGCGCTGGAAAAAGCCGGTGCAGGCATGCTGTTGATGGAAGTCGTCCCGGCTGCGCTCGCCAAAAAAATCACCAGGAAACTTTCCATTCCCACCGTCGGCATCGGCGCAGGTGTGGATTGCTCGGCACAGGTATTGGTGCTGTATGACATGCTGGGCATCTACTCGGGCAAGAAAGCCCGATTCATGAAAAATTTTATGGCCGGCGCAGGCAGCATCCAGGCGGCTGTGGAAACCTATGTCAAGGAAGTGAAAGCCGGGAAATTTCCCGGGCCGGAGCATAGCTTCTGAGAGACTGTGGAGATCATTACCGACATGCCGGCCCTGCGTGCACGCCTCCAGCGTGAATCTGCCATTGCTTTTGTCCCCACCATGGGCAATCTGCATGAAGGTCATTTGTCGCTGGTGCGGCTTGCGCAGCAACAAGCGGATTGCGTGGTGGCCAGCATATTCGTGAATCGCTTGCAATTCGCACCGGCCGAGGACTTCGATCAATACCCGCGTACCCTGGCAGATGACTGCAAGCTGTTGCAAAACCAAGGTGTCAACGTGGTATTTGCGCCTGATGAGAAGGATATTTATCCAGAGCCACAGGAGTTTCTGCTGGAGCCGCCGCCGCTGGCGAATATGCTGGAAGGCGAATTTCGCCCCGGTTTTTTTCGTGGCGTGATGACGGTGGTACTGAAACTGTTCAACATCGTGCAGCCCCAGGTGGCGGTGTTCGGCAAAAAGGATTATCAGCAGATGCAGCTTGTACGTGAAATGGTGCGGCAATTGAATCTGCCGCTGGAAATCATCGCGGGCGAAACCGCGCGCGCGCCAGACGGTCTGGCATTGAGTTCGCGCAACCGCTATCTGAATGGCGAAGAGCGCGCCGAAGCGGTGCGTCTGCACCGAGCCTTGTCCGAGATAAAGCATGCAGTAGAGGCGGGCAACAGGAATTTTCAGCAGTTGTGCAAAAACGCGCGCGAGGATCTTGCCAGCCATGGGTGGGAAGTTGATTACATCGCATTGCGGCAACGCGACACCTTGGCTCCGGCAGGGGCGGACGACCCGGATCTAGCAGTGCTGGCAGCGGCCCGCTTGGGCAAAACCCGGTTGATTGATAACCTGGAAGTCTCCGCCGGAGTCTGAATCAGCTTATTGAAACGACTGTTGTATCCTCCTGCTCTATTTGGGACAGTTTGCGATGCACCGTTCTTCCACGGTTTTCTTGCCGCCGCAACTCAGGAAGCAGGCGTCCTGGACGGATTGGCAGCCGCATTCCACCTCGCATTGCTCGTAGCGCAGCCGGTCGTATTCCCTCCTGCGGTCGGGCTGGATCGGCGGCGCAGGTGAATAAAAATAAGGGGAGGAATACCCCATCCCGTACCAAGGGGAGCCGCCCCATCCCCATGAGGGACCCCAGCCCCAGGGGTAGCCACCCCAACCCCAGGCGGAGCGCCCCCAGCCTAAAGATTGGTAGAAGCGGGAATTGTTCAGTTGCTGACGGTAGCTATTGAACTCACTTTCATGGCGCCTGACTGCTTCATCGTAGCGCTGTTCCGCCAGGGGTTCGATGCGCTGCAGGCATGCCTGGTAAGTGGACGTGCAGCTTTGCTGGCATGCCGCCAATTGTTGCGTGCATTTCCCCAGGCAAACGATGCCCGCGGGATCGGTCGGCGGCTCATAACGGTGAGTGATTTGATAGCGTGGCTCAAAGCTGGCACAGCCAAACAAAGCGGCGGTCAGAGCGGTCAGGATCAGGGCGCGCAGGGTTGGGAGCATGGCTATCCTCTCATCAGCATGGTTTCACGATTGACCAGATTGACCATAGTAGTCTGAGGAATCAACCGGAGCCAGAGATTTAATAATTCCCGGGTAGTCACAATTTTACCGCCCCCGCACAAAATTTGCCTGTCAAACAGAATCCTGTGCGATCATCACGCGGATTCATGCAGCGTTTGAGATGGAGCCACCCTTCAACAGCCAGAGACAGGACTTGTCATGCCAATTAAATCCCGCATTCGCACCATCCCGCATTACCCCCACAAGGGGATCATGTTTCGTGACATTACCACGCTGCTGAAAGACCCGGTCGGGCTGCGTGCGACCATCCAGGAGATTGCCGGCCGCTACCGGGAATTGAAGATCGACAAGGTAGCTGGTATCGAGTCGCGCGGCTTTATTGTCGGTGCCCCGGTCGCTTATCAGCTTAATCTCGGCTTTATCCCGATACGCAAGAAAGGCAAGCTGCCTGCGGCAACGGTCGGGCGCGACTATCAACTGGAATACGGCAGCGATCGCATCGAGATTCATGTGGATGCAATTCAGCCGGGTGACCGTGTATTACTGGTGGATGATCTCATTGCCACTGGCGGCACGGCGGAAGCTGCAGCCGGGCTGATACAGGAGATGGGTGGGGAAGTGGTGGAATGCTGTTTCGTGATCGATCTGCCCGATGTCGGCGGCAGGGCGCGGCTGGAGAAACTGGGGCACAAGGTATTTGCATTGTGCGAATTCAGCGGTGATTGAGACGGTAGCCAAGCTTCTCCAGCCGTGCTCCGGGCGAAAAGAATCGACAATTATTTCGCCAATAACTCAAGGCAACCGGTCAGCCGTTTGATTTCCTCTTCCGCATGGACTTGCGGGGTGATGTCGTATTGCACGCCCAGGTAATAAAGTAATTTTCCATTGGAATCAAACAGCGGGGTAAGCGCCAAGTGGTTATAAAACAGTTCGCCATCTTTCCGGTAATTTCTGAGTGTGACCTCAATTGGCTGGCAGTTCTTTATCGCCTCCCGCAACCGGGGCAGGTCTTCCTGGGCGTGATCCGTGCCTTGCAGGAAACGGCAGTTTTTTCCTATGGTTTCTTCCTGGGTATAACCCGTCACCGTCTCGAAAGCTTTATTTACGTATACGAGCGGCATATCTTCCAGGTCGGGGTCAGCCAGAGTCACGCCATTGACGCAGGAATCCAGTATTTTGGTCAGGATCTGCGGGATCAATCCCGGATCTTTTTCAACTATGAAAGTGGTCATCGCTTTTCTCCAATATTAATTTGACAATCTGACAACGTGCTAAATACTACATGGATAACAATCAGGGATTATGGTGCCGCAGGGTCGGCAAGCTCGTTCTCGATCAATTGCTTGATATTTCTCACCGTTCTCTCCGTTCCATCCTGAACAGCCAGGCGGACGAGTTTCTCGAACGGCTTCATGTAGAGTTCCAGCCTGAGTAGTTCGAAAGTAAAAGTGATGCGGCTCGCCGATGCGGGACTGGCCGGCTCCAGCACATAATCGCAGCGATAAGGATTGGAAACGCCTTCAAAGCAAATGCGCCTGCCCGGTTGAAAAGCCGTAACCTTGAAAGTTGATTCCGAGCGGTTGCCCTGATCGACGCGAACCTGGCGGCACAGGGTGCCAAGCTTCACTGGACCCTCGGTTAGAGATTTCAAGTCGAGAACCTCCGGTGACCAGCGTGGATAATTTCTGAAAAAATCGGCGCCGACAAAATTGAATATGTCATCGCACGGACGCTGAATTACCGCACCGGCTTTACCGGTAACCTGTATGTCTTTGAGCAAACCGAACATCGGGCTGCCTCCTGCAGTGGTATTTATTCAAATCAGGTAAGTATCTATTCCTGTCAGCAATAAATCGTATTGAGCCGCCACCACTTCCTTGATCACCAGCGCCGGAATGCCACTGACCACGTTACCCTCCAGCGCCAGCCAGCCCACTGCATCGGTCGGGCCGAGATTGACGACATACCCCAGATCGCGGTGCAAATAGGGTTCAAGGAATTTTAGCGTCCCGGAGTGTCGCAGAATGTTGCGCGCCGCCAGCTTGCCTTTGCGCACTGCAGATTGCGCCGTCATGGTATTGGAACCGAAGGAATGGTAGCTGGAGCAATCGCCCGCGGTAAAAATGTTTTGCAGCGGCTCGTGATCAGTCAGCACCTGCCCGAAGGCATTGGCGGCAAGCAAGTTGTCCGGTTTCTTGCCGAGGAACAGGAACGATAGCGCGGAAGGTAAAGCGAACTGTCGCCCGCTCTCCTTTTCTTCCAGTAGGATCTTGCCACCCTCCTGTCCCCGATAGAGCGTGTCGGGATGGAAATCGATACCCTGATCGCTCATGCGCGTCTGGGTATAACTGGAGAAACCTTCTGGGAATTGTTTGAGTACCCGCTCCCCGCTGTCGATCAAACGTAGCCTGCTGGTGATTTTCCGCCGCCGCAGGAAATGGGCGATTTCAAACAGGAACTGAATTCCGGTAGCGCCCCCGCCGATCACCGAGATAGATTGCTCGTCTGCGTTGCTTGCGTCCAGACGGCTGCTTAATAAATCCGTCCCGCTGCTGGTCATAAAATCTTGCAGAACGACCACATTCTCAGTAGGCTCCACCTGCTTTCCAGCGGCACCCGATGCGATCAGAAGGTAGTCAAACTCCAGGGTCTGGTCATTGAGAGTAATACATTTATCGTTCTGCCATTGTCGCAGGGCGCCCTTCTGCGGGATCAGCTCAGCGCAGACATGACGACAGCCAAAGCGGCGCTCCAGAGTGGAGAAGGGTACCAGCACATCCTCCAGCGGATAGCGGAAGGTCTCATGCAGATGGGTGATCATGACGTGCTGGGAACGGGGATCGACGATGGTGATGCCGGCTTCCGGCATATGCCGCAATAGCGTGGTCATGGCGGCGATTCCCGCGTAACCGCCCCCCACGATCACAATCTTGAGCTGTTTATTCCCAGGTACGTAAAACGGCAGGAAAGCCACAATTTCTCCTAGGATCGGCCATTGAATTTGCGGGCGGCACCCGTTACCGGGAAGCGTAGCACAAATTTCCGACAGCGGTGCTGCCCCTCATGGCTGATTGTGTCTGGCCGGCTTGGGTGCCATGCTTTTTACGGAATCTTCCGCGGCTGCCAATTTTTCAGCGCCCACTGCCAGAAGGATGCGATGCTGTTTTCAGCCAGTTCCGCCGGCGGCGTCTGGCCGAGAAAGCGCATCGCCTCGACCAACTGTGCTACCGGTCTGGATACATCAACGGTAGCCGCTTGGGTTTGTTTGCTGAGTTTCTCACCCTGAGCGTTGGTCACCACCGGCAGATGCATGTACGCTGGCGTCGAATAACCCAGCAACCGTTGCAGGTAAATCTGACGCGGGGTCGAATCCAGCAAGTCCACGCCGCGCACCACATGGGTGACACCTTGCGCGGCATCATCCACTACCACCGCCAATTGATAGGCGTAGATGCCGTCGGCCCGGCGCAACACGAAATCACCGGTGGCGCTCGCCAGTTGCTGCCGGATCAGGCCGCGCAGGGCATCCCTGAATTCGATCGGGTCATCATGGGTCAATACCCGCAATGCGGTAGAATTCCTGCCAGCGGGCAAGCCGCCCCGGCAGGTGCCAGGGTAAACCGGGCCGTCTATGCCGATGATGCTGGAATCGGCAACTTCCTTGCGGCTGCAGGCGCAAGGGTAGAGCAGGCTCTGTTGATCGAGTGCGGCGAGTGCAGCCTGATAAGTCTCATTGCGCCGGCTTTGGTAGATCACCTCACCATCCCATTCCATCCCCAGCGCTTCAAGCGTAGCCAGAATTTTCCTGGCTGCGCCCGCGACCTCGCGCGGCGGATCCAGATTTTCAATCCTGACCAGCCATTCTCCCTGGTGCGATCTGGCTTCCAGATAGCTGCCCACGGCGGCGACCAGCGAGCCGAAATGCAGCGGGCCGGTGGGGGAGGGGGCGAAACGGCCGCGATAGTTGGGCAGGGTAGTGTCCCGGTCAGGTGCCATAGCGCAAGAATACCAGAGCCGATACCGGAGGGGCGCGCGGCAGTAACGAACAAAAGCCGGTTGCGCGGTGGACGCGGGCGGCAACTCCGTGCACAATGACGCAATTGAGCAATGGCGCAAATACAGCAGCAAGATGGCGCTTGTGGCGGCAAAGCACGCAGAGCGGCTTTGCAGCATTATTCATTGATTCATAACTGTTTTCTATGGCGGGCCTCCCCGCATTGCACGGTAGTGAACCTGGTCAGGTCCGGAAGGAAGCAGCCACAGCTATTTCTTGCAAGTGCCGGGGGTTAGGCTCGCCACCCTTTTTGACAAATAGACAAGGTCTATCCTGCAGCCAACCAACATCGTGTCACTAACCCAAGTCCTTGCGCGCAAATGGCGCCCCAAGAGCTTTTCCGAGCTGACCGGACAGGATCACGTGGTCAAGGCGCTGACCAACGCGCTGGAACGGAAACGCCTGCACCATGCTTACCTGTTCACCGGCACGCGCGGCGTCGGCAAAACCACCATCGCGCGCATTCTGGCCAAGGCGCTCAACTGCGAAACCGGCATCACCTCCACACCCTGCGGCAAATGCGCTGCCTGTACTGAAATCGACAGCGGGCGTTTCATCGATTTAATCGAGCTGGATGCCGCTTCCAACACCCAGGTGGACAACATGCGCGAGCTGCTGGAAAACGCGCTCTATGCTCCCACCTGCGCACGCTACAAGGTTTACATCATCGACGAAGTGCACATGCTCTCCAAGTCGGCTTTCAACGCCATGCTGAAAACCCTGGAAGAGCCGCCAGAGCATGTCAAGTTCGTGCTTGCCACCACCGATCCGCAGAAAATCCCAGTCACCGTGCTGTCGCGCTGCCTGCAATTCAATCTGAAGCAGATTCCGCCGTCACTGATCGCCGCGCATCTCAAGCACGTGCTGGAACAGGAGCAGATAAGCGGCGATGCCATGGCGCTGCAATTGCTGGCGCGGGCGGCGCAGGGCAGCATGCGCGATGCGCTGAGCATGCTGGATCAGGCGATTGCTTTCGGTGAAGGCACGGTCGCAGAAACCTCAGTGCGCGCCATGCTGGGCGCCATCGATCAGGGTTACCTGTACGATTTGCTGAACGCGCTGGCGCAGAAGGACGGAGTGCAGATGCTGGCGCTGGCCGATGCGATGGAGGCACGCAGCCTGTCGTTCGATGCGGCTTTGCAGGATCTGGCGGCGCTGTTGCATCGTCTTGCGCTGGCGCAGACCGTGCCGCAGGCAATCAGCGAGGATGTGCCGGAGCGTGAGCGGATTTTCGCGCTGGCGAAAATTTTCACACCGGAAGATATTCAATTGTTTTATCAGATTGCATTGCATGGCCGCAGCGACCTGAGCCTGGCGCCGGATGAATACGCCGGTTTTACCATGACGTTGATGCGCATGCTGGCTTTCATGCCAGGGGATGCAGCAGCAGGCGGTGCACGCAAAGCGGACACGGTTACCGGTACGGTCAGCACCAAGCAGCCGCCCGTTGCAATTCGACAGGCTCCCTCCGCCACGCCGCAACCAGCAACAGCGCCGGTTGTAGCAGTTCCGAGCGCGACTTCAACCGCAGTCGCACCGGGCGCAACCGCAACTTCATTCGACGGCGATTGGCCGGCACTGGTGAACCAGTTGAAATTGAGTGGTATGACAAGAATGCTGGCACAGAACTGCGAAGTAAAGAATTTCACTGCGGACGGAATCGAACTATGCGTACCGGAACCTCACCGGCATCTGCTGGAAAAGGCTTACCAGGACAAGATGAAAGCCGCACTAAGCGAGTATTACGGCAAGCCGGTGCGGTTGAAATTTTCCGTGGGTAGCACCACCGGCATGACGCCCGCAGAACTGGAAAACCGTGAAAAGCAGGCGAAGCAATCACAGGCCATCGCCGCCATCGAGACCGACCCGTTCGTGCGCGAACTGGTAGAAAATTTCGACGCAAAGCTGATCGTTTCTTCGATCAAACCCATTCAATAGCGGAGGTAGAAAATGATGAAAGGTGGCTTGGGCAACCTGATGAAACAGGCCCAGCAAATGCAGGAAAACATGAAAAACATGCAGGAGCAACTGGCCAAGTTGGAAATCGAAGGCCAATCCGGCGCGGGCATGGTTAAAATAGTGATGACTTGCCGTTACGACGTGAAGCGCGTCAGCATAGACGACAGCCTGATCGGTGATGACAAGGAAATGCTGGAGGATCTGCTCGCCGCTGCGGTCAACGACGCGGTGCGGCGGGTCGAATCCATCTCCCAGGAAAAGATGGCCGGCTTCACCTCCGGCATGGGTCTGCCGCCGGGAATGAAGTTGCCATTTTGAATTCGTGAAAGGGAAAGCATGCGCGGGATTTGCCTGCGTCAGCTTGCCAACCATCGCATATTTCGCTTTCCCGGACTCACTGCTGTTCTCTAAGTTTTATTCAAAATGAAAACACCCACCACTCTCGAAGACCTGATCGAGTCGTTGCGCTGCCTGCCCGGCGTCGGCCCCAAGTCGGCGCAGCGTATGGCCTATCACCTGCTGCAGCGCGACCATGCGGGTGCGCAACGGCTTGCCAACTCGTTGACCCAGGCGCTGGGACATATCAAGCATTGCGAGAAGTGCAATAATTTCACCGAAGAAACGGTGTGCGAACTATGCCGTTCCGAGCGGCGTGATGCGGGGCTGCTATGTGTGGTGGAGATGCCCGCAGACCTGATGATGATGGAACAGGCGCACTGCTACAAAGGCATGTATTTCGTGCTGATGGGCAGACTCTCGCCGCTGGACGGCATCGGCCCCAGAGAAATCCATCTTGATCGCTTGCTGAAACGGGCGCAGGACGGCGTGGTGCGGGAAGTGGTGCTGGCCACCAATTTCACCGTGGAAGGCGAAGCCACTGCGCACTACATCAGCGAACTGTTGCACACCCGAGGGGTGAGGGTCACGCGCATCGCCCGCGGTTTGCCGGTGGGCGGTGAGCTGGAGCATGTCGATAGCGGCACCCTGGCGCAGGCGGTGATGGAGCGCAGGGAAGTCTGATTTCAATTTCATTCTGCCAGCAATATTTTGTTGGCTTCCTGTTCACACCTTGTCGTACTATTGCACTGTCTTCGGCGCTCACTCGCCGCCGCTTCGTTGCGCTCTCAAACTACTGGAATAAAGGCAGAGTGTGAACGCCTTGCCATACTGAGAAACAAATGAAAGTCAACAGACCGATCAGACCAATAAAGAAAAAAACGCCGGCATCAACCAGCGCTAGAGCTACCCCTGCGTCCGCGCCAGGTGTCACGCACAAGCTGCACAAGCTGCTGGCGCAGGCAGGGCTGGGGTCGCGGCGCGAGATGGAGGAACTGATTGCCGCCGGCCAGGTGACCATCAACAGCAAGGCAGCGGAGATCGGCAGCCGCGCCGGGCCGGAAGACGTGGTACGGATAGGGAAGCGCACCATCCATCTCAAATTCGGCGAGCGCCTGCCGCGAGTCATTTTGTATCACAAGCCGGAAGGCGAGATAGTCAGTCGCGATGATCCACAAAGCCGTCCGTCGGTATTCGACAAACTACCGCAGCTGCAATCATCCAAATGGGTCGCAATCGGTCGACTGGATTTCAATACCAGCGGGCTGTTGATTTTTACCACCGACGGTGAGCTGGCCAACCGTTTGATGCACCCGCGCTTTGAAGTCGAGCGCGAATATGCGGTACGCATCATGGGGCGCCTGACCCCGGAACAGATGACGCAATTGACCAGTGGCATCGAACTGGAAGATGGTCCGGCGAAATTTGAGCTTTTGTCGGATCAGGGCGGCGAAGGTTCCAATCACTGGTACCGGGTAATATTGAAAGAAGGCAAGAACCGCGAAGTGCGCCGCATGTTTGCAGCGGCGGGGCAGATGGTCAGCCGCCTCACCAGGGTGCGCTTCGGCCCGATCAATCTGCCACCGCGCCTCAAGCGCGGAAAATCGTTGGAGCTGGACGAGACGGAAGTGAAGCGCTTGCTGGAGCTGGTGGCGTAGGCTGCGTCTACTCGAAAATTTCGCTATACTGCTTGCAGCTCAATTTTTTCGGGGCGCCGCTCAATTCGCGGCCCCATTAGGCGGCGCAATTGTATTCCGAGTTTCTCCACACCTCTGCAACAGTTGCCGCCACCCTCGCAGGGTTCATCGGGGTTGTGTTCATTCTGGGGCGCCGGTCGGAAGGGAACCTCAGCATTCACGAATTGTCTGCGGTGTTCCACCTGTTATATACCGCACTGGGGGCCCTGTTCTTCTCGCTCGTCATGTCAGTGTTCCTGGCATCGACCGTCGAGCAGGGTCTCGTCTGGCAAGTCGGCAATGGAGCTTTCGGACTTTATCATCTGCTGGGTGTGGGCAGGGCCACCGCAGAAGCACTCCGGGGTGAGTTCGGCGTACGAAAGGTCATCGCCTGGCCACTCTTTATCGGCAGCTACCCAATAATTGGCGCCAATTTTGCTGCCGCCGTGGGGTACTTCCCTGAGGCTGCTCCGCTCGTCTTCATGGTTGGTATCGTGTGGCTTCTGCTCGTTACCGCGGCAACCTTTGTTTCCCTTCTTTCAACGGGTGGACGCGTCGCTTAACGGGTCGTGAATTAACGCATTTAGGGAACGGCGCACAGCGCCACCAATCCCTCATTCAAACGGTTGCCGCTGCGTGGCTGCGCCCGCTCGAAATCTTCGCTACACTGTTTGTATCCATCTCAATTTTCTCGGAAGTACTGCTCAATTCGCGACCCCGCTAGGCTCACCGCACGATCAAGCACAATGAGGAGATACAACATGACAAAAGTTCTCGTTCTTTACTACAGCATGTATGGCCACATTGAAACCATGGCGAAAGCGGTGGCTGAAGGTGCGCGCAGCATCGAAGGCGCCGAGGTTGCCATCAAGCGCGTACCCGATCTGGTGCCGGAAGATGTGGCGCGCAAGGCCGGCGCCAAACTCGATCAGGCGGCGCCGATCGCGACGGTGGGTGAGTTGCCGGACTACGACGCGATCATCTTTGGCACGCCGACACGTTTCGGCAACATGTGCGCACAGATGCGCAATTTTCTCGACCAGACCGGCCGGTTGTGGCTGAACGGTGGCTTGATTGGCAAAGTGGGAAGTGTATTCACATCCACGGCCACGCAGCACGGCGGACAGGAAACCACGATCACCTCGTTTCACACTACCTTGCTGCATCACGGCATGATCATCGTAGGGGTTCCCTATTCCTGCCAGGAGATCATGAACATGAGTGAAATCACCGGTGGATCACCCTATGGAGCGAGCACTCTTGCTGGCGTTGATGGCAGCCGTCAACCGTCAGAGAACGAAATAAAAATTGCCCGTTTCCAGGGAACCCATGTTGCGCAAGTGGCCAAAAAGCAATCGGCCTGACAACCGATTGGAGAGGGGCGCGCTAAAAAGCGGGGCACTGTATTTAATCGCAATTTTGTCGGCTTTACTGGTCATGCCGGGCTTCGCCGAACAATACGCCACGGGAGATGTCGTGCAGGCGGTGATAGATGTGGACGGCAAACAGCGGGTACAGATACGTGGCGGCAGTTACTTCTTCACGCCCAACCATATCATCGTAAAGGTAAACGTGCCGGTTGCATTGTCGATCATGCGGGAATCTGGAATCGTGCCGCATACTTTCGTCATGAAGATTCCGGAGTCAAGGATCATGCTTGACGAATCCTTGAGCACCGAGGCCAGGACTATCGAATTCACGCCCACAGCGGTGGGAAAGTATGAGTTTTATTGCAGGAACAAGCTGCCGTTTTTCAGAAGCCATGAGGAAAAGGGGATGAAGGGTGTCTTTGAGGTAATTCCCTAATCATGTTGGGAGCAGTATTGACTGTGGCGCTGCTTTTCACCGATACCGCGAACCCGATCCAGACGGCGATCGATTATTACCAGAAGATCACGGCTTATCAGGTGACGGTGAAATCCGTGAGCGGCGGCAAAGCCGAAATCATGCGTTATTACTTCAAGAAGCCCGGCCATGTCCGGATGGAATTTGTAACGCCGTTCAAAGGGGCTGTGCTTATTTATAGTCCTGACACCAAACAAGCGAAGCTGTGGCTTTTCGGTTATCGCAGCTTCCCTGCGCTGAGCTTGAGCCCGGAGAATCGTCTGATTCAAAGTTCTACGGGTCAGCGGGTGGACCGCTCGGATGTGGGAGCCCTTTACCAAAATGTGAAGGCACTGCAGGAACACGGTAGAACCGAGGTGCTCGGCATTGAAACGGTCGGTGGACATGAAACGTTGCATATCGCGGTAGAAGGCGGTGGTGGCTTTTCGATCGGGGCCGTAGCGCGCTACCAACTATGGTTGGACCATACCACCGGTTTCCCTTTCAAGGTATCGAGTCACGATGTGAATGGACAGTTGATTGAGGTGGTGGAGATGGACGAGTTGAAGCTCAACCCCGAGTTTCCCGATGACTTTTTCAACCAATAAAGCGGTATGGCGGAATTTCATCTGGTCACCGAATGGCGGATTGAGGCGCCTCTAGCCCAGGTGTGCGACGTGATTTCCCATTGTCTGTATTGGCCGCAATGGTGGAAGGGAGTGGAAAAAGTGGAAGAGTTTGATCCGGGAGACGTGGATGGCATCGGCAGCCTGCGGCGCTTTACCTGGAGAGGGCGGCTTCCCTATCGGCTCACCTTCGATCTGCGCGTCACCCGCGCGGTGCCGCTCTCGCTGCTCGAAGGCCGGGCGAGCGGTGAAGTGGAGGGCGTCGGACGCTGGCGTTTCTCCAACGATGGCGGCGTTACCATGGTGCGCTATGAATGGCACGTATGTACCAACCGGCTCTGGATGAATGTCATTGCGCCCATTGCGCGGCCTCTGTTCAAATGGAATCACGACCAAGTGATGCGCCAGGGAGCGGAAGGTATGGCGCGCCTGTTGAATGCCCGGCTGGTGAGCCTGGTGCATAGCTGAAATCCGCAGCTCCCCGATGTCATTGGTAATACGGCCTTCGATAAACTGGCGCGCGGCGATTTATGCGGGTGTTGCCGCCGGAATTATCGCAACCGCAGTACAAATCATCCTGTGGTGGGCCTGCTGGGATGTGCTGCCGGGAATCTTGTATCGGGACGCGCGCCTGGCCGCGGCGATCGTTATGGGGAGCGGCGTCCTGCCGCCGCCGGCTACGTTTGATTGGGCGGTGATGTTCGTTGCGGCCTTGATCCATGTTGCGCTTTCCATGGTCTACAGCATAATCCTCGCCCGCTTCATCTCTCGGTGTGGCATGCTGGTTGCAGTGCTCGTGGGAGTCTGGTACGGGCTGGTACTGTTTGGGGTTAACATGTACGGATTCACGATGCTGTTCCCGTGGTTTGCGCAAGCGCGCGATTGGATCACGCTGGTGGCTCATGCCGTGTTCGGCGGTTCTTGCGCCGGAGTCTACAAGGCATTGCACCCGCGCGGATGATGAAATTGCTTGCAGCGGCCATTGTTTTCACTTCAATGTTGGCAACGGCAGGGGTAGCAGCGGGGCAGGCCGGGGGTTCCCTGCGGCGCAAGAAAAAATGGTAGCGTAGATGATGCAGCTTTCTGCCCTGCAACCTCATCCTGCTTATAGGAGAACTCAGCATGAATGATGCACCGCGTGTGATGCCCCGTGGCGTACAGTTGCTCCACGATCCGCTGCTTAACAAGGGCACTGCCTTTACTGAAGCCGAACGCGATGCGCTGGGTCTGCGGGGCCTGCTGCCGCCGCACGTCTTTAGCCAGGATGAACAGGCCGTCCGCTTCCTGCATAATTTGCGCAACCTGTCCGATCCGCTGGAAAAGTTCGTTGCCTTGAATGCGCTGCACGACCGCAATGAAGCCTTGTTTTTCCGGGTGGTATGCGACAACTTCGATGAAATTCAGCCGCTGATTTACACTCCGACGATCGGGCTGGCCTGCGAGCGATTCGGCCATATTTTTCAACGTCCGCGCGGCATGTTTATCAGCATCAATGATCGCGACCGGATCGCCGCGATTTTGCGCAACTGGCCGCTCAGCGCCGGCATCATCGTCGTGACCGACGGTGAGCGCATTCTGGGCCTCGGTGACCAGGGCGCCAACGGCATGGGCATTCCGGTTGGCAAGCTAGCTCTTTATACCGCCTGCGCAGGCGTGGATCCTGCAATTTGCCTGCCGGTGATGCTCGACATGGGCACCAACAATGAAACGCTCCTGAACGACCCGTACTATGTGGGCTTGCGCCGCCATCGTGTGACCGGCCCGGCCTACGATGAATTGATCGAGGAATTCATCACGGCGGCGCACGAAGTGTTTCCGCACGTGATCATCCAGTTTGAGGATTTTGCCAACCACAATGCATTCCGCTTGCTGGAGAAGTATCGCAACCGGATCTGCACGTTCAACGATGACATTCAAAGCACAGCAGCCGTCGCCGTGGCCGGCGTGCTGTCGGCATTGCGTATCAAGGGGAGCAAGCTTGCCGATGAGAGGTTCCTGTTCCTCGGCGCGGGAGAGGCGGCCACAGGTATCGCCAACCTCATCGTGGCCGCGCTGGTCGCGTCGGGCATGAATGAGACGGATGCACGCAAGCGCTGCTGGCTGGTCGATTCGCAAGGGCTGGTGGTGAAATCGCGCACCGGTCTTTCGCCGCAAAAGCTGCCGTACGCGCATGATCATGTGCCCGTGGGGGATTTTCTGGCAGCGGTGAAGACGCTACAGCCCAGCGGCATTATCGGCGTTGCCGCAGCTGATGGTGCCTTTACGCCGCAAGTGCTGCGCGCCATGGCCGATTGCAACGCACGACCCATCGTCTTCGCCTTATCCAACCCCACCTCAAAAGCGGAATGCAGCGCCGAACAAGCTTACAGCGGGACTGACGGACGCGCCCTGTTTGCAGGCGGCAGCCCCTTTGCGCCGGTGCAGGTGGGCGGCAAAACGCTGGTGCCGCGTCAGGGCAATAACTCGTACATTTTTCCGGGTGTCGGGCTGGGCGCAATAGCCTGTGGCGCCACGCGCATCATCGATGAGATGTTCCTTGCCGCCGCTCACACGCTGGCAGCGCAAGTGACCCCGGCTGACCTTGATCAGGGCAGCCTCTATCCGCCCCTGGCGGATATTCGTGAAGTGTCCGTGCAGATCGCGGCAGCGGTCGCCGAGGTTGCATATCAGCGCGGTCTTGCCGCCAAACCACAGCCCGCAGATATATTCGGATATGTGCGAGAACAAATGTACGATCCCCATTATCCGGGCTACGCGTAGCCGCGCCCAATTTACGCAGGTTTCTTCTGGATGGATGCTGGAATAAAAAAACAACAGCATAGTCAATCAACCCAATGAAAAAAGGAAAATGACTTATGCTTGACAGCAAGTGTATAAATAGACGACATTGCTGCGTAACAAATTTGTTGTCCATATCTAGTTAATTCGTAAGTAAGAAAATATCTGGAGAAAACAGAATGTCTTTAACCAATGCTTACGTGCAGATTTATGGACAACTCGCTGAGCTGTTTGGACGTATTTCCGAAGGGGCGGCGCCGGATAAGTTCACTTCCCAACACCTCAAAGACTGGGGTTACACGTCATCCAATTATAGAGCTGTTATACCCCTGCTAAAAGCCATAGGATTCTTGTCAGCTGATGGCTTGCCAACGAGCAGATATCATGAATATCGCAACACTGCTCACTCAAAACGAGTAATGGCTGAGGCCATACGAGACGCATATGGCGATCTGTTCACTATTAAATCCAAGCCCACAACCTCAGACCGGCAACTAATCGAGGGAAAGTTCAAGAGTACACACAATGCATCCCCAACCACAGCGAAGCTGATGGCCAATACGTTTTATGCACTACTTGAACTCGCCGATCTCTCTACAAATCCAGAGCCGAAAGTTGAGATTAAATCTGCATCGGTGGAGCCATCCATGCCAACTATTCAACAAGAAGTATCAGCAAAAGTACACAGCCGCCCATCGCTCCACTACAACATACAGATTCACCTACCAGCGACAAAAGATATTGAAGTTTTTAACGCCATTTTTAAGTCACTGAAGGAGCATCTCCTTGACTGATTTGCGAAAGGACCTGCGGGACTACATGTTCCGTGGTCTGATGTTTGAATCAGAAGCGGGGCAGTTTCAGTCTGCCGGTATTCAGGTCGGAGCAGATCAAGGCCAGGCGGAAGAACGTCTACTTTCAGAGGCATTGTCGGCATTTGGTGTGGTGCGGAGAAACAATGCTCTTGAAATGGCAAGACTGTATGCAGTGCTTCATTGTTTTGAAAATGAAGTACGTTCTCTGATTCGCGAAACGCTTGAAGAAAAAGAAGGCGCCAACTGGATCGACAAGCTCCCAACCAAGATCAAGCAACATGCAGAGTCTCGTCAAAAAACTGCATTCTCTGACTCTTGGTTAGAGGGAGAAAAAGCCGACACGCTTGGCTTTGTTGATTTTGGCCACTTGTCGTCAATTATTCTTGAAAAATGGACGCACTTCGAAGCTTTAATACCTTCTCAGCACTGGCTGAAGCAACGAATGGACGAATTGGAAAAAACAAGAAATTTCATCGCCCATAACAGAATGTTATTGCCGAGCGAGTTTCAAAGAATCTATATGTACATCGCAGATTGGAATAGAGTCATCGGGTTGTAAGAACAATAAGGGACAGGTCACGGTTTTCTGCGCCCTGCATCATCCGCCCCGCCCCTGCTCTCACAAGCGCACTAGCGACGGTTAGCGCGTCTGCCGGTAGCGGTAAGAAGTTTCCGTTCCGAAATCTTCCCAGACGTACTGTGGCTCTACCCATGGATCGGTCGGAAACAGGAACGTTGCCACGTTCAATGCGCCGATCAAGGTGCGGCCAGCCGTATGCATGACGCCTTTGACCACTCCGACGGTCACACCGTAAAGCAGGTTTTCACGCTTGCTGGTTAGGATCACGGTTTTAGGCAGCTCAACGATGCCGGTGGCCACATTGACGATGCCGCTGACCAGCTTTTCGCCTGCGTTGACACGATAGCTTTCTGCCATGGCCGCTTGCGGTGACAAGAAGAACAGCGCGGACAGAACCAGCAGTGATTTGAGTATTTTTTTCATCGGTAGCTCCTTAAAGTAAGTTGAATTGAAATTGCATTTGATTTGATCAGGGCATCACTGCGAGTCTGGTGCTGCATGGTGGGGCAGCACGAGAGCCGTGATGATCGGATTGACCGTGAACAGAATGATGGCCGTAGCGATAAATGCTATCCAGTTGATACCGACAAGCCAGCGCGACAGCAGGAAAATCACCATGGCACAGAAGTACATGGTTCCCACCAGCATGAAAGCACTCAGCAGAAAGCGCGGGGATTGCCGGCACGCTCCGCCTATGCCGAACACATCAAACAAGATCGTTACCGGCCAGAAGAACAGAATGGAAAGTCCGGCCTTGAGATTGCCTTCTTTGATATAAGCTTTTCTCTCGGACAAAGGGGTGGCGAAGTCATAGCCGATCAATCCGATGCCGGTTGAAATGTAGGCCATGATCATCAGGATTGTTTGCTCGGAGCTGTTCATATGGTTTGCTGCTTGTCCAGACTATTGGGGAAGATGGTCGCGTTTCAGCATGAACACAAAGCCGTCGCCCGCGCTGGTTTCGAGCCAGGTGAAGGGGGTCTGGGGAAAGATCTGTTCCAGGGCGACGCGGTTATGGCCGATTTCAACGATCAGCATTCCCTCGCTGGTCAAATGACTGGCTGCCTCGCGCAGGATTGCCTGCGTTGCCTCCAGACCATCTTCGCCGCTCGCCAGCGCATTACGCGGTTCATGGCGATATTCTGCGGGCAGCGCCGCCATCGCTTCGGCGTTGACATAAGGCGGGTTGCTGATGATCAGGTCGTAGCGGCGCCCCGCCAATGCGCTGAACAAGTCCGATTGCAGCAGATTGATTCTCTGTTCCAGGCCGTAATCATCCACGTTCTTGCCTGCGACTTCCAGCGCCTCGTTTGAAATATCCGTGGCATCTATCTTGGCGTACTCAAAAGCGTGCGCGAGCAGTATCGCAAGGCATCCCGATCCGGTGCAGAGATCCAGCGCGGAATGGATGGCAGCAGGATCGGCCACCCACGGCGCGAGCTGCTCGCGCAGCAATTCGGCAATGAACGAACGCGGTATCAGCACGCGCTGGTCCACATAAAAACTGAAGTCTCCCAGCCAGGCTTCGTGAGTGAGATAGGCGGCAGGAATTTTCTCCAGGGTGCGGCGTTTGAGAATGCTCAACACCTGCGTCAGTTCGGCGCTGGTGAGATGCGCATCCAGGAACGCTTCCAGTTGGTCGGGCGGCAGATGCAGCGTGTGCAGGATGAGATAAGCTGCTTCATCGTAGGCATTGGTCGAGCCGTGACCGAAGAACAGACCGGCTTCGTTGAAGCGGCTCACCGCAAAGCGCAGCAAGTCGCGGAAGGTGTGAAGTTGGGTTTCGGCCTGAGTGAAGGCCACCTCTAAAAATCCAGATTTCGTCACAATATTTCGTTGCTCACAAAAAATGTTTCCTTACATATCAACCATATGCTGCGTCTACATTTTTTGTTCTCGCCTTGTCTTGTTTAGAACTTTGAATTTTTAGAGGCGTCCTGAACATGAATGCTTTTATATTGTAGAGAGGCAGAAAAATGTCTTTATCGCTGCAGCAGCAAATTTTCCAGCGTCAGGCGGTAGATTTGCGCCAACCGTTCCACGTCGTCCACTTCCACGCATTCGTTGAGCTTGTGGATGGTGGCGTTGCGCGGGCCGAATTCGACCACTTGCGGGCAGATGTCGGCGATGAAGCGCCCGTCGGAGGTGCCGCCGGAAGTGGAGAGCTGCGGCTCGATCCCGGTTACATTCTTGATCGCGCGTCCTATCGCTTCCACCAAGCTGCCCCTGGGGGTGAGATAAGGCTTGCCGGAGAGTTCCCACAGCAAATCGTAATCGAGGCCATGCCGGTCGAGAATGGCATGCACCCGGGTGCGCAGCGACTCAACTGTGCTGGCGGTGGAGAAGCGGAAATTGAACAGTATTTTGACTTCACCGGGAATCACGTTGGTGGCGCCGGTTCCGCCATTGATGTTGGAAATCTGCCAGGTGGTCGGCGGGAAATATTCATTGCCCTGATCCCACTCGGTTTGCGCCAGTTCGGCGATGGCGGGGGCGGCCAGATGGATCGGATTTTTTCCCAGATGAGGATAGGCGATGTGTCCCTGGATGCCTTTCACCATCAGGGTTCCGGACAGGGAGCCGCGCCGGCCGTTCTTGACCGTATCGCCCAATTGGTCCACGCAGGTGGGTTCGCCGACGATGCAATAATCGATCGGCTCGTTGCGCGCCTCAAGAGTTTCCACCACCCTGACGGTGCCATCCACGGCGATGCCTTCTTCGTCCGAGGTGATCAGCAGCGCGATCGAGCCGTTGTGATCGCGGTGTGCGGCGACGAAAGCCTCAATCGCGGTAACAAACGCTGCCAATGACGCTTTCATGTCGGCCGCGCCGCGCCCGTAGAGTTTGCCGTCGCGGATTGCCGGGGTGAATGGATCGCTGTCCCATTTTTCCAGCGGGCCGGTGGGTACCACATCAGTATGACCGGCAAAGCACAGCAGCGGCGCTGTAGTCCCGCGCCGTGCCCACAAATTATCGACTGCGCCATGGCGCATTCTTTCAATCTGGAAGCCGAGTTTCTGCAGACGGCCGATCAGGATTTCCTGGCAACCGCCATCGTCGGGAGTGGGTGAGCGGCAGGCTATCAGTGTCTGCGCGAGGGCCAGCGTGTCATTGGACATGGGGTGTTTACTCGGTGGCAGTTGTTCAGATTCCGCGCAACAGCTCATTGATTCCGGTCTTGGCGCGGGTCTTGGCATCCACCTGCTTGACGATCACCGCGCAGTAGAGGCTGTATTTGCCATCGGCAGAAGGCAGATTACCGGAAACCACCACCGATCCTGGCGGGATGCGGCCGTAGCTGACTTCCCCGGTTTCGCGGTTATAAATCTTGGTGCTCTGGCCGATGTACACGCCCATCGAAATTACCGAATTCTCGCCGACGATCACGCCTTCGACCACTTCCGAACGCGCGCCGATGAAGCAGTTGTCCTCGATGATGGTCGGATTGGCCTGTACTGGCTCCAGCACGCCGCCTATGCCCACCCCACCGGACAAGTGGACGTTCTTGCCGATCTGGGCACAGGAGCCGACCGTGGCCCAGGTATCGACCATGGTGTTTTCATCCACATAAGCGCCAATATTGACATAGGAGGGCATCAGCACCACGTTGCTGGCGATAAACGAGCCCTTGCGCACGGCTGCCGGCGGCACCACGCGGAAGCCGCCGTCACGAAAATCCCTGGAACTGTAATCCGCAAATTTGGAAGGCACTTTATCGAAATAGTTGGAGAAGCCCCCTTTGATGAAGCTGTTGTCTTCCATGCGAAAAGACAGCAGCACGGCTTTCTTGAGCCATTGGTGGGTGTGCCATTCACCGTTGATTTTTTCCGCTACCCGCAGCTTGCCGCGGTCGAGCATATCCAGTACCTGGGTGACGGATTCCTTGAGTTTGGCTTCGACGTTACGCGGGGTAATGTCGGCACGGCGTTCGAATGCTTCCTCAATGGTGCTTTGCAGTTGATCCATGATTTTCCTTAAAAGATGTCGCTATCGATTCAATTTTTTTGGCGTGCCGCCAAACCGGATACCAGGCTGTTCATGCGATCAATCGCTTCCACGCATTCCGCCAGTGGTGCGACCAGTGCGATACGCACGAAATTTTCGCCGGGGTTGACGCCGTGCGCCTGCCGCGCCAGATAACTGCCTGGTAAAACCGTGACATTATAATCGCGATAAAGCTGTTGGGCGAATTCGACATCGCTCACCGGCGTTCTTGCCCATAAATAAAAAGCTGCTGCAGGTATGGGTGCCGGCATGGCTATCGGCAGCAACGCGGCGGCTTCGGCGAATTTTCCCCGGTACAGGCGGCGATTTTCCACTACATGCGCTTCGTCATTCCATGCCGCCTCACTTGCCGCCTGCACCGCGGGGTTCATCGCACTGCCGTGGTAAGTGCGATAGAGCAGGAATTTTTCCAGTATCGCAGCGTCTCCGGCAACGAAACCGGAACGCATGCCCGGCACGTTGGAGCGTTTCGACAGGCTGCTGAATACCACCAGCCGTGGGAAACCGCTGCGGCCCAGGCGCTGTGCAGCTTCCAGTGCGCCCAGCGGCGGCCGCGATTCGTCGAAATAAATTTCGGAATAACATTCGTCAGCCGCGATGACGAAGCCGTAACGGTCGGACAGCGCAAACAGCTGCCGCCATTCGTCCATCGACATCACTCTGCCGGTAGGGTTGCCGGGCGAACAGACATAAATCAGTTGCGTGCGCGCCCAGATGTCATCGGATAGCTGCGCATAGTCGAGCGCAAAATCATTTTCCGGCAAGGTATTGAGAAAATAGGGCGTAGCTCCGGCCAGCAAAGCGGCACCTTCGTAGATTTGGTAAAACGGGTTGGGGCAGACTACCGCTGCTTGTGGGAGGGATGGGTCTATCACTGTTTGAGCGAAAGAAAATAGTGCTTCGCGGCTGCCGTTGACCGGAATGATTTCGGTGTCGGGATTGATGGCAGGCAGGTGATAGCGGTGCATCAGCCATGCGGCAATGCTCGCGCGCAGCGACCTGGTTCCAAGCGTTGTGGGATAATGCGCCAGTCCCGCGAGATTGTGCGTCAGCGCCTGGCGTATGAAATCGGGCGTTGCGTGCTTGGGTTCGCCTATGTGCAGGCTAATGGGCGAGAAGGCCGGGTCAGGCGTGATTCCTTCGAACAGCTGGTTGAGCTTCTGGAAGGGGTAAGGCTGTAGATGGTTGAGGTTGGGATTCACTATTATCGGGTCAGGAAGATCGTACTTATCATCTTTTCAATGCCGCATCGCTTGAGCAAAGCCGAATTATAAAGGCCGGACGAGTTGTTAACCACACCAAACCAGCAAAATGTTTTTCCGGTAGCAGCTTTGCTTATCGGCGCCGCCATCTGGGGGTTGCTGTGGTATCCCTATCGACTGCTGGAGCAGGACGGGATCAGCGGGCAGGTCGCAACAGTGATCACTTATGCCATCGCTTTGGCGCTGGGACTGGCGCTGTTCCGGAAAAGTATGCGGGCGTCGCAGATATTCGCTGGCGACCCGCAACTGCTATTCTGGATCGCCATGTTCGCAGGCTGGACCAACATGGCCTATATTCTCGGTGTCATTCACGGCGAGGTGATGCGGGTGCTGCTGCTGTTTTATCTCGCGCCGCTGTGGACTATCCTGTTTGCACGTCTGTTGCTGAACGAGAAGCTGAGTCTGCACGGCTATCTGGTAATAGCCATTTCGCTGGCTGGTGCGGTCACCATGCTGTGGCAGCCGGAAAGCGATTTTCCGTTGCCTTCATCCCATGGCGATTGGATGGGATTGTCAGGCGGCATCATGTTCGCGCTGATGAATGTGATGATCCGCAAAGATCAACACCACAGCATCCAGTTGAAATCATTGGCGCTATGGCTGGGAGTGATGTTGGTGGGACTGGCTCACAGCCTGTTGCTGCCTGCTCCGTTTGCGCTGGCTGACATTTCTGCGGGTTCGTGGCTGCTCATGCTGATGATAGGGCTGGTGGTGTTTGCCCTGAGCCTGACCATGCAATACGGCCTGACCCATATTCCGGCGAATCGGGCCAGCGTGATCATGTTGTTCGAATTGGTGGTGGCGGCCATTGCCGCGTATTTCCTGGCAAATGAGACCATGACCCTGAAGGAATGGGTGGGCGGGGCAATGATTGTTTCGGCCAGCCTGTTTTCTGCAAGAATGAATCGAGAGTGATTGAACCCACCGGGAAATGGCGCACTGGCGGGTGTAGTCGCATGCGTTAGTTGACAAGCCAGAGACCCTCCGCTAGTCTTCCTGCTCAGTTTTTAGCCTAGTCTTTAATAGGCAATCTTGGAATTCACGCTATTTGAGCCTGTCATTTTATTCCGGATATTCTGTTAGCCAGTGTAATTTTTAATCATCAACTCGTTATATCAATAGGAGAAAATCATGCAATTGAAAGGATCAAAAACCGAAGTCAATTTGAAAGCGGCCTTTGCAGGTGAATCCCAGGCCAATCGCCGCTATCTGTATTTCGCTGCCAAAGCGGACGTGGAAGGTCAGAATGATGTGGCGGCAGTATTCCGTTCCACCGCTGAAGGTGAAACCGGTCATGCCCACGGCCATCTGGAATATCTGGAAAGCTGCGGCGATCCGGCTACCGGCCTGCCTTTCGGCGCTTCCCGCGATAATCTGAAAACGGCCATCGCTGGCGAGACCCATGAATATACCGACATGTATCCCGGTATGGCCAAGTCTGCGCGTGATGAAGGTTTTGATGAAATTGCCGATTGGTTTGAAACATTGGCCAAAGCCGAGCGCTCCCATGCCAACCGTTTCCAGAAAGCTCTGGATAACTTCGCTGATTAGTAGAGGATTATAGAAAGTGGATCGACCGGACAGGAACTCCTGTATCCAGTCTGGTCAGTCCGCAGTAATCCTGCAGATCCTGCCGAGCTTTTCTCCCCATCCCCATGACCACCCGCGAAGGCAGTCTGGAGGCGCCAAAGCGCCATCCACTCGACTGGAAGAATCCGGATTTTTACGACGAAACCAAGCTGCTCGATGAGGCGCAGCGCGTATTTGACATCTGTCACGGCTGCCGCCGCTGCGTCAACCTGTGCACGGCATTTCCGCGATTGTTTGACCTGATAGATGAAGGCATCAGCGGCGAGTTGGACGGCGTCGAGAAGCAGAAATACTGGGAAGTGGTGGATCGTTGCTACCTTTGCGACATGTGCTTCATGACCAAGTGTCCTTACGTGCCGCCGCATCCGTGGAACGTGGACTTTCCGCATTTGATGCTGCGTGCCAAAGCGGTCAAATACAAAAAAGGCCAAACCAGTTTTCGCGACAAGCTGCTATCCAGCACCGACCTGATGGGCAAGCTGGCTACCATCCCGGTGGTGGTGCAGACAGTAAATGCCATCAACAAAGCGCCCGCCGCCCGCAAGCTGATGGACAGCATGCTGGGGATCCATGCCGAGCGCAAACTGCCCGAGTACGACAGCCATAAATTCCGCGCAAATGCCAGGATCAATGAGTCGTTTGCAGTGAAGGACGGTGCCAGGACGCAAGGCAAAGTCGCGATTTATTCCACCTGTTATGTGAACTACAACGAACCTGGCATTGGTCACGATTTATTGAAAATACTTGAACACAATGAAATTCCGGTGCGTCTGGTAGAAAAAGAGGCCTGTTGCGGGATGCCCAAGCTGGAACTGGGCGATCTGGATGCGGTGAAGCAGCTTAAAAACGTGAACATTCCCCATCTGGCAAAACTGGCACAAGAAGGTTATGCGATACTCACGCCGGTGCCTTCCTGCACGCTTATGTACAAGCAGGAATTGCCGTTGATGTTTCCGGATGATGAAGATGTGAAAGCGGTGGCGGCGGCGATGTCCGATCCGTTTGAATATCTGATGTTGCGTAACCGTGACGGTCTGCTCAAGACCGATTTCAAACAGCCACTGGGCAATGTGTCTTACCATATCCCCTGTCATTTGCGAGTGCAGAACATCGGACAGAAGACCAAAGATTTGCTGCAGATGATTCCCGGCACCCAGGTCAGCGTGGTGGAGCGCTGCTCCGGTCATGACGGTACCTGGGGCGTCAAAAGCGAACATTTCGCCGATTCCATGAAAATCGGCAAACCGGTATTCAAGCAGATGGCGGCGCCTGACCCTGACTACATCAGCTCCGACTGCGCCATTGCCGGACGTCATATTCAGCAAGGCATGGGCGAGAGCAAAGCGCAGAAACAACATCCGCTGACGCTGATCCGGATTGCCTACGGACTGAGCTGAGAAACTACAGCCGAATAACCGGGCGCAGCATGCCTCGCCCTGATGTTATAAAGAAACCATGACCCAAATTACCCGTGACAGCCTGATGACCCTGGAGACCTATGCCAAAGCGCGGCAGGAATTCCGCGCTCGCGTGATGGCGCACAAGAAACACCGCAAAGTCCGGCTGGGTGAAAACATCACGCTTATTTTCGAGGATGAATTGACCATCCGTTATCAAATTCAGGAAATGCTGCGGGTGGAGAAAATATTTGAGGAAGAAGGCATACTTGATGAACTGCGTACTTACGGGGTGCTGGTTCCGGACGGCAGCAACTGGAAAGCCACCATGATGATCGAGTACGCTGACCCGGTTGAGCGTGCTGCCAGGCTGGCAAAATTAATCGGTATAGAAGACACGGTATGGGTGAGGGTGCAAGACCATGCTGTGGTTTATGCCATTGCCGACGAAGACCTGGAGCGGGAGACCGAGGAAAAAACTTCTTCGGTGCATTTCCTCCGTTTTGAGCTTGCGCAGGGCATGATCCAGGCACTGCGTCAGGGTGCCTCCCTGAGCATGGGTATTGATCATCCCGCTTATCAAGCCTTGGTTGAACCGGTGGATGCTGTAGTGCGCGACTCACTGCTCAATGACTTGGTGGTGGCATCATGAAAAGGATTCTGTTGTTGCTATGCTTCCTGCCGCTTGCAGCGTACGCCGAGCAGAAGGAACAGAAGGGATTCGATAAAGAATTTGACGGCAACAAAACCTGGGTTGAACTACAAGCGCAATTGCCCGCCTACCCAAAACAGGAAAATCTACTACCATTTGACGCCGGTCCTGCCAGCAAGAATCTTCATTACATTGATGTTCCCTCCATCACGGTCGAGGAAGATGGCGTAGTGCGCTACAGCCTGGTGATCAAATCACCTGCAGGAGCAATGAACATAAGCTATGAGGGTATGCGGTGTGCGAGCGTGGAAGCGAAAGGGGAAATATTGATGTTCAAATTTCACAATACTGAAAGAAGGCTCTACGCCCTTGGGCGTGACGACAAGACTTGGGTGCGGGCACGGGTATCGAAATGGGAGGAAATTGAAAATATACCGCAGCATTATGCGCAACGGGCGCTTTCCAGATATTTCTTCTGCCCGGGTAATAGTATTGTAAAAGATGCGGAAGAGGCTATTCAAGCGTTGAAGAGAGGCAGCCATCCACGCGTGATTCAATAGCCGATGGCATGCACGGAGCGCTTGTTCAGGGATTCCCTAAGTTGAAGATGAGCTCCATCCTGATCTGATTCTGCCTTTTCTCAGAGCAGAACCAGATTATCTCGATGAATCAGTTCCGGTTCGTCCACGTAGCCGAGGATGACCTCAATTTCATTGCTTGCCCGCCGCAGGATTTTCCGGGTCTCTACAGCACTGTAATTAATCAGCCCACGGGCGATTTCCCGGCCCACCGGGTCAAGGCAAATCACTACCTCGCCACGTTCGAAGTCACCGCTGACGTTGGTCACGCCTATCGGCAACAGGCTCTTGCCGCCGGTTATGAGCGCTTTCACCGCACCGGCATCCAGCGTGACCTTGCCGCACATTTGCAGGTGATCGGCGAGCCATTGTTTGCGTGCCGCCAGCGGCATGGTTTCCGCCAGCAATTGAGTGCCGATGGCTTCTCCCTGGGCAAGGCGGATCAGCACCTCAGCTTCATGCCCTGATGCGATGACCGTATGCGCACCGCTACGTGCAGCGCGTTTCGCAGCAATCACCTTGGTCAGCATGCCACCGCGACCAATATCGCTGCCGACGCCACCAGCCATTGCTTCCAGCGCCGGATCGCCGGCCCTGGCTTCGTCTATCAGCCTGGCTTGCGTATCCTTGCGCGGGTCAGCCGTGAATAATCCGGCCTGATCGGTAAGTATCACCAGCACATCGGCTTCGATCAGGTTGGTTACCAGCGCGGCCAGCGTGTCATTGTCACCGAAACGGATCTCGTCGGTCGCCACCGTGTCATTTTCATTGATGACAGGAATGACTTTCAAACTCAGTAGCGTAGTCAGAGTCGAGCGGGCGTTGAGGTAGCGCTTGCGGTCGGATAAGTCCTCATGCGTGAGCAGCACCTGCGCAGCCTGCAATTCATGGCTGCGGAAGCAGGACTCGTAGGCTTGTACCAACCCCATTTGCCCGACTGCGGCAGCAGCCTGCAACTCGTGCAGCGCATGCGGGCGTTTTTTCCAGTTCAGGCGTTGCATGCCTTCGGCTATTGCGCCGGAAGAAACCAGCACAACCTCCTTGCCCATTTGCTTGAGTCTGGCAATCTGCGCGGCCCAGCGTGACAGTGCGGCATGATCGAGTCCCTGTCCCTGATTAGTGACGAGGCTACTGCCGACTTTGATGACAATACGCCGGGATTGTTTTAAAACTGACTGCATGGCCATGTTTCGAATTAATCCAGTTAACCGCTGGTACGTTGCAACAAATAAGAATCAGTCGCCTGATACGTCAACATCAGGTTCTCCGGATTCCTGCTCCAGATGTTCCATGATGGCGTAGGTCAGTTCCTTGCAGCCTTCGCCGGTAAGCGCGGAAATGATAAAGCTTTTCCCCTTCCAGCCCAAACTGCGGATGAGTTTCTTGCAAATCTTTTCGCGCTCATCCGCAGGCAGCACGTCGGTTTTATTGAGCACCAGCCAGCGCGGTTTCTCGTAGAGAGATTCATCGTATTTCCTCAGTTCTTTTACGATAGCTTTGGCCTCACGCACGGGATCGATGCTTTCATCCAGCGGTGCGACATCCACTAAATGCAGCAACAGGCGGGTGCGGACGAGGTGCTTGAGGAAGCGGTGTCCCAGTCCAGCGCCTTCCGCCGCGCCTTCGATCAGGCCGGGGATATCTGCCATTACGAAACTACGGTTCTGATCCACGCGTACCATACCCAGATTGGGGTGCAGTGTGGTGAAAGGGTAATCCGCCACTTTGGGACGGGCAGCGGAGACGGCGCGGATCAGAGTGGACTTGCCCGCGTTGGGCATACCCAGGAGCCCTACATCCGCCAGTACCTTGAGTTCCAGCTTAAGATCGAATTCCTGTCCAGGTTCGCCAAAGGTGAATTGACGTGGCGCACGGTTGGTGCTGGATTTGAAGTGCAGATTGCCGATTCCGCCTGCGCCGCCTTTCGCCAGCAGGGCTTTTTGTTGATGCTGCTTGAGATCGGCGATGATCTCCCCGGTAGCAATATTGGTGATGACCGTGCCGACCGGCATGCGCAACACGATGTCCTCGGCACCCTTGCCGTAACGATCCGCGCCGCGGCCGTTCTCGCCTTTTTTGGCACGATGCATACGCGCAAAGCGGTAATCCACCAAGGTGTTGATGTTGCGGTCGGCAATGGCAAAAATGCTGCCACCATGCCCGCCGTCGCCGCCATCCGGTCCTCCCCTCGGGATGAATTTCTCCCGGCGGAAACTGGCTGAGCCGTCGCCGCCTTTGCCGGCAATTGCCTGGATTACTGCTTCGTCTATGAATTTCATGAGATGGTTCTTTTCAATTCAGGGGCCACAAATAAAAAAGCCCTATCGCGCTGGACAGGGCTTTTCGTGGTGGTTTGCTTAACTCTAGACCGGTACGATGCTTACCGTTTTGCGCTGTGCCGGGCCTTTTACATAGAAATTTACTTTGCCGGTAATCTTGGCGAACAGCGTGTGGTCTTTGCCCATGCCCACGTTGTCACCCGGATGAATCTGGGTGCCCCGCTGGCGAATGATGATGCTGCCCGCAGGAATCAGTTCGCCACCGTAGCTTTTAACACCCAGGCGTTTGGAATGTGAATCGCGGCCATTTCTGGAGCTGCCGCCTGCTTTTTTATGTGCCATGGTAAGCTCTCCTTATGCTGAAATGCCGGTGATCTGGATCTCGGTGTAATTCTGCCGATGTCCCTGATGTTTCTGGTAATGCTTGCGCCGGCGCATTTTGAAAATGCGCACCTTGTCGTGCCGGCCCTGTCCCAGCACAGTCGCCTTGACCGTGGCACCAAGTACCAGAGGTTTTCCCATCGAGACCTTGTCACCATCAGCGACCATCAATACCTGGTCAATCACCAGTTCGCTGCCGATATCTGCCGGTATCTGTTCTATTTTAAGTTTTTCGCCGGCTTCAACGCGGTATTGTTTCCCGCCGGTTTTTATGACCGCATACATGTCGGACTCCATATGTTGCTTTTACCAAAGCGCGGATTATACATAGCCGGACCCATCAGGTCAAAGGCTTGTTGCGAATGGGGATTGTGCGAAAAACGCAGAATTGTCGGTACTGTCGAGCTTGACACGCTAGTGATGACGTTCCTAACATGGCAGCTTTTTCGCAGGTATCGCCGTGTCGATTGAACATATCAGAAGTCTAATTGCCCAGGACATGGGTGCCGTGGATGAGGTTATCCGCGAGAAGCTCTATTCGCACGTGGCGCTCATCCGTCAGGTAAGTGAATACATCATCAACAGCGGAGGAAAACGGCTGCGGCCCGCGCTGGTGATTCTGTCTGCCGGTGCCTTCAACTATTCGGGCAAACGTCATCACGATCTTGCGGCGGTTGTGGAGTTCATCCATACCGCGACCCTGTTGCACGACGACGTGGTGGATGCGTCCGAATTGCGGCGCAGCAAGGCGACCGCCAATGCCTTGTTCGGTAACGCAGCCAGCGTACTGGTGGGGGATTTCCTTTACTCACGCGCATTCCAGATGATGGTGGAAGTGGACAATATGCGCGTCATGCAGGTGCTGGCCGACGCCACCAATACGATAGCTGAGGGTGAAGTATTGCAGTTGCTCAATTGCCGCAATCCTGACGTCGATGAGGAAAATTATCTGCGGGTGATCCGTTACAAAACTGCCAAGCTGTTCGAGGCGGCGACCCGGCTGGGGGCAATTCTCGGCAACGCCACGCCAGTAGAGGAAGAGGCAATGGCCGCTTATGGCATGCATCTCGGCACCGCGTTTCAGTTGACTGACGACATGCTGGATTACTCCGGTGATTATCATGATACCGGCAAGAATCTGGGAGATGACCTGGCTGAAGGCAAACCTACACTGCCACTGATTTATGCGATGAAAACGGGCTCAAGTGAACAGGCTGCAATCATACGCAACGCCATTGAGCAGGGCGGGGAAGGGGGGTTTCAGCCGGTGTTGCAGGTTATCCAGCAGACCGGTGCGCTGGACTACGCCCGGCAGCGGGCACAAGCCGAGTCCGATATTGCATCGGCGACAATTGCATCGCTGCCAAATTCTAATTACAAAGAATGTTTGTTACAATTAGCCGTTTTCGCGGTGGCACGGAATTATTAGAGCACCTCGATAAACTCGAAATCCCGAAAGTCTTTTCCCGGCCGGGATAATCAGAGGGAAGCAGGCAAGTTGCAGAACAGGTGCCCAATTTTATAGCGGGACCATTAATCGTTTTCGGGGTGTAGCTCAGCCTGGTAGAGTACTGCGTTCGGGACGCAGGAGTCGGAGGTTCGAATCCTCTCACCCCGACCAATTTTGATGCAGCAACGGAGACAATCGCGTTGGGTAGACTGATATTCTTTATGCTCCTTGCCGTGCTGGTTTTCTGGGCAATAAGAAAACACTTACGCGGGAAAAGAAAACAGGATGAGACGCCGCCCACCGCAGGCGAGGATATGGTGTGCTGCGCCCATTGCAGCGTGCATTTGCCGAAAAGTGAGAGTATCACCTCACAAGGTGAGTTTTTTTGCAGCGAGGAGCACCGGCGCCTGCACCGGCAGCCGTAGTATTTATTTCTTCTGAATCGGGAGTGCACCCTTTATCCCGCCAACCGCCCCCTCAAAAATATCCGCTGCCCAAGTCTGCGCCAATCAATGGCTACATTGTCGCCATACCTTTAAAACTACACGGCGACTTCGCGAGCAACTCCACACATCATAGACTGACACCATTGCCGCTGCTCAGCGCGGGGCAATGATTATCCCGCTAAAAAACAAGGTGGCCTGATGTTGACCGTAACAGGGATGGAGCGGCGGAATGACGAGCTGCACAGTATTTACGTGCCGGTTCAATGACTCGAAACGCGCCGCTCCATTAACTCATGCCAGCAGTGTTTCAAACGCCCCGGTAAATTCCATATCCCGAGATTCGCTGTTATAGAACGGGAAGCCCCAGACAGCATATTTTTTGTTCGTGAATAGCTGCTCGATCTCAAAACTCGCTTTAATGCTGACGAGAAACTTTTCCTTCCACTCGTCAGCCTTGAGCAAGTGCGAACCTTTTGGCTCAATGAATACCTGATAGTGCATTGTGTCCTGCTTCTCTTTTCCAACCAAATATAAAACGAAGTCTGGCTCCAGCGGCCTGCCATCATCGAAGTTGTATAGCTTGAAGTACTTCTCGTTTCGTATCAGGTAAACGTCAGAATATTTCTTCTTGAGGTCGTCATACCGCTTGTCGATAAACTGGATGAGTAGTTTTTCTTCAGACGTGCCAAAGCAATCATCGAACACATACCAATCGCGCTTGTTCAGATCGAGGTGGTAAGTCGTCTCGCCCGCATCATTCATAGACCTACCAAATTCCCTATCGCCATTATCATCCAGCGCAAAATTCAAAGTCTTGTCGGTAAACTTTTCCTTGAGCATGTAGGGCTTGAACGATTTCGTTCCCTTAAATTCCACCTTGTCGGATGCAATCACCCCCGCGATAGCGTCCAGTATCTGAGTTGCAGCATCCAGTTTTTCGTCTGGCGTAAGATTCTCAATCTGCTCGGGCAAGCCGGATACTTCAAGTTTTATTTTGCCAAGATAGCGTTCGGATGTAATGAGCTCGATCATCGAACGTAGCTTCGGCAAGTGCCGTTTCAGATTATCAAACTCGTAAAAATCCAGACGCTGTGTTGCCTTACGTATGATGGGGATGCCGAAGCTCAACAGATCGTAGTCCTTCGATTTCCGCTCTGTGCCAGCCTTGTCCACATCACCCGTCTCGAACGCCACCGTTGACTTTGTATAACCCGTCCGCAACAGCACCTTATGTCGCTGGTTAATCAGGCTGCCATCCAGCCCATCTATGTCCGCACGATCATATTTCTGCTGATTGTTTAGAAAAATGTGACCGGCTTTGTAGAGCGATGTAGCCTTGAAGGTATCCTTGAGCCTGATTTTTCGTTCCCTCGTTTCCTTCGCTTTGATGCCCAACTCCTGCAACGCCGTGTTCAATTCCTGAATATATTTCGGGTTGTAGGCGCTGTGATAATAAAGCTCTTCGCACACGCGCAACTCGCTATCTAGGTCTGCATCAAACTTGCGACCATACAGCGGCTGATCGTCGGACAACTGGAACGGACAATAGCGCGCGCCACGTCCTATCAATTGCGCCTCGCTCATGGTCGTCTTACCGACCTTACCCGCTTTGCTATCGCGTGTGTCATACAAGCGCACGATGTCAAACAGGTTAAGCACGTCCCAGCCTTCATTGAGCTTGTCCACAGCAAATACCGCGCGAAATTCATTCCGTTCATCTTCCAGCGAATTGACGGCAAGTTGCTTGGCCTCGCTCTCCTCCTTGCTGTTCACCGAGATGAGCTTATCTTCCGCAAAATCCTCTTTCAATTCGATAACAAGGTTTTCCATCGTGATGTTGTGCGCAGTGAAGTAAGCAAACATCTTTGCAAGCGTTGTGTCAGTCGTCTTGGAACGTATCGCATCAAGCGTACTGGCCTGCAAGCCCTGAATGCCATCCCTGAATTCTTCAAAGAATGCTTGGCTCTCCTTGATGGTCTTGGACTTGAACAATATAACCGGCTTGATGTGCTTCTTGTTCTTCTCGAAAATCTTGCGCCGATATTGGCTCAATAGCACCGCCTGCACGGCTCGATCAAATGGTTGCAGGTCTGCCTGCAATACCTTCACTTCTTTTGAATAGCCGTCCTTGCGGAACTCTTTTAACGGGTAATCGAATATCAGCTTGGGCTTGTATTTTGCCGCAAGATTCTCGTCCGTTAAATCCACGGTCGCGGTAAATTCAAGTAACAGGTTATCTTCATGCGCCCTGAAAATGCGCTCTACCGTACCTTCCCAGCTCATCACCTCAAACATTTCGTCCTGTGTCGGCTGCCCCTTCTTGGTATCCGCGTTGATGTGGTGCGCCTCATCAGAAATCAGAACGATTTTCTGATCTTCAAAATCATCGTATGTCAGGCTATCTTCGCGCGGCGTGTTCAGGCTCATGTGCAAGCCTTGAATGGTCGAGAACACGATATTGATGTCGTCCTGATTCGCAGCCTGAAAGTTTTCTACCTCGCGCACCCTCACGCGCTTGTCGCCAAAACTCACGCTCTCGGCAAACAAATACTTGCCTGATTGCGCATTCAGGAAATTGTCGCGGGTTTTGTTGATGATGTTCGTGCTGTTCACGAAGAACAAAAAATTTCGGAAGCCCTGCTCATACAAATACAAAATCAAGCCAGCCATCATCAGCGTTTTGCCGCTACCTGTTGCCATATGGAATAGAAACTGGTGGTTCTGACGCGGCTTACCGTCGAAAGTTTCTTGCCAATAATTTAGGAAAAACTGAAAAGCTTTTTGCTGATACGGGCGCATCGGAAAAGCTGGATTGAGATTGCCTGCAATGCAATTGGGCAATTCTGTTTTTTCGATATTTTTTTTGCCAAGCTCCAGTTGCAACAGCTCATAAAGGGGTTTTACTTCGCTCATGGCTCACCCATCACAGATTGAAAAACTGCCGGTTCAGTTTCTTGTCTTCTTCCGACACAGCATAGCTTGCATCGTCAATTTCGCTGTACGGCACGTATAGCAAGTTCTTGTCTAACACCTCAACCAGAAAGCGTTGCTGATCTGCAAAGGCCAGAGATGCAAACCCGCTCTTGTTTGCATCAAATGTTTTGGGATCAAGCTTGTAGGAAAGAAAGGCGCGCTCCTGCATATCTTTCCATATTGCTAGCAAAGCTTCGCTGTTTTTGGCTTGCTGTACAAAGTCTATGATTGCTTGATTGGTTTGGCTCAACTCGCAATACACGAAGCTGCCCTCACCGTTGTTTTGGATCACCTTACTGACACGCTTTTTAGTGACCGTTTCAACATAGTGCATCTGTTCACACAGAATAAACTTTCGATTACCACTGTCTTCTTTGTTCAATTCAAGGACTGCATGGGCGGTTGTGCCGCTACCACCGAAAAAATCCAGAACAATCGCTTCCCTGTCCTCAGCCACGACAGCATAAAGGCAGTCATAGACGTTGTAGAGCGATTTAGGGAAATCAAATTTACAATCTGGCACGAGTGACTTGACGATTTTCGTGCCATATTCATTGGCATCGTAGCGGGGGTCAATCCAGACGGTACGATACGTACCAAAATCTTTGCCAATCTCGATCTCATACCCTGTCTTGGTCTTTTTTGTATGCAACAAATGCTTAATGGAGTCGGCACTTTGTTTTGCATAACGCCACTTTCTCTCAACACCCTTTGTGTCAATCGGATAAACATAGAATTGATTTCCGTGAGTTTTTGTTTGCTCTGGATGCTGGCCGTCTTCTAGTACATCACCAAATCCAACAACTCTTTCATTTTCAACAATCACAGGATAGAAACAATTCTTTGCGTCAGTCCTTTCCGACTCACTCCCCCAATTTCTAAAGTTAGAACGCTCAATGTCTTCTTCCTCTATTTTTCTATTCCCAAGTGATTTTTTACCTTTTGGAATTACAAAAAAAGCATATTCATGCGTATATGAGAAATTCGTTCCTTGGACTCCTCGCGGGTTATGAACAATCGTGATGCAATGCACCTCATGATTGGAAAACATATCTTTCAGCAACACACCAAGATGTGCCTGCTCGTTCTCGTCGATTGCCACGATAAGTACACCGTCTTTGTGCATCAAATCTTTGGCGACAGCGAGTCTATTCTGGATGAATGTAAGCCACGTTGAACGATTAAAAGTATTGTTGTAACAGAAAGTGTTTGCCTTACTGTCAGGGTTATATGGCGGATCAATATAAATCAACTTGACCTTGCCAGCATATGTCTTCCTAAGCGTATGCAAGGCCAACAGGTTGTTGCCTTTGATAATGAGATTGTCGTTTAGCGACAACTCGGCAACATGGTGTTCACCGTCTTTGTCGTAACGCTTGAAACCGGTCAATGCCTTGGGCGATAGCAAGCGATCAATCTGATCCGGTGCCAGAGTCTCGTTCCAGAATACTTCGTTGCGCTTGGCGTCTTCCTTGTCCTGCCCGCCTTCGAGCACGCAATCCTTGTAAGGCCAAGACAGAACAACCTCCTTGCTTTCGGTAAGATATTCACCGTTGGTGGTCAACCCGATTTTGTTTTTGAAGGCGGTATAGCTATCAGGCAGGAACTGCTTGTTGCTGACGAAACGCTGAAATTTGATTTTGTCGAACACCAGCACGCCTTCGACTTCAATAAAGAAATGCTTCCTGATGGCGTCGTGTTTCAACAATTGTTTGATGAGGCCGGGATCAAGTGCCAGAGCCAATTCAACAACTTTATTTTTTAACAGCTTGTCTTCTGCAACCAATCGGTTGTCTTGCTCCAGTAGGAGCGTCAGGTCATTCAGTAAATTTTGCACATTACCTCTTTTATATCTGCTTGTTTTTCGTGGTCATCATGTTGTCTATACGCAATTACCAGCCGATATAGTTTGCGGATACGCAAATACTATCACGAACTACTTGCGGATAAAGTTTGCGCCACGAGCAGGATAAAAACAGAATTGCCGGATGAAAATCGGTGAAACAATCAAGCAATTGCGTTTAGAGCGCGGGGCAACTCAAGAGGATGTGGCGCTGGAAGCCGGAACGAATGCTGGCAATTTGTCGCGCATCGAAAGATGTCAGCAGCAACCCGCCCTTGAACTGGTAGAGAAAATCGCTGCGGCACTTGGTATGACGGTGGCGGATTTGTATGCCTACGCCGCCCAACAGACGAAGATTTCGAAGAGTAAAGCAAAACCCAAAGTCGGTAGCAAAGATAGCTCGAATGCAGCTCTCCTCTTTCGCCAAGGCTTTCAACAACTCACCCCCGAAAACAAACGCATCGCCGTTGAGTTCATCAAGGTACTAAACCGCTTGCAGCGGGATTGACGCAAGAACAGCTTGGCTTTGAAGCTGACTTGCGACGTACTTACGTCAGCATCCTCGAGCTTGGCCAGTAACAACCCTCGCTAACGACCATTCTCAAAATTGCTCAGGCATTCAATTGTTCGCTGGGAAGCTTGCTGGATATGGTGTTTGAAGAGATCAGCCAAACAGAGAAAAAGGGTTGAAACTGAAAGCAGACAATCACTGCGCAGCGCATTACCGCCGTAATAGCCCAACGCAATAAATAGCGTCACTGCGCTATACTCATCCTCGTTATGGATCGTGTCTCAGGCGACGATGCCATGCACCAACTTGATGATAGCTACCGAAGCCGTTAATGCCCACCCCTCGCTTCTCCCCCGTTAATGACCAGCAAGTGATTGTCGTTTGCGATTCTGCCGCAGTCATCGCTGGCGATATATCGGGCGTGCTGTCCGCGCTTAAGAGCCTGTCCAGCGACCGCTCTTCCGCCATGAGCGCCGAGGGTGCGGTAACGCTGGTGTTCCACGGCTACGACGACGATCCCCGCGAACTTGAGGCCATTCCAGAAGTGCGGGAATGGTTTGCCAAATTGTTTGAGGCATGGCCGTATTGGTCTTTCTTCGCCAGCCGCATCGACCAGACCGTGCCGCTCGTCCTTACACTGTTATTGTCCGGTGAGGCCGTGGCCGGTGAACCGGGCATGGCCGGGTGGAGTTTCGATATTGACGGATTGAAGCCGTTACTGCTGGAGATGTTCGGACACCAAAACGAGTTAATCGAAAGGCTGGAGATCGGCGAGGATGTGAACGTGCGCGTCACCCATGACTTCCTTGAGGCGGCGCAGGCGTTCTTTAACTAAACCAGCATTCGGCTCAGGATGTTAGCGAGTCAAAAATCTGCTGCTTCTCGTTTGGAGTTAGCGTCTGGGCGAACTTGACGGCGGCGATGATCTGCTCTCGAACGGCTCCCGAGATATGGCCTTTCAGCCCAGAGGTGTCGTGCATGAGCGCTTGAATGACTTCTTCTCTGCGCAGCTTCAATACTTCATGGCAGGCAAGGTGCGAGTCGTATTGCAGAAACGGGTGTTCTGCTTTATCAACTTTCACTTGGCACTGGAGCAGATGTGGCCTTGCATGAACAAAAGAATGGATTTCGGAATTGATGATGAATGTCCAATATTCCGGGTCATCTTCGGCAACCAGTACCAGGAATTTTGATTTTGATTTTTCAGGAAACTTGACCTCTAAGCGGACGACACGTCCAGGTAGTAGTTTTCCAAGGATGAATTTTTTGCGAGCTTCAGCAGGTAGCCCGTCACTGAGCGGCGACATTTAGTGTGCGCGCAGATAGGCAATTACATCGTTGGCGTTCGGCAAGGTCTTGGCGATTGCATCAATCGGGATGAATTGATTTTCGGAGGCTTCATTCCATGCGGCATCATGGGTAATGTCGGTCAGCTCACCGAATGTTTTCCCGCCGAATTCTGCAACGGTCCTGGAAATACAGCTTGTTTCGGATTCAGCCAGAAAGCCTATATTTGCGCGGCGAATGGGTTTGATGTTTCTGCCTTGTGTCACCTTAAAGGCATCATTGATAAGTTCGTCCCAGTCAATGTCGATGCTTTTGCGTCCGGCGGCAACTTTCATCATGTCGTAGATTGCAGAGGGAACCGGCCCATACTCCATAGCGATGTATTGGTCGCCACAGATAAGACGCCCGAAATCCTGAAGATGCTGTTTGTCAGCGAGATAAAGAATTTTGGAAATGCCGTGCAGGGTCGGGGCAGTCAGGTTTTCGGCGATGTATAAAATCACCTCTAGCGCCTTTTCCCGATCAAAATGTTTTGCATGTACAGGTATGGTTGCGGTTTCCATAATTTCTCTCCCTGAAATAATGGTCAGCATACTTGTGAAGATACAGCTTGATGTTTTCTGGTGCGTCAAAGTGGACGCATTGTAAACCAATTTTAATAATTCAGGCAAAGGAGCTAGGAGACAAGGAGCTAGGGAAATTGCTGCACCTATTCACTCTACCCCTCGATTTTGCGAAACAGATTCAAGTCCTCGCTGATACCGCCAAATATACCGCCATCAGGGGCAGGATGCAAATCATAGTCTTTGATAGCAGAAAAAGAAAACTCCCTTGATCTCTCAATGGGTTTCATTGGTTTTTCGATTGTTACCGAAAGTCAAAAACTAACGTTTTATCATTCCCACTCAATCGTTGCAGGCGGCTTTCCAGAGATATCGTAGACCACACGGTTAATGCCGCGCACTTCATTGATGATGCGATTGGAAACCTTGCCCAGCAAGGCATAAGGCAGCTCCGCCCAATGCGCAGTCATAAAATCCTGGGTTTGGACGGCTCTTAACGCCACCACGTAATCATAGGTGCGGCCATCACCCATCACCCCTACCGATTTCACTGGCAGAAACACGCTGAAGGCTTGCGAAGTTTTTTCATACCAGCCGGAAGCACGCAGCTCTTCGATAAAGATCGCATCCGCGCGCCGCAATAGCTCAGCATATTCGTGCTTTACTTCACCCAGAATACGCACTCCCAGACCGGGGCCAGGGAAAGGATGACGAAATACCATGTCATGCGGCAATCCCAGCGCCAGCCCGAGTTCGCGCACTTCATCCTTGAACAATTCACGTAACGGTTCCAGTAATTTCAGATGCAGCGTATCGGGTAGACCGCCGACATTGTGGTGCGACTTGATGGTGTGTGCTTTTTTGGTTTTGCCGCCGGCGGATTCGATTACATCTGGGTAAATCGTTCCCTGTGCGAGCCACTTGGCATTGGCGATTTTGGCTGATTCGCGCTGAAACACTTCGACAAATTCACGCCCGATAATGCGGCGTTTTTGCTCCGGATCGGTGACGCCTTGCAGGTGCTTGAGAAATTCCTCGCTCGCATCGACGTGGATAACTTTCAATCCCAGGTTTTTGGAGAAGGTGTCCATCACCTGCTTGGCCTCATTCAACCGCAGCAAGCCATTGTCTACAAATACGCAGGTAAGCTGTTCACCGATGGCACGCTGGATCAGCGCTGCTGCCACCGATGAATCCACGCCACCGGATAAACCCAGAATGACTTCATCACTGCCCACCCTGGAGCGGATTTTGCCGATGGCTTCTTCCACATAATCGGGCATGTTCCAGTCATAACCGACACCGCAAATATCATGGACGAATCGCTCGATGATGGCTTTGCCTTGTAGAGTGTGGGTGACTTCGGGGTGGAACTGTACGCCATAGAATTTGTGCGTTTCATCGGCCATGGCTGCGATGGGTGAGGCAGCATTGCTTGCCATCACCTTGAAGCCGGGAGGCAGTGCAGTCACCTTGTCGCCATGACTCATCCACACATCCAGCAAGCCGTGACCTTGCGTATCGGCACGGTCATGAATGTCCGCCAACAGCGCAGTGCGTTCTTGCGCCTGTATTTCAGCGTAACCGAATTCACGTACTTTGGAAGTTTCGACTGCACCCCCCAGTTGCGCCGCCATGGTCTGCATGCCGTAGCAGATGCCCAACACCGGGATGTCCAGCTCGAATACACATTGCGGGGCGCGTGGTGTTTCTTCTTCGGTGACGGAGGAGGGCCCGCCGGAGAGGATGATGCCTCTGGGCGAGAATTCACGGATGAATTGATCGGTTACGTCATAAGGATGAAGCTCGCAATAAACGTTAGTCTCCCGCACCCGGCGGGCGATCAGCTGCGTGTACTGGGAGCCGAAATCGAGGATGAGGATTTTTTGATGCATTGGCCCCTATTCCACGTGGTAATTCGGCGCTTCCTTGGTGATCTGCACGTTATGCACGTGGGATTCCCGAATACCAGCGGAGGTGATTTCGACAAACTCGGCTTTGCTGTGCATTTCATCAATTGTGCCACAGCCGAGATAACCCATGCCTGAGCGCACACCGCCTATGAGCTGGTGGATCACCGCGATTACGCTGCCTTTGAAAGGAACGCGGCCTTCGACGCCTTCAGGTACCAGCTTCTCAGCGTCTTGCTCGGCCTGCTGGAAATAACGGTCGCTGGAGCCTTGCTGCATGGCGGAAAGTGAACCCATGCCACGGTAGGTTTTGTAGGATCGTCCCTGAAACAGTTCGATATCTCCGGGCGACTCCTCGGTGCCTGCGAATAATCCGCCCAGCATGACCGAGTTGGCGCCGGCGGCGATCGCCTTGGCAATATCACCGGAGTAGCGGATGCCACCATCGGCGATCATCGGTACGCCCGTTCCGTTCAGTGCAGTGGCTACATTCTGGATTGCGGTAATTTGCGGCACTCCCACCCCGGCAACGATGCGCGTAGTGCAAATCGATCCGGGACCGATTCCGACTTTCACGCCATCAGCACCGTAATCCACCAGCGCTTTGGCAGCGGCAGCGGTGGCAATATTTCCGCCAATAACCTGGATATGTGGAAAGCGTTTCTTGACCCATTGCACCCGCTCAAGCACGCCCTGGGAATGACCGTGTGCGGTATCCACGATGAGCACGTCTACACCCGCCTCGGCCAGCGCTTCGGCGCGCTCGTCGCTGCCCTCACCCACGCCGATGGCTGCACCTACACGCAGACGTCCGAGGTCATCCTTGCAGGCGTTGGGGTGTTCGGATGTCTTGATGATATCCTTGACGGTGATCAGTCCGCACAATTCAAAATCGGCATTCACCACCAACACTCTCTCCAACCGGTGCTGGTGCAGCAGCGCCATTGCTTCTTCACGGCTGGTACCTTCCTTCACTGTTATCAAACGCTCTTTCGGCGTCATGATGTTTCTGATGGGCTGGTCCAGGTTGGTTTCAAAGCGCAGGTCCCGGTTGGTGACGATGCCGACCACTCTGGCGCCTTCCACTACCGGCAGACCCGAGATCTTGTATTGACGGGTGAGGTTGAGCACTTCCCGCACTGTCATGCTCGGAGGAATGGTAATCGGGTCTTTCACCACGCCGCTTTCAAAGCGCTTGACCTTGGCGACATGGGCTGCCTGAGATTCTGTCGGCATATTCTTGTGGATGATGCCGATGCCGCCCTCCTGGGCAAGGGCAATGGCAAGCCGCGACTCGGTAACCGTATCCATGGCGGCTGATACCAGTGGAATATTGAGAGAAATGTTGCGGGTTAGTTTTGTGGCGAGTTTTACGTCGCGCGGCAGAACTACGGAGTGGGCGGGAAGCAGCAAGACATCGTCAAAGGTTAGTGCTTTCTGAACCAGTCGCATGATAATGATCCTTTACAAAGCAGCATTATAGCTAAACCAAAGGATTGCAGGCAAACGAACCTGTTGATCGTAAACGCTGCCAGCATCTGGAAATCCATTGACCGAATAGGAAAAAACCACTATTTTCTAGCGGAATGGAAACGGTTTTCTGGAGTCGCACTGGAATTATCCGGGTAAGATTGGCGATTTGTCATTGACCGCAGAACTGGCGGATAACGCTCTGTGTATGCAGGGAGAAACCATGCGACACCTCATGTTGTCAGTTTTGTTGTTTTCTTTCAGCCTCGCCGCCCATGGGGAATTCTATAAATGGGTGGATAAAAACGGCACCACTCAGTATAGCGACCAGCCACCGCCGCCAGGAGTTGCCACAACCGAAGAGAAACTGAATATCAAATCCAGATCAGCACAGCCGGCCGCTGACAAGGCGAGTGCACCCGCAGGCCTGGCTGAGAAAGAAACGGAATTCAAGAAGCGCCGTGCTGCTGAGGAAAAAACTGAGATCGAGCGGCAGGCTGAAGCCGAACGGAACAAGGAGAGATGCATCCAGGCCAACTCCAAATTAAAAGTATTTCGCGACTCTCCGCGTGTGAGTCTGCCTGACGGTGCGGGAGGTGTTGTTTTTGCCGATGATGCCGCTCGCCAGAAAGGCATCGACGAAGCACAGAAGGATATTGCCGCTTACTGCAGATGAAGGGTTTTCGGCGCGCCGCTCCTCATCGCCTTGGCTTCTTCCGCGCGCTTTCTGCGCGCTTCCTTGGGGTCGACTGACAGCGGCCGGTAGATTTCCACCCGGTCGCGATCGCGCAGGATTGTCTCGGGCTTGACCAGTTTGCCGAATATGCCCAGCTTGCTTTGTGATAAATCGATCTCGGGGAATATTCCGCCGATCCCGGAAAGCTCTACCGCCCGTCTCGCCATCGTGCCGGCGGGTACGTTCAGTTGCCGCACAATCTGATCATGCGGCAGCGCATAGACGACTACGATCTCAATCTGTCCGTTCACGTATACCCGTAAACCTCTTCCGCACGCTGGATGAAGGCTTCCACGAAGTTGTTGGCAATAATGAAAAACACCGGCCCTACCAGCTTCTCCAGTATTTTGTGCGAGAACGTGTAATGCAAACGAAATTCCACCTTGCAGGCGTCCTCTGACAGGGGCACAAAGCGCCAGTGGCCATCCAGATGTTCGAATGGGCCGTCCAGCAGCGTCATTTCAATTAATTCAGGCACCTGCCGGGTATTCTCGGTAGTGAAGCTGTGCTTGACGTGAAGATAATTAATCATGACCGTCGCATGGATGATGCATTCATCCTGTGGCGTTACAGAAGAACCTCCGCACCAGGGCAGGAATTTCGGATAGTCTTCGACCGCGTCTACCAATGCGAACATTCGGCTCGCTGAGTAGCCCACCAGAACCGATTTTTCAATTTCAGCCATGAGATAAACTGCCTTGATCCGATGAGGTGGCGTTGAAAAGCTGTTAAAATACACGAAATTCGCGTGAAACTCACCAGCTTTCGTCTCCTACATGAGTATCGTCCAGAATAAGAAAGCTTTTCACGATTATTTCATCGAGGAAAGATACGAAACAGGCGTGGTCTTCGAAGGCTGGGAAGTCAAGGCGATTCGTGCGGGACGGGTGCAGATTAAAGAAGCATATGTCATTGTCCGTAATGGTGAATTGTTTCTCATCGGCTGCCACATCAGCCCTCTGCCGACCGCATCCACTCATATCGATCCGGATCCGGTACGCACTCGCAAGCTGTTGCTGCATGCCGGGGAAATCGAGCGGCTCATTGGCAGAGTGGAGCGCGCTGGCTACACTCTGGTGCCGCTGGATATGCATTACAAGGCCGGCAAGATCAAACTTGAAGTCGGTCTGGCCAAAGGCAAGAAACAGCACGACAAACGTGAATCCGAGAAGCAGAAAGAGTGGGTGCGTGACAAGCAACGTCTGATGCGCGCGAAATAACGCTTAAAATCCGTTTCAACTTATTTTCCCAAGACAATCCTAAATCCGGCAATTGATCGCTCGTTTTTCAGTTTAACGCCATGATCTATAGTAATTTTCTTCAGCGCCTGATCTTCACCTTTTGGGTGAGTTCACTACCGGGCAGATTGCACGATTTTTGCAGCACATGGCTGTGTTGCAACTCTTTGGAATGGAGTGACCATTCCGCGTCGTTGCGCCTTGCCCTGCACACCAAAAATCGTACACTCTACCCCGTCCAACTGCCGGGTTTAGGATAATTCCGTCATGCAAAAATCCATCGCTGTCTGGTTGCTAGCCTGCTGTGCTCTGGTGTTTGCCATGGTGGTGGTTGGCGGCGTCACGCGTCTTACCAATTCCGGGCTTTCTATCGTCGAGTGGCAGCCTATCGTCGGCACCTTCCCCCCGCTCAGTCAAAGTGACTGGGAGGTGGTTTTTGAAAAATACCATCAGACCCCGCAGTATAAGAAAGTCAATCAAGACATGAGCCTGGAGGAGTTCAAGGGCATTTTCTGGTGGGAATACTTTCACCGTTTGCTGGGCCGTGTCATCGGGCTGGCATTTTTCATTCCATTTATATATTTTGTTGCGCGCAAGGGAATCGACCGGCCATTGGGCCTGAAGCTGGCAGGAATCTTTCTGCTGGGCGGTTTGCAAGGGGCGATGGGCTGGTACATGGTGAAAAGCGGGCTGGTGGACAATCCCCATGTCAGCCAGTACCGCCTGACAACCCACTTGGGACTGGCTTTCGTTATTTATGCCACGATGCTGTGGGTGGCGCTGGGACTGCTTTTTCCTGCGAGCTCATTGCGTGGAGACGACAGATTGCGCAGCCTGCGCCAATTCTCCCTGGCGCTGACCTCGCTGATTTTCATCATGGTGTTATCGGGAGGGTTTGTTGCGGGCATTCGCGCGGGGCTGGCGTACAACACTTTCCCGCTGATGAACGGTCATTTCATTCCACCGGAGATATTCATGCTGGAGCCGTGGTATCGCAATTTCTTCGATAACATGGCAACGGTGCAATTCGACCATCGCATGATCGCCTGGATGCTGGCGTTTCTGGTGCCGCTGTTCTGGTTCAAATCCAGACAGTTGCCGCTTCCAGCTTCGACCCGGTTGGCCTGCAATCTGCTGCTGGCCATGCTGGCGCTGCAGATAAGTCTGGGTATTGCCACGCTACTGCTGGTCGTTCCCTTGCCGCTGGCGGCTGCGCACCAGGGCGGTGCGGTGCTGCTGTTTACTGCAGCCCTGTGGGTAAACCACAAATTGCGCTAGACCGCGACCGCTTTTGGCTCCCGGCTCGCGCCGCTTGCTACTTGATCCGCATCCCGGGCTGTGCACCTTCATCGGGACCCAGAAGATACAGCCCATTGCCGTCACCGGCTGCCAGCACCATCCCTTCCGACAGGCCGAATTTCATCTTGCGTGGCGCGAGATTGGCCACCATCACGGTCAGTCGTCCTTTCAGTTTTTCCGGGTCATAGGCGGATTTGATACCTGCGAACACAGTGCGTTGCTCCGTGCCGATATCCAGCGTGAGCTTGAGCAGCTTGTCCGCACCTTCCACATGCTCAGCGTTGACGATGCGAGCGACGCGCAAATCTATCTTGGTGAAATCATCAATCGAGATGATGTCGGTGATCGGTGCGGTAGCGTGCTGCTGCGCCTCGGCGTGGCGGGTTCGCGAATGGGTATCCGATGTGGGTGCGAGGGCGGGTTTGTTGGCTTCTGTCATGGCGTCAATTTGCTTTGGGTCGATGCGGGTTATGAGGTGTTGGTAGGGATTGATTTGATGGCCTTCAGAAAGATGGAGGTTTACATCTTCAAATTTAAGTTCTCGATCAAGTCCGAGAAAATTTTCTGCATTCTTGGTTAATTCCGGCAGAATGGGTTTGATGTATAGCGTTAACAATCTAAATGATTCGATTACTACGGAGCAAACTCGAAGAAGAAGTTCTGGATCACCAGGATTTTTCGGTTTGCTAAAGTTTTTTGAAAGTTCCCACGGAGCGAGGTCATTCCACCACTCATTGACATTGTCGGTTAGTTCCATGATCAAACGTGTTACTGCACTGTATTGACGCTGCTCGTACAGCCGTGCAATTGAGTCAGCATGCAAAACGAGTTTCTCCAAAACGACGTCCCTATACTCGCGAATATTTTCAGTTGGGGACCCAATTCCTTGAGTATGGAGTCCTAATACCATATTTCCAATTTTTCCTTGGAAATGTTTGTGCAGAATGCCGGATGCACGACTTGCAATATTGATATACTTTCCCACTAAATCTGAATTTACACGTGCGACAAAATCTTCCAGATTCAGATCGATGTCTTCCATGGTGGCGTTTAGCTTGGCGGCGTAGTAATAACGCAGCCACTCGGGGTTCAGTCCCTGCTGCAAGTAGCTCTCAGCGGTGATGAAAGTGCCACGTGACTTGGACATCTTCTCGCCGTTGACAGTGAGGAAACCGTGGGCGAATATTTTGCTGGGTGTGCGGTAACCGGCGTTTTCCAGCATTGCTGGCCAGAACAGTGCGTGGAAGTACAGTATATCTTTGCCGATGAAGTGATAAAGCTCGGCGGTTGAGTCCTTCTGCCAGAATTCGTCGAAATCAATACCTTTGTCGTCGCACAGCTTCCTGAAACTACCCATGTAGCCAACCGGCGCATCCAGCCACACGTAGAAATATTTCCCCGGTGCGTCCGGGATCTCAAAACCGAAATAGGGTGCGTCGCGCGAGATGTCCCAGTCGGAGAGCTTGTTTTCGCCTGCTTCCCCCAGCCACTCGCGCATTTTGTTGGCAGCCTCGGGTTGTAGTGTGCCCGAGGTCGTCCATGCGCGCAGGAAATCCACGCAACGGTTGTCCGAGAGCTTGAAAAAGAAGTGCTCCGAGGCCTTTTTTACCGGGATTGCGCCGGATACTGCGGAATACGGGTTCTTCAGATCAGTGGGTGCATAGGCCGCGCCGCAGGCTTCGCAGTTATCGCCGTACTGGTCTTTGGCGCCGCATTTGGGGCATTCACCCTTGATGAAGCGGTCCGGCAGAAACATCTGCTTGACCGGGTCGTAGAACTGTTCGACAGCACGGGACGTTATCAGTCCGGCGGTTTTCAGTTTGGCGTAAATATCCTCGGAATAATGGCGAGTTTCCGGCGAGTGGGTGGTGTAATAGTTGTCGAATTCGACGTGGAAACCGGCGAAGTCGCGTTCGTGTTCCTTCTGTACCCGCGCGATCAGGGCTTCCGGGGTGATGCCCTCTTTTTCGGCGCGCAGCATGATGGGCGTGCCGTGGGTATCATCGGCGCATACGTAATGCACTTCGTGTCCTTGCATTTTCTGGAAACGTACCCAGATGTCGGTCTGGATGTATTCCACCAGATGGCCGAGATGAATGCTGCCATTGGCATAGGGCAGGGCGGAGGTGACCAGGATTTTTCGCTTGCTCATCAACTGTCTGTAGAAATCCGATAAACGCGGATTGTAACAAACTGTATAACCCAATCCGATATTTGTTAAAATTCGGAGCGTTCAGCGTCTATTCGCGTTTCAGCATAAGGGAGTTGCAGAGTGGCTATTTCGGAGCAGCAGGTGCAGTCCGTACTCAAGGAGATCACCGATCTCAGCACCGGCAAGGATTATGTGACCAGCAAGGAAGCGCGCAATATCCGAATAGACGGCAGCAACGTAGCACTCGACATCGTGCTGGGTTATCCAGCCAAGAGCGTGAGCGAGAGTATCCGCAAACAGGTGGCCGACAAGCTTGCAACCATTCCCGGCATCGGCTCCGTGAATGTCAATGTCACCAGCAAGATTGTTCCGCACAGCGTGCAGCGCGGAGTGAAGCTCATTCCGGGGATAAAGAACATCATCGCCGTGGCTTCCGGCAAGGGCGGCGTGGGTAAATCCGCCACCGCGGTCAACCTGGCGCTGGCGCTGGCTGCGGAAGGCGCTTCCGTCGGCATTCTGGACGCCGACATCTATGGCCCTTCGCAACCGCAGATGCTGGGTATTACCGGCCGCCCCGAATCTCTCGATGGCAAGAATCTGGAGCCGATGAAAGCACACGGCATCCAGGCCATGTCCATCGGTCTGCTGATCGATGCGGACACACCCATGGTGTGGCGCGGGCCGATGGTAACCCAGGCATTGCAACAGCTATTGAACGAAACTCGCTGGCATGATGTGGATTACCTCATCATCGACATGCCGCCCGGCACCGGCGACATACAACTGACGCTGGCGCAGAAAGTGCCGGTCACGGGTGCAGTCATCGTCACCACCCCGCAGGACATTGCATTGCTGGATGCGCGCAAGGGACTCAAGATGTTCCAGAAAGTGGGCATCCCGATCATCGGCATCGTCGAGAACATGAGCATTCACATCTGCTCCAGTTGCGGCCATGCCGAGCATATTTTCGGGACGGGCGGCGGCGAGAAAATGTGCAAGGACTACGACACGGAGTTTCTGGGAGCATTGCCGCTCGACATCAAAATCCGCGAGCAGACTGATTCCGGTACGCCCACCGTGGTAGCGGATCCCGACGGACGCGTGGCAGGGATTTATCGCGGCATTGCGCGGCGCATCGCAGTGAAGGTTGACGAATTGTCGCAGGATTACTCCGAGCTGTTCGCCAAGATCGTGATCGAGGATAACTGAACCCATGACCATAAAATCAGACAAGTGGATCCGCCGCATGGCGACGGAGCACGGCATGATCGAACCGTTCGAACCCAATCAGGTCAAGCAGCAGAATGGCCGTAAGATCGTCTCCTACGGCACCTCGAGCTACGGCTACGATATCCGCTGCTCGGATGAGTTCAAGCTGTTCACCAACATCAATTCGACCATCGTCGACCCGAAGAATTTCGATGCCAATTCCTTCGTTGACGTGAAAAACGATGTCTGCATCATCCCGCCTAATTCCTTTGCGCTGGCGCGCACCATCGAATATTTCCGCATCCCGCGCAACGTGCTGACCATCTGTCTCGGCAAATCCACTTATGCCCGCTGCGGCATCATCGTCAACGTCACCCCGTTCGAGCCGGAGTGGGAAGGGTTTGTAACCCTGGAATTTTCCAACACGACCCCGCTGCCCGCCAAGATCTACGCGAACGAGGGCGTGGCTCAAGTGATCTTTTTTGAATCCGATGAAGTATGCGAGATTTCGTACAAGGATCGCGGCGGAAAATATCAGGGTCAGCATGGTGTGACCCTGCCGAAAATCTAGGGCACCTCGATGGGCGCGGCATACCCTGTACAGTTGCAGTGTTCTTGCCGCAAAGCGCAAACTGTTGTGGTTGCGCCGCCCCCGGACCCCAATAGCTTCCCCTCATGTTTGTCATAATTATCTGATATGAAATGGTTTTTTTAGCAGCGTTGCCAACGGGTCGCAGCATCTTCTCTTTGGCCTAAAAAAACACTTGATTCCACTGGAATGCGGTCTATAATCCGGTTTTTTCGCAGCTCTCAATCAATAAAGCACAGGAGGTCATCATGAAAAGCAAAGCAAACTACTTCGGCCCGGTTGATCTGGTCAATATTCATATTCCCGAAACGTAGCGCCTCCCGGAGGAAGACTCTCATGCAAACACGTACTGCCGCTCTACGAAAAAAAGTAGAAGCCGAAGTTATATTCGACACCCATCCTGAAGTCAGCCTGGATTTTGAACATGTCCGGGCAGCCCTGCAAAAGGGCTACAGCAAGCCGTTCCTGCTGGTTGACAGCAATATTGTCCGCAACAAAGCCCGCCGCTTCAAAGCTGTCATGCCGCGTGTGCATCCGCACTACGCAGTCAAGGCCAATCCCGATCCACGCGTGCTGCAAGCGCTGATCGAGGAAGGTACGGGTTTTGAAATCGCCTCTATTGCCGAGCTGGACCTCCTGCTCAGTCTGGGTGTGCCGGCTGCAGAAATCTATTACAGCAATCCGATGAAGTCGCGGGCATATCTGGAATATGCCGCTGCCAAAGGTGTCGAATGGTACGTGCTGGACAGCGTGGAAGAGTTGCGCAAAATCGTCAGCGTCAAGCCGGACGCAAAGATGTATATGCGCATCGATACCCCCAACATCGGCAGTGATTGGCCGCTGGCAGGCAAATTCGGTACACATGCCGCCGAGATCAAAGAGATCATCCTCGAGGCAGTTAAACTCAAGGCGGATCTCGCCGGAGTAACCTTTCATGTCGGTTCGCAGTGCCGTAATCCACAGAACTGGCAGGAAGGGATCACACGCGCAAAGAAAGTCTTCGCCGACATGCGCCATGCCGGATTAAATCCGCGTCTGCTGAACATCGGTGGCGGCTACCCGGTACGTCATGTCAAACCCATTCCTTCGATTGAAGTGATCGGGGAAGTGGTGAATGCGGCCATCGCCGATTTGCCAGAGAATATCCATATCATGGCCGAGCCAGGACGTTATCTGGTATCGGATGCGGCCTACTTTGTCTGCCGCGTGGTGGGTACTGCCACCCGCAACGGCAAACGCTGGATGTATTGGGATGCAGGCATGTTTGGCGGCGTGATCGAGGTCACCGAAGGCCTGCGCTATGAAATCCTTACCGACCGCAAGGGACAGGATATTTCCTGGTGCGTTGCCGGACCAACCTGCGATTCGGTGGACATCCTGATGCGCGACGAGATGCTGCCGGAAGATATCCAGGAAGGGGATTTCATCTATATTCCCAATGCCGGCGCCTATACTACCGCTTACGCCAGCAACTTCAACGGCTTTCCATTGCCGGATGTGGTAGTGATCTAAAGGGCACTGCTAAAAATCCAGATTTCGTCACAATACTTTGTTGCTCACAAAAAATATTTCCTTACATATCGGCCATATGCTGCGTCTACATTTTCTGTTCCCGCCTCGTCTTGTTTAGAACTTTGAATTTTTAGAGGAACCCTAAATAGAGTCTTGTAAACAAGAATGGCGGAGCGTAGCGCTCCGCCATTTTTTTGGAATATTTCGCCCATCGCTTACGGCAGAGCGGTTCACTCAGGTTTTACGGTCAAGCACCACAAAATGATATTCCAACCCATCATCCTCAGCCAGTCGATGCTTTTCACGGGAAATTTCACGCCATTCCTGCTGGTCGAATTCGGGGAATAGTACATCTCCGTCGAATTCCTGCTGAATCTCGGTGACATACATACGCTGGCACAACCCCAGAGCCTGCTGGTAGATCTCCGCGCCGCCGATGACAAAGCTTTCCTGATCCATCTCTTTTCCTTCGCTGCAGACTTTCAGCGCCTCGGCTATCGAACCCACCACGATGGCGCCCGGGATCTGATAATCAGGTTGGCGGGTGACAATGACGCTGATGCGGCCAGGTAATAGTCTGCCGATGGATTCATAGGTCTTGCGCCCCATGACGATGTGATGTCCCATGGTGAGTTGCTTGAAGCGTTTCAGGTCAGGGGGCAACCGCCACGGTAATGCACTGTTCTTGCCGATGATGCGGTTTTTTGCCATCGCCACCAGAATGGAGAAGCAGGGTGGGTTCATACCGCAACCGGTGCTTTGATCAGTGGGTACGGGTCATAGCCTTCCAGGGTCAAGTCCGCATAGGTGAAATCGAATATGCTGTTGATTGCCGGATTCAATTGCATCATTGGCAGCTTCCTCGGTTCGCGGCCTAGTTGTTCCTGCACCTGCTCCAGATGGTTGAGATAGAGATGCGCGTCACCGAAGGTATGCACGAAATCGCCAGGTTTCAGTCCGCAGACTTGCGCCATCATCAGCGTCAGCAGCGCGTAGGAGGCGATGTTGAACGGCACACCCAGAAAGATATCGGCGCTGCGTTGATAAAGCTGGCATGAGAGTCTGCCGTCGGCGACATAGAATTGGAAAAAGGCATGGCAAGGCGGCAGTTTCATTTTATCCAGCTCACCCACATTCCAGGCCGAAACGATCATGCGCCGCGAGTCGGGGGTATTCCTGATCTGTTCGATCACCTGCGTGATCTGATCGATGTATCGTCCGTCCACGCCCGGCCAGGAGCGCCACTGGTGCCCATAGATCGGACCCAGATCGCCGTTCAGGTCGGCCCATTCATCCCAGATGGAAACCCCGTTGTCCTTGAGATATTTAATATTGGTGTTGCCTTGCAGGAACCACAGCAATTCATGAATGATGGATTTCAAATGGCATTTCTTGGTGGTAACCAGCGGAAATCCCTCCGACAAATCAAAGCGCATCTGGTAGCCAAATACGGAAAGTGTGCCGGTGCCGGTGCGGTCGGATTTCTTGTGTCCGTGCTTGCGCACGTATTGCATCAGGTCGAGGTATTGGCGCATGGGAGGTCGGAAGTCGGAGGTCAGCGGGCAGCCTGGGGCAAAAAGCTACATCAAGTAAAATGGCACATGGCGTATATAATGATAACTGATATTTCACGGGACAGCCGCCAATGCTTGCGACACTGACACAGAATGCTTCACCCCTAAGCCATTCCACCAAGGCAACACACATTCTGGTGATATTGCCGAAATTGGACAAGTCATCGGATAAATTCCCGGATAGACCTGATTTTCCGGGTAGAGACGTGTTGGAGACCTTATTGTCGCGGCGCAAGATGAAACCGGACGAAATCAGCGAGGCACCGGTGAGCGCCAATCTCAAGAGCGGTGCGTTGTGTGCCTGGGTCATGCCGGACTTGAGCAAATCCAGATACGAGCAGCAAACCTGCGTGCGCAAAGCCGTGCAATTGCTGCTGGAAGAGAATCCGGCAGAGATACATCTTGCGGTTTACGGCGATGCCGGTCAGAAGCGCGCATTTGCGGAATTGGCGGTGTATGCCGCGTGGGTCAACGGTGCGATACTGCCGTCGCGGAAAACCGGCAAGAAGAAACCGGGCAGGAAAGCGCTCACCGGAATCGTGCTGTACGGGCACAAAGAAGCCGATAATTTTGCGTTGCTGCGCGCCAAGGCGGAAGGCAACCTGCTCACGCGTGAATTGACGGTACTGCCGCCGAATGAACTGACGCCGGGGGCCTATCGCAAACGCGTCAAGAAACTCGCAGCCAGTGAAGGCTGGAAGCACCAGGAATTTGACCTCAAGGCGTTGCGCAAGATGGGCGCGGGCGCATTTGTCGCAGTGGCCCAGGGCAGCGACCCGGAAGACGCTGCCATCATATATTTGCAGCGACGCGTAAAGGGTGCGAAGAAAACTGTGGCATTGGTGGGCAAGGGTATCTGCTTCGATACCGGCGGCCACAATCTGAAGCCGGCGCGCTATATGCATGGGATGCACGAGGACATGAACGGCTCGGCGGTGGCTTTGGGCATCCTGTTGGCCTCCACCCGCGCCGATCTGCCGGTAAACATCGATTGCTGGCTCGCCATTGCGCAGAACCACATCAGTCCCCGTGCCTACAAGCAGAACGATGTCGTCACGGCATTGAACGGTACCACCATTGAAATCATGCATACTGACGCCGAGGGGCGCATGGTGCTGGCTGACACATTGACGCTGGCAGCGAAACAGAAACCCGACGTGATGATGGATTTCGCCACGCTGACCGGCAGCATGCACGTGGCGCTGGGGTCACGTTACAGCGGCATTTTCAGCAATCGCGATGACTTGGCGCAGCAGGCGCTGGCAGCAGGAAAATCCAGCGGCGAGCGCATCTGGGCATTTCCAATGGATGTCGATTATGAAACGGATCTGGAAAGTAAAATTGCCGACATCAAGCAATGCACCCTGGATGGTGAGGCGGACCACATCCTCGCTACGCGCTTCCTCAGCCGCTTTGCCGGTGATACGCCGTGGCTGCATATGGACCTCTCTGCCAGCAGCAGCAAGGGTGGACTGGGCGCGGTAGGCAGCGATGTCACCGGCTTTGGCGTGGCGTGGGGAATGGAGATGCTGCAGGGCATGTCCTAACCTGGATATGCTAAACTTGACGCCTTGATTTTGTGAGAGAAACAGTATGTCCGGCAATACCCTCGGCAAGCTTTTTTGCGTCACTTCCTTCGGTGAATCCCACGGCCCCGCGATTGGTTGCGTAGTCGATGGCTGTCCGCCCGGAATGGAATTATCCGTCGCGGACATTCAGCAGGAACTGGACCGGCGCAAGCCCGGTACCTCCCGCCATGTAACCCAGCGGCGCGAATCCGACACGGTGGAAATCCTCTCCGGCGTGTTCGAGGGGAAAACCACCGGCACGCCGATTGCGCTATTGATCCGCAATGAAGATCAGCGCAGCAAGGATTACAGCAAGATCATGAATACCTTCCGCCCTGGGCACGCGGACTATAGCTATTGGCAGAAATATGGCATACGCGACTACCGCGGCGGCGGGCGTTCCTCCGCGCGCGAAACTGCGGTGCGGGTGGCGGCGGCGGCCATTGCCAGGAAGTGGTTGAGTGAAAAATACGGCGTGGTGATACGCGGCTATCTGGCACAATTGGGGCCGATGGAGATTCCGTTCAAACAATGGAAGATGGTGAATCAGAATCCATTTTTTGCCGCTGATGCCAGTCTGGTGCCGCACCTTGAAGAGTTCATGGACAAGCTGCGCAAATCCGGCGATTCGGTTGGTGCAAAAATCAGCGTGGTGGCGGAAGGCGTGCCGGTAGGCTGGGGCGAACCGGTATACGACCGGCTGGATGCGGAAATTGCTTACGCGATGATGAGCATCAATGCGGTAAAAGGTGTGGAAATCGGTGCGGGGTTTGCCAGTGTCGCGCAGAAAGGCACCGAACACTCCGACGAAATCACTCCCACAGGCTTCCTCAGCAACAACGCCGGCGGCATTCTGGGCGGCATTTCCACCGGCCAGGATATCGTCGTAAATCTTGCCATCAAGCCCACTTCTAGCATCCGCCTGGAGCGGCGTTCGATCGACAAGGCGGGCAAGCCGGTAATCGTGGAAACCCACGGCAGACACGATCCCTGTGTCGGCATTCGTGCGACCCCCATCGCCGAAGCGATGCTGGCGCTGGTGCTGATGGATCATGCGTTACGTCATCGCGCGCAGAACGCCGACGTGGTGTGCAAAACGCCAAAAATTCCCGGTAAAGTCGGCAAGAAGAAATCCGTACCATCCAGAGCCAGGGCAAAACCGGAGCCCGCAGAAAACCCGGAACCTGACGAGGCTTGAAGCAACGCTGGGATATTTTCTGTAATGTCGTCGACAACTTCGGCGATGTCGGTGTTTGCTGGCGGCTCGCACGTCAGCTGACGCTCGCGCATGGGCTGGCAGTAAGACTGTGGGTAGACGATCTGGCCAGCTTTGCCCGCATCGCACCGGATGCCGACCCGGTTGCGGATCGGCAGCAGTTGCAAGGGGTCGAGGTATGCCACTGGCGGCAGCCATTCTCCACGATCGAGCCTGCTGACGTCGTGATCGAAGCATTTGCCTGTGAACTGCCAGAGGCCTATATCGCTGCAATGGCGGCTTTGCCGCAGCGCCCGGTATGGATCAATCTGGAGTATCTCAGCGCCGAGAACTGGGTGACGGGCTGTCACCGCCTGCCGTCGCCACATCCGCGCTTGCCGCTGATAAAATATTTTTTCTTTCCGGGTTTTGTAGCGGGTACCGGCGGGCTGCTGCGCGAGCAGGGGTTATTGCCGGCCCGCAATGCGTTCGATAGCGTTGCGCAATCAGAGTTCTGGCAGCGGCTGGGTGTACCGGCGCGCCGGGCAGGAGAGCTGCGCATTTCCCTGTTCTGCTATGGCAGTGCGCCGCTGCGTGACTTGTTTGCAGCATGGGCCGCCTCGTCCATGCCTGTATCCGTGCTGTTGCCAGTGCCACAGGGATCAGTCGTTGACGCGGTTGCAGATTTCTTTGCTGTCGAGTTTCCCGCTACTGGCGAGACGTTGCAATCCGGGCAGTTGACGGTGCGATTGATCCCGTTTCTGGAACAGACCGAGTATGACAAGCTGCTGTGGGCCTGCGACATCAATTTTGTGCGTGGGGAAGATTCATTTGTGCGCGCCCAGTGGGCGGCACGACCGTTTATTTGGCAGGTCTACCCGCAAGCGGACAGCGCACATCAAGTCAAACTGAATGCCTTTCTCGATCTTTATACCGCAGGGATGCCGCCGGACATGGCCGTTGCAGTGCGTGCCTTATGGAATAGCTGGAATGGCACTGGCCAGCTAGGCAATACCTGGACGGCCTTTGCCGCACATCAGGCTGCGTTGACGCAGTATGGTGAAAAGTGGGCCGAGCAACTGTACCGTTTGGGTGATCTGGCATCCAATCTGGTGCGATTCAGCCGGAATCAGATATAATCTGTGGTTTTTAAAATTCCGGATTGCCAGCAGTGGCATCCGCTTAGAGCTTAACTCGCTGATTAAAACTTAAATTCTCAGGAAGAAACATGAAAACCGCAATGGAGCTCCGTGCAGGCAACGTCGTGATGGTCGGCAACGATCCGATGGTGGTACAAAAAGCCGAATTCACCAAGTCCGGCCGTAATGCGTCGGTGGTCAAGATGAAGCTGAGAAACCTTCTCTCCGATACCACTGCCGAGTCGATTTACAAAGCCGATGAAAAATTCGACATGGTTGTGCTCGACCGCAAAGACTGCACCTACAGCTATTTTTCTGACCCGCTGTATGTATTCATGGATAACGAATACAACCAGTTTGAAATCGAAGCGGACAATATGTCCGATGTGATGAATTATCTCATCGATGGCATGGAAGATGTCTGCCAGGTGACGTTCTACGACGGCAAGGCAATTTCAGTCGAGTTGCCGAACAGCGTCGTGCGTGAAGTGGAATATACTGAGCCGGCCGTGCGCGGTGACACTTCCGGCAAGATAATGAAAGCGGCACGTCTGAAAGGCAATGACTTTCAGGTACAGGTTGCCGCTTTCGTTGAAATCGGCGACAGGATCGAGATCGATACCCGTACCAACGAATTCAAGAAACGTGTTTGATTGCTGCTGTTTGCAATGAAAAAGGGCAGCCAAGTGGCTGCCCTTTTTTATGGTGCGGGAATGGATCAGATGCAATGTGTTGGCATCGTTATTTCAAGCGAGCGTTCCAGTTTTGCCAGTGGCCAGCCAGATCCCTGATGTTCGTATAACCTTTTTCGACGAGTATCTTCTCTGCAACACCTGCGCGCCTTCCGCTCTGGCAGTACACGACTATCTCGCTGGATATGTCTCCTGGTATTTCGCCAAGCCGCCGCTCCAGTTCATCATGAGGCACATTCAGCGCACCGTTAATGTGGCCTGACAAATACTCGCCGGGCGTGCGCACATCAAGGACAACGGGCGCCCTGGGTTCCTGTAATCTTTGAGAGAGTTCGGCGGCGGTGATTGTTCCGACCGAGGGTTTTTCGGCATGGCAAGTAATGCCGAAAAACAATAACAGAGCTAGCAGGAGAATGCGAGGAGACGAGGTCAGATTGTGCATCATGGCGGTGTTTGCTGCTTCTCGGAATTAATCATAGGCGGATTCAACTTTGAAGTGCAACTTTTGTAAGGAAATTTGGAGGCGAGCTGCGGTAGTATCGGAGCCTCTTAAACGACCAAGTAAAAGGAGCACAGATGAAGCACTACAATCAGCTCACCAGTGAGCAACGATACCA
>JAUSLF010000062.1 GCA_030646695.1 Nitrosomonadaceae bacterium
TGGTATCGTTGCTCACTGGTGAGCTGATTGTAGTGCTTCATCTGTGCTCCTTTTACTTGGTCGTTTAAGAGGCTCCGATACTACCGCAGCTCGCCTCCAAATTTCCTTACAAAAGTTGCACTTCAAAGTTGAATCCGCCACCTTTAAGCTTTAAACTTGAACATAGTAACATTGAGTGACCGGAATGGGAGAATGTCGACCGGTTGCTTCGTGTCGGGAACCGACTATCGCGACCGGCAGGACTGTGTTGATTGAAATCTCGCTATGGAGCTTCTGAACCGCTTTATTTGCGCGCCCCCTGCCTTGTGCGGCAAGAATTCACGAACTGCATGACAGCGCCGAACATCCCGGCTTGTTACGCGCCCATTCGGGACGCCGGTTTGCAAGCTCATCATGCGCGGGCTGTTCGTCGTAGGGGTGTTGCAATACTTGCATCAGCCGCATCATGACAGATGCATCGCCCTGCTGCAGCGCTTCGATCGCCTGCTGCGCCAGATAATTGCGCAGGACGTACTTGGGATTGGCGCGCCGCATCCGCTGCAAACGCACGTTCACAAACTCCGGCAAATCCGTAGCCGCCGCATCCAGACGTACCCGCGCAATATAGCGGCGCAGCCAGCCGGCTAACTGGCTCAGTGGCGTGGGTGCAAAGACTTCTTCAGTATAGAACGCGCGACGCAGCAGCCCGGCCAGTGCGGCATCCTCCAGCATGTCAGCTGCGCCATTCACCGGAATGGTCATGAGACCGCGAAAGAAGAGCGTCATGTCGGTCTCAACCTGCTGCAACAGGTCAAACAGGTCGCTCAGCAGTAGGTCATCGCCTTCATGTCCCAGCGTGACCAGCCCAAGCTTGTCGGCCAGCATTTCACGCCATGCGTTGTGGAAGGTATCGCCAAAGACAGTCAATCCCTGCTCCAGCGCCATGCGGTCGCCGACCAGCGGAGCGAGCGCGGTGGCGAGCCGAGTCAAATTCCATTGCGCGATCTCTGGCTGGTTGCCATAGCAATAACGCCGTCCCTGCGCATCCGTAGTGTTGGGTGTCCATTGCAGATCAAAACCCTCCAGCCAGCCGTAGGGGCCGTAGTCGATCGTCAGCCCCAGAATCGACATATTGTCGGTGTTCATCACGCCGTGGACAAAACCAACCCGCATCCAGTGGGCTATCAGCGTTCCGGTGCGACGGCAGATTTCTTCGAACCAGCGCGCGTAGATTGAAGGTGAAGGTGCCCCCAGTTCGGGAAAATGCTGGCCTATGACGTAGTCAGCCAGGCGTTTGAGCGCATTCAGCTCACTGTGCGCGGCCAGTATCTCAAAGTTGCCGAAGCGCACGAATGACGGTGCGACGCGGCAGACGATGGCGCCCATCTCGGCCTGCGGGTTGCCATCATAAAACATGTCACGCACCACAGATTCACCAGTCGCCACCAGACTCAACGCTCGGGTAGTCGGCACGCCCAGATGATGCATGGCTTCGCTGCATAGAAACTCGCGCACCGATGAGCGCAACACCGCGCGCCCATCCGCGGTGCGCGAATAGGGCGTTTTGCCGGCACCCTTGAGCTGCAACTCCCAGCGCTTGCCATCCGGACTGAGTATCTCGCCCAGGGTGATGGCGCGGCCATCGCCGAGCTGCCCCGCCCAATGGCCGAACTGATGCCCGCCGTAGCGCGCCGCGTAGGGCTGCATGCCGGGGAGGACGCGGTTGCCGCCGAGCACCTCTGCCGCCGGACCGGCAGGCGACTCCGGGCGCGAGATGCCGAGTAATTCTCCTACCGGTTGTGCCCAAGCCAGCAGCCGTGGCGCTCGTACTGGGGTCGGATCGACGCGCGTATAACAGGCGTTGCGCACCGCACGGGACACATTGTGAGTTTCCGCATCGCCGGGCAGCGCGCGCACGAAACTATTATCGAATTGCGCATCACACAGATTGTGCAGAGCGGAAAGACCAGGGGTAGCGGGAATATCCGGAATGGCAGTGCCGCGCTTGAAGTTGTTGTGTCTCATGAAATATTTGGCTGATACTGGTGAAGGTACTGACTGGAACAGGAGGTCTGGCCTGAGGCATCGATTCACAGTGTTGCGGTCCAAACTACTGAGGCTAGCATCTCTTTTAGCTAGTCATGACCCTATCTTGTAGTCGGTGGTTAACATTTCCAGAAGATGGCCGTTAGCATCACGAAAATAGACTCCGCGCCCATCGTTATCATGATTGATTTTCATGTTTTCTGATTCATAGGGGCCGCTGCCATACTTGATGTCCTCTGCTTCCAGGCGGCTGAATATTTCGTCGAATTCCTGCTCAGTTACTTTGAATGCATAGTGATGAGATTCGAATTTTTCTTTATTATCAAAATCCAGACATAAAGTGTCGTTCACTCTCACCACAATAAAATGCGAAAACTCGCCGATATATTCGAAACCAAATATTCTCGAATAGAATTTGGCCGAGGCGACCTTGTCATGTGAGGGCACGATGGTGTGGTTTAGTGTTATTGCCAAAATAACTCCTTGCTTGTGGTTTCGACCAGGCTGTAGAAAAACCATTGCAAACGCATATTACCTGACCACCAAGTTGCATCAACACCCGCAACCGCACTGTGAAAATTTGCGAGGCCATTTCTCACTATATGGTTAGCGACAACCCAATTTCATTTGATCAACTTTATCACCAGCCGATTTTTAACCTCTTTTACGCCAGCCACCGCACCCGCCAGTACTTTGGCCATATCGCTACTTGGCAACGAGTCGACCGATCCGCTTAATGTCACCACGCCTTTTACGGTATCAACACTGATTTGCAGCGTCTTGAGACCGGGTTCGGCAAAAATGGCTGCTTTGACCTTGGCCGTAATCTCAGCATCATCGATGACCACGACAGCTTTCTCGCCTTGTTCGCCCAGTTTTTCAACGACTTTATCGGCCGCTTCGCCTATTTTCTTGCCGGCTTCGCCAACTGTCTGGTCTATCTTTTTACCTGCGGTCTCTGCCGGTCCCGGCTTGTCGCATGCGGTAAGTCCAGCGGCGAAGAGCAGCGAAATGCCGATTAATTTGATGAAATTCTTTGGGGAATTCATTTTGACTCCTTGAGGGTCTCAGTCATGTCGGGATGAATTATGCACTACGGCTCAGCGCTTGCTCAACAGGGTGAAATCTTTGGCGTAGCCATGCAGCTTCTGGGTCAAATGCAGGCGTTGTTTCGGCGTCAGCATTGCATCAAGCTCCAGCATCAGTTGCCGCAACTGTTTTACCCACTGTGCCCAGACCCGCTCGTGTTCGGCGCTGCGACCATTTCCCCAATCGGTCAGCCATTGCCCGAGACCTTCTTCCAACTTGTCTTTCGGTAGCCTGGTTTCGAGCAATTCGCGCAGCATTTTTTGCCGGGTGGCGCGGTGCGCGTAGCGATGCTCGGCGTTCTGCGGAAACGCTTTCACCATTTCAGTGCCCCGCTCTTTCTGGCCCGGTTCAAGCGTCCCGACCCAGTCTTCGATACGTTCCAGCGATCTCTTCACGCGTTTCTTTTCCAGCGCTTCGGAGGTGCCGTCAAGATGTTCCTTGCGGAACTTTGCATTTTCTTTGGCGAACTTCGTGTCCATGATGCTGAACTGGGCTGGTTCCATGGTTCCCAGCACACCGGCCAAATCACCTGCGACATAATACATCAGTGTTTCTCTACGCGCTTCCACAGCGTTATCCATCCAGTCCAGATCAGCCGGTTTGAGTCCGGCCTCGACCCGCCTGGCTGTCTCGGTACACAGCATGGCGTATTTTGGCAGTTCTTCCCGGCGGTGCCAGGTATGTGCACGCTGTAAATCTCGATTGAACTGCGCCTGCTGGTGGGTGTTGAAATCAAAGTAATCGGAGACAACCCAGCGTATCGCCATATCAACATTGTTGTAGGCGATATTGATGACGCTGCACCCGCTCAGCAGCAGGAGCAGTAGCGGCAGTAACAGTTGGCGGAGTGAGATCCTGGGCAAACGCATTATGGCAATTGAAGGCACAGTCTGAAATCAATCATCACTTCTCATCCACTGCAAAAGCAAGATCACTCCCAGAATAAACCCCAGACCCAGGATAGCCTTTACAAATTCCTTGGCGAACCAGAACAGCATGGACTCATATAAATCCAATTAGTCATCTCCTCTGAAGAAGGGGCCCCTAAAGTATTTCCGGCGCTCACTTCCGTGACCACCACCATAGCAGCAGTGACAAGAGTGCCGACACCAGCAGACCTGTCATTAACGGAAAGTAAAAGCTGAAGTTTTCCCGCTCGATGGTGATATCCCCCGGCAGCCGTCCAAAGGGTAGCTTCGACAGCCAGGGCCATGCCAGTCCCACCAGCAACAACAGCAGACCGAGCAGAATAAGCAGACGTTGCATAAGGGCTACCTGGCTCCACTACCGGGGTTGTACTTTTTCTTCCTATCTGGGATTTTTCAGTAATTTCTCAGGCAGAAGGCGCGTATCTTCAGACCCGAGTATCGGGAAAATCCCGCGGTTCTCATCATCAATGGAGAACTGTGCCTGCCAGATGCGGCCGCCGTCTTGATCCACGATCAGAAAGTTCCACATATTATCGGTCGGGTACAAGGTAAAGCGTCCATTCTTGCCATCGGCTGCCAGAGCCTCTGTGTTGATCGGTGTCCGCGTCCGATTGTTATCGTTGTCCACGCTGAACTGCACCTGCCAGAGGCGGCCAGTCTGGGTGTCGAGTTCCAGGAAATTCCACATGTTTCCGGTCTTGAACAGACGGTAGCGCACCTCCAGCCGCTGTGGCGGATCAGTTTCGAATTTCATTTTATCGGCAGCATGCACGCTAAAAGTGCTGCCATATCCGAGCAACACAGCCAGAATAGTAATCAGTTGAAGGTAGGGAAATCTCATGGGTCGGTCGGTAGAAGATAATTCAGTACGAAATGGGTCGCTTGCAGTAATGGGGTGGCGTTCAGGGGCTGATACTTGCACTGACAGCATCGTATACCTGTACGCTGAATTCACTGGCCTGCTGGACAATTATCCCCTCTGCATCGCTTTCAATTTTTCCCGTTTTGGAGTGATGTACTCCAAACGCATGAGCATTCTTCCACACTGCGATACATATCGGATTAGTGAGAATCTTTTTCTTTGACGCGAGATGCGCGGCCAAGCCGCTTAGGAACCTGTCATCTGCCCCGGAGAAATAACCGCCGACGGCGCAGATTTTGTAATCTTCATTCTCGGCGCCATTGGCGCTGGAAAATGCGAATAATAATACCAGCCACAAATACTTCCATTTCATGATTAGCCCTTAGATATAACGATGGGAAGTTTCCGGGGGTCAGTTTAACCCACTTCGCCGATCAAAAAGAACCCCCACTCTGCCCCCAAGTTTTACGCGCACAGTTGAGATTGGGCGCTGGCCGTAACGAGATCAATCAGGTTGTCAACGTTTAGAGCTGGCATGAATCGAGCACGATGCGCCGGAGGATATGCAGCCGGCCGTGAAAGAAATGTTCTGCGCCAGGGATTACCACTACCGGCAGTTCCTGCGGCGCGGCCCAGTCCAGCACGGATTTCAGCGGAACCACATCGTCCCGGTCACCGTGGATAATCAGCGTGCTGGCAGCATGACCGGCGACGGGCGGTGCTTTCAGCCGTTCCACCGAGGGCGCCACCATCACCAGTTTCTGCGGATTGAGCCGTTGCGCCACATGCGCCTGGATCGCGCCGCCGAAAGAAAACCCTGCCAGCAGCAACGGCAGATTATCAAACCGGGCAGCGAATTGACTGCGGATGGTCCTGACCACTGCAAGTACGTCCTCGACCTCGCCCACACCCATATCGTAGGCGCCATCACTCTTGCCGACACCGCGAAAATTGAATTTAACGGTAGCAAATCCCAGTTCGGGCAAAACCTTGAACAGGGTATGCACTATCTTGTTGTCCATAGTGCCGCCGTATAGCGGATGGGGATGAGCGATGACGGCTATGCCAGCAATGCCGCCGGGGCGGGCAGCATCCGGCTCGGCCAGTACTGTTTCCAGTTTGCCCGCTGGGCCGTCGATGAAGAATTTCTGGGGAATGCTCACTGCTGCAATTGAAGAAAATGAGGTTTCAGATCTTCAGCCGCTCGACCACGCGTCCGTTTTTCAGATGTTCCTCGATAATTTCGTCGATGTCTTCCTTGTCCACATAGGTGTACCAGACTTCTTCCGGATAGACCACGATTACCGGGCCTTCGTTGCATCGGTCCAGACACCCTGCCGTGTTGATCCGCACCCGCTTGCTTTTGCTGTCGAGTTTGAGCGCCTTGATGCGTTCTTTGGCGTAATCGCGCATTGCCTGGGCGCCATGGTTGTTGCAGCACAATGCACCGGCTTCGCGCTGGTTGGTACAGAAGAATACATGGTAGCGGTAGTAGCTCATGAGGATGTTCGAGGAAATAGTGGAATGAAGATTATACCCAGGTAAAGTCTGATTAATTCCACTTATGGTTCGACATGCTCACCACGAACGGACTTAATTAGACCTTCCCCGAAGCAGAATGAGGCATTACCCGCCGAGTGTCTGATCCTGATTCTTGAACCAGGCGAGTGCGTGCTCAAAATGCTGTGGATCAAAATCAGGCCAATACTCATCCCTGACATAGAAATCGGCATAGACCGATTGTACTGGGAGAAAACCGCTCAATCGGCGTCCGCCTCCCCAGCGTACGATCAGATCCAGCCGTGAAACCTCGTCTGAACGCAGGCCGCCGTTTTTAAGACCGGCCAGATCCCATTCCCAGCCATAGTTGACGAGCAGATTGATTTTCATTCCGGCGCCCTGGCGCTGGCGGAATTCTGTTAGCGCCTTAGGGAATTGCTTCGAGGTTTCATCGCCGACCACAAGCAGCGCTGCTCCACGGCGTGCGACCTCGAAAGCGAATGCAACACAGGCCTCGCTGAATGCCTGTTTCTGAATGGAAGGCCGCCTGGTATTGTCCTGGGTAAAGCAGTAGATGGAAGCTTCCTTGATGCCGCGTGCTTTACATTGCTCGTACAGCAGCAACCCTGGGTCGATACCACGAGCATATCCGGCTTCTTTCGGCAGACCATGATCCATGGCCCAGCGGCGATTTCCATCGGGAATGAAACCAACGTGACGCGGGATATTATTTTTTGCCATTGCAGCCTTTATGCCGACATGATGTGGGGCCATACGGTACGAAGATTATCATTAAATGTGCAGACGGCGCCTGTTATTGAAGCGGCTTTCCGTCGCCTTTTTCCCATTTAAAGCCTCCAGTAAAGTACCAGCAGATACGGCAGTGCCAGGATCGCCCATAGCTCGGCCAGCAGCCGGGTGAGGCCGTTAAAATTCAGCAAGTGGCCATGACGCCAGTCGAACAACTGCAATACTGTCTCGGGCAACCCATTGCCTGTATTCAACATGGTTAGCACAGTCCCCGCAATCAGACAGATCGTTGCCAGCCAGATCCGGTCGCGTAGCTGCAGGCGCAATGCCAGTGTCAGCAAGACCGCAGCGTAGCCGATTCCAGCCAGAGATTCTGCGGACAGCCATTGGGACAGGGCCTCCGGTTTCAGCAGGGCTTGTGCGGCCAGCCACTTGATAACAGCACAGACGATGAGGAAGAGCAACGCTGCGATCCACAGCGATCGGGCTGGCTGCAGAATTGTCGACAGCAGTATGCCAAGCGTAAGAGTATTGAGCAGGATCGCGGCCGTTAACCGCATATCGAAATGCACTGGACCGGTAGAAAGGGTTTGCCCCGACCAGACACACATCAGCGGTAGCGAAGGGTTGGCCTGGATGAACAGCCACAGCCCCAGCAGAACCAGTCCCCAATCGGCGATTGGGCCTGACAGGAACCAGCGGTTTCTCCATAGCACAAGTTTCTGCATAAGGTGGGAACGGCTGCCTAGAGAGTGTGCCAATGTAGCACCTGCCAGACTACCTGCGGTGTTGGTGAGCAGGTCGGGGATCGAGGCGATGCGCCCAGGGACAAACACTTGCAGGGTTTCCATGCCAAGACTGATAGCGGCACCCACACCAGTAGCGACCAGTATCAGCGTTCCGCCGCGCAGTCGGCGCAGAGAGAGCGCTGCCAGAAAGCCGAGCGGAAGGTAGGCAAGGATGTTGATCAGGACATCGAAGCGCGTGATGTAGCGCGGCCAGACAGTGAGGAAATGAAATACACCGCTTTCCGGTACGCGCCAGCCGGTGAAAGGCGACAGGCTGGCGTAGGCGATAAGCAGCACATAGACCGGGAAAATATAAGTGTTGAGTCCGTGACGATCTGGCTGGGTGTATTTCATGTTGGCTTCATTGCGCAGCGGTGCGACAGCGTCATTCTATGACATATGAGCACCTCTAAAAATTCAGATTTCGTCACAATACTTTGTTGCTTACAAAAAATGTTTCCTTACATGTCAGTCATATGCCGTATCTATATTTTTTTCTCCCGCCTCGTCTGGGGAACCACTGAACAAGTCCCATGCGGACGCGACGGCGGCTTTGCGGGATGGGATGCACGAAAGGCGAGAACGCGAATGGCCATTCCCTTCGCTACGAGCCTGACACCGCAGACCGCCTCAAAGCCCCGTCCCGCAGGGTTGCGGCAAAATTCGGCGCTTGCGGTGTTGCGCTCCTTGGCTTCGTAGGCCAGGCTACGACCTGCGTCGCGTGCCTTGCAATCATCCCGATTTTGCCTGCAACGCGCTCCACGGAGGACTTGTTCAACGGTTCCTTAGAGATTTCTTAATTTTATTTCAGTCCATAACCGGCTTAATAGTCGTCGCTGCTTGCGGTCGAAGTCTTGCAGCATTTCCAGCCGGGCGAGCAATTCCCGGTCGGGGAAGATCGCTTTGTTGTCGGCGATTTCCGGCTGGATGAACTGGATTGCATCCATATTGGGATTGCCGGCGCCAGTCAGGTTGGTGAGTTCCGCAGAGTTTTTTCCGGCCAGCATGAAATTGATGAATTGATGGGCAAGGTCGGGACGTGTTCCACTTTGATGCAGCACTATGCTGTCAAGCGCCAGCACGGCACCTTCTTTTGGCGTCGAGTAGCCGATGCCGAATTTGCGCCCGGTCTTTCTGGCATCGAGTGCCGCCTGAAACATGTCGTTGGAGTAGCCATGCGCCACCCACAGATTTCCCACCGCCAGTTCCTTGACATAACTGGTGTTGCTGAAAGCTGCCCAGTAGGGTTTGGCACGCAGAATCAAGTCTCTGGCCTGTTGCCAGTGCTGCTCGTCGGCATCATTGACCGAGTAACCCAGATACTTGAGCGCAGCCGCCATCAGCTCGCGCTGGCTATCCAGTACGGTCACGCGCCCTTTGATTTTTTCCAGATATTTTGGCTCGAAAATGATTGCCCAGGTGTCGGTGGGCAGCCCCAGCTCCTTTACTTTCTCCTGATTGAAGCCGAGCAACGTAAGGGTATAAGCATAGGGGACGGAATATTTGTTGCCCGGATCGAACGCGCTGTTGAGATACGCCGGGTTGATATTCTTGAGGTTGGGCAGAAGAGATTTATCCAGCTGCTTCAGCACACCCTGGCGGATCAGGGTATCCATGGCGTTGCCGGTGGGCACGATCAGATCGTAGCCGCTTGCGCCTGCCGCCAGCTTCGCCAGCATTTCTTCATTGTCAGCATAATAATCCTGCGAAAGCCTGCAGTTGCAGGATTGTTCGAAGCGCTTGACCGTTGCCGGCGCGATGTAGTTATTCCAGTTGAATAGATGCAGGACATTTTCTCCGCTGGTGGTGGCGTTCTGTTCCTGGCTGCTGCAGCCTGCAAGCAGCAGCACTGACAACAGCAGCGCGAGCAGCGCCGTTGAGCGGCCGGGTGGATTCATTATTTCGCTTCCCGGCGTAGCACACCTGAATCCAGCTTGGCGGCAATGATGATCATGGTCAATGTGAGCAGCATCAACAGAGTGGAGATGGCATTTACTTCCGGCGTCACCGCGACCTTGATCATGGTATAAATCTGAATCGGCAGTATCGGTTCGCCCACGCCTTTGGTGAAGAAGGTGATGACGAAGTCATCGATCGACAAGGTGAACGACATCAGCGCCCCCGCAACCACTGCCGGCATGATCAGTGGCAGTGTGATCAGGCGGAAAGTCTGCCAGGGGGATGCGCCCAGATCGCGTGCCGCTTCAAAGATGCTTTCGTCCATGCCTTGCAGCCGTGCCCGCACGATGATGGCGACAAAGCCGATACAGAAGGTGGTATGCGCGATGATGATGGAGATCATGCCGAGCGTGAGGTTGAGTACTTGCAGAAAGAATAACAGCAATGCCACCCCCAGCAGAATTTCTGGCATCGCTACTGGCGTGAACACCAGCACCGGCAGAAATTTAAGCTTGTAGCGGTGTATCGCCAGACCAGCCATAGTGCCGAGTATGGTGGCACAAAAACTTGCGCTGACAGCGATGGTCAGTGAATTGCGCGCGGCGGTGAGCATTTCCTGGTTGTTGAACAGCGCCACATACCAGGATAGTGTGAAACCTACCCACTCGGCGTTCAGCTTGGAATCGTTGAAGGAATACACCACCACGATGATCAGCGGGATGTAGAGAAAAGCATAAGCCAGCGCCGCTGCGGACCATAACCAGATATTGCTGCGTCGCATGCTTTATCTCTCCGCGATGGTGGCAGGCCGTGCGAACCATGCGGCCAATCCGGTGATGGCCAGTACCGCCAGTGTCAGCATGATCGATAGCGTTGAACCAAAAGGCCAGTCGCGGGTGCCGAGGAATTGATCCTTGATCAGGTTGCCGATGAGGATGTCGCCGGTACCGCCGAGTATATCCGGCACCGCGAACATGCCCAGCACCGGGATGAATACCAGCGCCGCGCCTGAGAACACGCCCGGCAGCGACAATGGCCAGGTGACGCGCCAGAAACGTTGCCAGGCATTGGCGCCCAGATCCTGTGCTGCATCCAGCAGCGCCGGATCGTGTTTCTCCAGATTGGTGTAGAGCGGCAGCACCATGAACGGCAGATGCACATAAACCATGCCCACCAGTACTGCGAACGGCGAGAACAGCAATGTCACTGGGGCGATCCCGAATGCGCCCAGAAACGCATTGATAAAATGACTGAACACCGATTCGGGGCCGAGGATAATCATCCAGGCATAAATACGGATGAGGAAGTTGCTGGCGAACGGCAGCACTACCAGCAGCACCATCAGGTTGCGAAAACGTTTTTCGCTGCGCGCGATCAACAGTGCCAACGGATAGGCCATGATGAGACAGATCAGTGTGCTGGCTGCGGCAACAGCAAAGGATTTGAGGAAGATTTCGGCGTACAGAATATCGCTGAAAAAGAACTGGTAGGTTTCCAGTGTCAGGCCGTATTCGCCGTGAACTGCTTCCGCAGGCGCTGCGATGGGGGCCAGGCCACCGAACTCACCGGGGAGGCGCAGCGAGGTGAACAGCATGATCAGACTGGGGGCGACAAAAAACACCAGCAGGAACAGCAGGGGCGGTCCGCTTACCAGCCATTTGGCGGTGCGGTTTGCTTTGGTGTTGCCTTTAATCATTGAGAAAAGTGCCGGCATCATGCCGCCAGGAGACTGCCACCGGATCACCCGCCTCAAAAAACTTGGCTCGTCCCGGTGCGGAATTGGGCAGCAGGGCTTCGATGCGGGCACCGTTGGGGAGTTCCACGATATAAGTGGTGACATCGCCCACGTAGAGAAAGCCCTGCACCTTGCCGATGAAGTGGTTTTTCAGTTCCACTTCCTCCGCGTGATGCGAAATTCGCACCTGTTCCGGGCGTATCGCCAGCACTCCCGTATCCCCCACTTTGACATCTTCCTTGCTGGGGGCGGTTACTTCACCGAGTCCTGCCACGCTGAGTGTTAAATGCGATGGAGCGGTCTCCAGCACTTGCGCGTTCATAATGCTGATTTTGCCGATGAAGTCGGCAACAAAACGGTTTCTGGGGAAACCGTAAATTCTGGAGGGTTCGTCAAGCTGCTCGATCTTGCCCTGGTTCATCACTGCAATGCGGTGCGACAGTGCCAGCGCCTCATTCTGGGCGTGGGTGATGAACACGAATGTGACCCCCCTTTCTTTCTGCAGATTGATCAACTCGATCTGCATCTCCTCCCGCAACTTCGCATCCAGCGCCCCCAGCGGTTCATCTAGCAGCAGCAGGCGCGGGCGATTGACCAGTCCCCTGGCAAATGCTACGCGTTGCTTCTGTCCGCCTGATAACTCCTGGGGAAAACGGTTGCCGAAATTTGACAGGCGCACATCGTCCATGGCTTCCCTGACTCTGGATCTGATTTCATCAGGTGTTGTGCCGGCCATCTTGAGAGGAAAAGCGATATTGTCTGCTACGGTCATGTGCGGAAACAGCGCATAACTCTGGAACACGGTATGAATGGGGCGTTTTTCCGGCGGGGTGCCAACCATATCCTTGCCGTCCAGCAGGATCTGGCCGGAGTCGGGCAGATCGAATCCGGCGATCATGCGCAGCAGTGTGGTTTTGCCGCAACCAGAAGGCCCCAGCAGAGTGAAGAATTCACCCGCTTTGATACTGATGCTGACGTTGTCTACTGCGGTGAAATCGCCAAAGCGCCGTGTCACATTATGGATTTCAAGTAGCGCCATGATGGATTAACCTAGCCTATCCCTGTCACCACATATGCCAGAGTAATAATGTTGCCAACAGCAGCACGAGCACAGACAGCAAACGGCTCTGGCGTTTTTCTTCGATGAGCAATTCGGTCATTTTCTCTTCCAGCATCTGCGTGCGGTTGTCGCTCAGGGCATGGTGCAGCAGGCGCGGGAACTGTGGCAACAGCACTGCCCAGTTGGGTATTTCCTTGCCCAGGCGACGAACCAGTCCACGCCAGCCGATTTGCTCCGACATCCAGTTCTCCAGGTACGGTTTAGCAGTTGTCCACAGATCGAGATCAGGGTCGAGATCACGCCCCAGTCCTTCGATATTCAGCAGTGTTTTTTGCAACAGCACCAGTTGCGGCTGGATTTCTACGTTGAAGCGGCGCGAAGTCTGGAACAACTGCAACAGCACGTGGCCAAAGGAAATCTCCTTCAGCGGTTTGTCAAAGATCGGCTCGCACACGGCACGGATCGCGGTTTCAAAGTCATCTACCCGCGTATTCTTTGGCGCCCAGCCCGCTTCGACGTGTGCCTGCGCCACGCGCTTGTAGTCGCGGCGGAAGAACGCCAGGAAATTCTGTGCCAGGTAATTCTTATCCTCGTCAGTGAGCGTCCCCATGATGCCGAAATCGACCGCAATGTAGCGGCCATCGCTGCCGACAAAAATGTTGCCGGGGTGCATATCGGCATGGAAATAACCGTCGCGGAATACCTGGGTGAAAAAGATTTCCACCCCGACGCGGGCAAGTCTGGGGATGTCTATACCCTGTTCGCGCAGTTTCGCCACATGGCTGATGGGGGTGCCCTTCACGCGCTGCATCACCATCACGTTGGAATGGCAATAATCCCAATAGACTTCCGGTACCAATAGCAGCGGCGAGTCAAGAAAGTTACGCCGCAACTGGCTGCAGTTGGACGCTTCGCGCATGAGATCCAGCTCGTCATTCAGGTGCCGTGCGAATTCCACCACTACTTCGCGTGGTTTCAGACGCTTGCCATCCGGCCACAAGGCTTCGACCAGCCAGGCACCGGTTTCCATTAAAGCGACATCGTGCGCGATGATCGGAGCGATGCCAGGACGCAGTATTTTTACTGCCACTTCCGTGCCATCGTGCAGCTCCGCCAGATGTACCTGGGCGACGGATGCGCTGGCTATCGGCTCTGTCTCAAACTGGTGGAATACTTCGCTGGCAGGTTTGCCATAGACCTGTTCCAGCATGGCGAGGGCGATACTGGAAGGAAACGGCGGAACCTGGTCCTGCAGCTTGGCTAACTCATCGGCAATGTCTTCTGGCAATAGATCGCGGCGGGTGGACAGCACCTGACCGAACTTGACGAACAGGGGGCCGAGTGCTTCCAGTGCCAGACGCAGGCGTTCGCCACGCGGTTTCTCCAGTCGCCGCCAGAATGTGGCGAGCTTGACCAGGGGCTGCAATGCATGCAATCGACCCTGACCGAGAAAAAAATCATCGAGGCCGAAACGGAATGCTACAGCGAGTATTTTGAGAAGACGAAAGAAGCGCATTTATTCCAGATACAATTATTCATTCGGGGAACAATATTTACAAGGGAGCCTTGTGGCTCAACCTTTCCACCCGTTTCTCCAGGTTCTCCACATCATCATGTAACGCACTTACATCACCAATGAATTTGCGTACATAAGCGGGTTTGGCAAGCAGCGGTTGTTCCTCTATCCAGTATTCCGCCAGCGTTTGTGACAGGTTGCGTAGAGTCTCAGTGTGCCATTGCACCAGACTGTCTCCAGCCTGCACCACGCGGTGGGCGAGAATGTCACCCATGACGCGGCTTAAATCCTGTTCCACATCCCAGTGCAGGTTTTTGCCGATGTGAAGAAGCTCTTCAGCGAAAACGCTGTCGCCGGAAATCAGGATATTACGATAGGCGTCTTTGTCATGCGCAAGCAGGCGTGGCAGCAGACCCGGAACAAAGGTAAGGGTGGCGTCGGTCGCGGCAGCGTCCGCCGCAGCCGCGACTTCGCCATTGGGCTGCACGATCAGGGCGAAATCAACGAAAGGTGGAATGCAAAAACGCACGGTCTTGCCGACGCAAGGTTGCAGTCGTTTGCGCGCCCAGCTTTCTCCACGCAGCAGGTGGTTGAGCGGGGCTATCGCGACAGACGCCAGCATGGCAACTTGGGAAACCTAGGAAACTTGTTGAATTCCGGCCAGCAACCAAACGGATTTGGAGTCTTTGAGATTCTTCTGTACATGCCAGATTTCATCAATTGCTTCCGGTGAGGCGCCGGAGGCTTCGCGCAATTGGCCATTGAAGCGTACGCTGGCAATGGCTTGATCATCTGTGGTAACTACTTCCAGCAGTTCCGCATTGATAGTGAGTACTTCCGTTTTTTGTGGTTCGTCACCGCGCTCACTGATTTGCATGCTGATCTCGGCGTACATCTCTGGCGTGGTGTACTCGCGGATATCATTCAAGTCACGCGCGTCGTTAGCCGCTTGCAGACGGATGAATGAGGTTTTGGCATTGCGCAGAAACGGTTCTACCTGGAAATCCGCAGGAATATTCGCGGCGCGGGGGACAGGCACCACCACTGCGGCAGATATTCCCGCCCCGGTCGCAACCGGCGCTACACCGCTGTTACCGGTGTTTGTGCTCATCCCGGAATACTGTAGCGGACGCGTCACCTGTTCCTGCCTGGGCTTGCGCATCATGCGCACGACAAAGAAAACTGCGGCCATCAGTGCAGCCAGCATCAGCACGTCCATCATATTGATGCCCTCGAATGCGCCGCCCATGAACAGCGCTGCCAGCAAGCCTCCGGCGGCCAGACCAGCCAATGGTCCTGCCCATTTGTTGCCAGCAGCGGCCGCTGCTGGCGCCTGTGCCGGCTTGGGAGCAGTTTGCGGGCTGATGGCTTGGCGTTGCTGACCGATACTCTTGCCACCACCAAAACGTTTTGCTTCTGCATCAAAGGCGACCAGTCCGAAGCTGAGAACGGCCAGAGTCAGCAGGGTCAGTATTTTGTTCATGAAGGTCTCCAAAGGTACGGTCAAAGCGAAAGCGGTGAGTATAGCATTATCGATTCGCCTGGATGTCTCGTAAATTGAACCTGAATTCAACCGCTGAAGGGGATGGAACGGGTGGTTTGCACGGGGGCACAGGGTGAGGTGCACAACCCGGAATGGGTGTTGTTCTATTCCAGGGAGTGGCAACGCGCTCTACGGATCGGTTTGTTCAGAGGTTCCTCAGAGTTTCCTCTGGTAAATCCATCCCCGCCGTACCAGCCATTTCTCGATTTCAACGGTAATCAGCACGACACTTGCTGCGCCGATACACAAGGCAAGTTCAGTCATATCAAGCGGCTCAGTTTTAAAAATCGGATTGAGTGCGGGAAGGTAAATCGTCGCCAGTTGCAGCAGAAAAGTGACGATGATGGCCAGCGTCATCGGTCGATTGGAAAACAGCCCGATGGCAAACAGCGATTCTTTTTCCGAGCGGATCGCCAGCACGTGGGTAAGCTGAGCCAATGTCAGCACGGTGAATACCATGGTTTGCCAGTGCGCCGAGCCGGAGTGATAGGCCCAAGCTTGGATCAGCAAGGTGAGCGCGGCCATCAGTAGTCCCATCCAAATTATGTGCTGCCACATGCCATGCGCGAAAATACTTTCCTGCGGTGGGCGCGGCGGGCGGCGCATCACGCCGCGTTCTGCCGGTTCGGCAGTGAGCGCCAGTGCGGGCAAGCCATCGGTGACCAGATTAATCCAAAGGATGTGGATCGGCAGCAGCGGAATGGGCATACCCAGGAAAGGTGCCAATAAAATAACCAAGATTTCAGCGGAGTTGGTAGTCACCGCGTAGCGAATGAATTTACGAATGTTGTCGTAGAGGCGGCGACCCTGACGTATGGCGTGGACGATAGTGACGAAGTTGTCGTCCAGCAGCACCATATGGGCGGCTTCGCGCGCCACATCGGTGCCGCCTTTGCCCATCGCTATCCCGATATTCGCCGTCTTGAGCGCGGGAGCGTCGTTCACGCCGTCGCCGGTCATGGCGACGATCTCTCCTTTATCTTGTAGTGCTTTGACGATTTTTATTTTCTGGGCTGGATCAACACGGGCGTAAACCCGTATTTGCTCCACTTCTGTTTCGAATCTCGCTTGATCGAGTTGTGCCAGTTCGACGCCAGTCATCACGCCGCCGCCATCGACTAATATACCGAGTTCGCGCGCAATGGCACGCGCAGTGGCAGGGTGGTCGCCGGTGATCATTACCGGCGTGATGCCGGCCGATTTACACAGCGCCACGGCTTCCTTTACTCCGCTGCGCGGCGGGTCGATCAAGCCGACGAAGCCGAGAAAAACCAGTTCGTTTTCCAGTTCTGCCGGATGGTGGCTGGCGGGCAACGCCGGCCAACTGCGGCAGGCCAGTGCCAGCACGCGCAGGCCGTCAGCGGCCATGGTTTCGGCTGTGCGCAGCAATGCCGTCCGGTCGATGGATTGCTCGCCGTTTGCGCTGAACGTGCGATGGCACTGCGGCACTACCGCTTCCGGCGAACCTTTGGTGAAAGCCAGCACCATTTCGCCTGTGCGATGGAAAGTGGTCATGCACTTGCGTTCGGAATCGAAAGGCAGCTCCTTGAGTCGCGGCATTTCTTGTTCCAGCACCGCCTTGTCAAACCCTGCTACTTGCGCAGCATGCAACAAGGCCGCCTCGGTCGGTTCGCCATGCGCTTTGCCGTGACGATCCAGGTGAGCATCATTGCTCAAGGCCAGCGCACGGAACAAGGTAGGCCAGGGCTCGGCACGTTGCGATGGTTGCAGATTAATTTCCAGATGGCCGTCGGCGTAGATGGTAGTCACCTGCATTTTGTTCTGAGTGAGCGTGCCGGTTTTGTCGGAGCAGATAAAAGTTACCGAACCCAGCGTTTCCACTGCAGGCAGACGGCGGATCAAGGCATGTTGCTTGACCATTTTGTGCGCGCCGAATGCGAGCGAAATCGTCACTACTGCAGGTAGGGCTTCGGGAATGGCGGCGACCGCCAGACTTACGGCGGTCATGAACATGAGCAACAGCGGTTCGCCACGGATAATACCCAGCACGAACACCATTACGCAAATCGCCAGCACCGCCAGCGCCAGCCGTTTGCCGAAGCGGGCCAAGCGGTTTTGCAGCGGTGTTTTGGCTTCCCCGGCCCCGCTGAGCAGAGCAGCGATCTGGCCAAGTTCGCTTTGCATGCCAGTTGCCACCACCAGGCCGCGTCCGCGTCCGTGGACGATGGTGGTACCTTTGTATGCCATGCAATGCCGGTCGCCCAGGGGTAGATCGGCTAATCCCACGGCCACAGTCTGTTTATCCACCGCAACTGATTCGCCGGTAAGCGCCGATTCATCTATTTTGATCCGTGCTGTTTCGACGATACGCAGATCGGCCGGCACCAGATTGCCTGCTTCCAGCAGCACGATATCCCCAGGCACCAACCCAGCCGCACTGATGGTTTCCATCCGGCTTTCGCGCAGCACGCTGGCAGTGGCCTCAGTCATGCGCTTGAGCGCAGCCATCGCGCGCTCTGCGCGGTATTCCTGCACGAAGCCAATGACGGCGTTCAATATCACAATGACAACGATGGCGGCGGTGTCTTCCAAATCACCGACCACGCCGGAAATAATCGCTGCCGCAATCAGCACCAGGATCATGAAATCGGTGAACTGGTCAAGGAACATGCGCCACGGCGGACGGCCGTGTTTTTCGTGCAGCGCATTCGGACCGAAGTGTACCAGCCGCCGGGCTGCTTCGGCGGCGCTTAAACCGGTTTGGATGCTGGTTTGCAGTTGGCGCGCGACCTCATCCGCTGACAGCGTGTGCCAGGAAGGTTGGTTAATATCCATGCTCAAAGATAATCCAGGTATTGAGGACATACAGCAGGAACAGACCCAGGCTGACCCATGTGAGTCCCAACACGGCGCGTCCTTGTGGACGGAAAACAAGACCGACGATCACCAGGGCATTCATCGTGACGGCGGTGAATGCGGTGAAGGCGTGGCTGGAATTAACATAAGCGAGCATGGGACCGTTGGCGTAAAACATGTCATCCACTGCCAGGATAGCGATATTGAACAAATTGCTGCCCAGCAAATTAGCGATGGCCATGTCTATCGCACCGATGCGCAGCGCTGAAAGTGTCACTGCGATTTCCGGTGCGGAGGTTACCGCCGCCACCAGCAGGGTACCGACAAAGCTTTGTCCCCACCCCATCAACTCGGCGATGTCCTTGGCGATAAAGGGCAACCTGGAACCCGCTGCTACCACCCCTGCTGCCGCCAGGGTGAAACCGGTTACGGCGCGGCGCAGGGTCACTTCCGGGTAGCGTTCGGCGGACGTAGCGGTATATTCGGCCAGCGTGCGGCGCTCATATTGATAGACAACACGCACCGCAACGAAATAGATCAACACGATGAAGGGCGAGTACAGTCCCACATGCCCCAGCGCCGGGCTCATTCCCGCACGATCCAGTAGCAGGCTGGAGCCGGCGAAGGCGATCAGCAACGCACCCAATGCAGCCGACAGGATGTGCCCATGGGCGGCACGGCTATAAATGGTTTCGCGCCGGTATAAGGCGTCCAGTATCACCAGAATGACGAGATTGAATACCACGCTGCCCAGCACGTCGCCGACGGCGATGTCCGGTGCGTCAGCGGCTGTAACGGCAGCAATTCCGGTCACCAGTTCTGGCAAAGAAGTAACAGTAGCCAACAGCATCAGGCCGATCAAGGACGCAGACAGGCCGGTTTTTTCGGCAATGATATCGCCGTAGCGGGAGAGGAAATAGCCAGCGTAGCCAATAATAACAAGGCAAAGCTGAAGTTGTAGCCAAAGTATCATGTCAAGCGGCTCTCTACCGTTGCGGCAGTATTCCTGGCATGGTGTGGCCGACCTCAAGCAGAAACTGGTCGATGACACTGCCATGGAATAAATCGGCGATCTCGGAATTGCCCGGATCCGTGATCAGTTTCTCGACGGTTTGGTATAACCTGTTATTAAATTAGCAAGCAAGCCGGAGTGCACTGTTTCATGCTAACACTGTTCGCCACAGTTGTTCCAGAACCCTGCCGTTCACCACATGCAAGCGTATGTTGAGCATCGCACTTGGTGCGCCGCACAACATTACCAGCATAGTCCATGTTTCACTCCAGATTACCTTCATCGGGACAAACAAAGGATGGTGGGCACTGCAATTCCGGGCTATAACAACAAGCAGGTATCTTCGTCGCATGCGGAACGGAGTTGCGTTGCTGGTAAGCGGGTTCCTGTGCTTGTTCGGGTGGGAACAGGCTAATTGCCGCTACGTTCTGGGCGCGATTGGGTGCTCATTGAAGTCCAAGTATTGTTTACTTGTGCTCCGATGATGCCGAATCTGTTTGGCACGAATATCTTTGATATTATGGTGTAGATACGGATTGCTGCATTTAGCGCGTTGTTGTTTGCTATTAATCCCAATATTGCTCCGGGCGATTGTAAAAGAACTACAACAGGAGATCGATCATGCTCACAATGAAGCGGATAGCAGTAGGCACCGACCTGTCCTGGTATGCGAGCCGGGCCGAAACCCGGGCTGCCATGCTGGCGGACGAACTGGGCAGCGTAGAGCTGGACGTGGTGCATGTCATCGGCAGCCTGGTGCTGGAATCGCTGCGCCTGCTTACCCAGCCCCCTGCGCAGACCGAGCGGCGGCTGATTGATTCGGCCAAGGAGCAGATCGCTAAACTGTCGCACGAGCTTGCCGAAAAGCACCACATTCCGGTTACGCCTGTCATCGAAGTTGGCCGCGCCCACAGCGAGATCGTGCGTCATGCCGAGGCCATCGATGCCGGTCTGGTGGTGCTGGGGGCTCACGGTGGCAGTTTTGTGCGCGAATTATTTCTTGGTTCTACTGCCGAGAAAGTGCTGCGAAAACTGTCTCGTCCGGTTCTGATAGTCAAGCGCGAGCCGCAGGCGCCGTACCAACGGATACTGGTACCGATCGATTTCTCTGAACCTTCCCGCCAGGCGATGGAGCTTGCCCTGCGCATCGCCCCGCGCGCGCATATCACTGTGCTGCACGCGTTCGAGGTGCCGTACGAGGCCAAGCTGCGCTTTTCCGGCGCGAGCGATGAAACGATTCAGGCCTATCGCGCCGAGGTGCAGGCACAGGCAGATCAGGCAATGCAGCAATTCATCTCTACCTTGGGGGCCACTGCCAGCCCATTGTTCTGTATTGTAGAATTCGGCCCTGCGTCTGCTGTAATCCGGGGAAAAGCGGAAGTGCTTGAACCCGATTTGATTGTCATGGGTAAACACGGACAGTCCGGGTGGGAAGATATGCTGCTCGGCAGTGTAACCAAGCAAGTGATTCTGGATGCCAGTTGTGACGTACTGGTGGTCAGCGAGGACGACTTGAAAGCGGTCTGATCATGCGGCCTGAAAGCAGCTTGCAATCGGACATTATCCAGGGCAAAGCGGCGGGCACGCTGCCTGGACTGTTTGCTATACGCATCAAGCGAACTCCGGAGTCTCCAGCCTACAGACAGTTTGATACCGCTAGCGGAGTCTGGCGAAGTTATACTTGGCAGGAAATGGGTATGCTGGTGGTGTGCTGGAAGCTTGCCCTGGCACGTGAAAACTTCGCACCAGGCGATCGAGTGGCGATCCTGCTGCACAATTCCGTGGAATGGGTATGCTTCGATCAGGCCGCGCTGTCCTTAGGGCTGGTGGTGGTGCCCCTTTACCCCTCCGACACCCCCGGCAACATCGCATATATCCTGGCGGACTCAGGTGCCCGCTTGCTGTTGGTGGGAACACAGGGGCGTTGGGAAACCTTGTCCCCGCTGTGCGCCAGCCTGACCGGGCTGAGCAAGGTACTGTGCCTGCGCTGCCCGGCGGGGGGCACGGGTAAGGCGAATAGGGAGATAGTGCTGGAAGGCGTGGAAGACTGGCTGGCACGGACCGACCAGTCCGCCGGACCCGACGTGAACCAGGCCGGTGCTGACGAATACTATTGCACTGATCCCCGGGCACTAGCCACCCTGGTCTACACTTCCGGTACTACCGGACGGCCCAAAGGGGTGATGCTCTCCCACTACAATATTCTGTGGAATGCGGAGGCAGTGCTTAAGGCAATACCCGGCTACCGGGAAGACGTTTATCTCTCCTTTCTGCCGCTTTCGCACGCCTTCGAGCGCACTGTCGGCTACTATGTGCCAATCATGGCGGGCAGCAGCGTGGCCTATGCGCGTTCGCTCAAGAACCTGGCAGAGGATTTGACCATCGTCCGCCCCAGCGTGCTGATCGCAGTACCGCAGATTTTTGAAAGCGTCCATACCGGAGTGCGCCAGCAGTTACAGGAAAAAAGCCCGCTCGCCAGGCTGCTGTTCGACTGGACGGTAGCCATTGGCTGGCAGCGCTTTGCCGCCATGCAGGGCCGGTATTCACAGCCTTCTTGGTGGCAGCGCCTGGCCTGGCCGGTACTGCGCCGGTTGGTGGCGGACAGGGTTCTGGCGCGTCTCGGTGGCCGGCTGCGTCTCGCGGTGAGCGGCGGGAGTCCGCTCTACGGCGAGATTTCTCGCTGTTTCATTGGCTTGGGGTTGCCGCTGGTGCAAGGCTACGGACTGACTGAAGCTGCCCCGGTGCTGACCGCCAACCACCTGGAGGACAACATTCCGGATTCGGTCGGTACGGCGCTGCCGGGGGTGGAAATCCGCATCGGCGACGCTGACGAGCTGCTGGCGCGCAGCCCCGGCACCATGCTCGGTTACTGGAACAGGCCGGAAGCCACCCGTGCGGCGATTGACCCCGACGGCTGGCTGCACACCGGCGATCAGGCGCGCATCACGGACGGCCATGTGTTCATCTGCGGCCGCCTCAAGGAAATTCTGGTGACATCCAGCGGGGAAAAAGTCCCACCCGCCGATCTGGAGATGGCTATCGTCCAGGAACCGCTGTTCGACCAGGCGATGGTGGTGGGTGAAGGCAGACCCTGCCTGGCCACGCTCCTAGTGCTGAACCGGTGTGAATGGGAGAAACTCGCAAGCAGCATTGGTCTTGAGGTAGCTGCAGCCGAATCCCTAACGCATCCGGCCGCGCAGACTGCCGTCTTAGCCAGGATCAAGACTGCCCTGCGCGGCTTTCCCAGGTATGCACGGGTGCGCGCCGTGTATCTGACCCTGGAACCGTGGAGCGTCGAAAACGGCCTTATTACACCCACCATGAAACTGAAACGTTCAGCTATAGAACAGCGTTTCGCAGAGGAAATTATCCAGCTATACGTGGGATTGAGATCACCTGACCTTTGCCTCTGAAGGAACTTCCTCATGCAATGAGCAGGATCGCTCAATGCTACTATCCTTGGTGAAGTCACAGTGTTGAGAATATAGACCAGCTTGATGCAACATACCTTGGAAAAACTTGGTTTTCTAAATAGCGTCTTGTTATGAGGAAACATATATTATGGAAAAAATTCAACGCATTCTAGCCACCACGGATTTTTCGTCACGCGCCAATCGAGCGGTGCAACGCGCCGTACGCCTGGCGGTGGAGCATGGCGCGGAATTGCATTTATTGCATGTGCTGCCTATTCTTCCGCTCGAAGCCTTCAAGCGCTTGGTGGTCGATACCCCATTGGAAACAGAGCAGCTGCTATACAACCGGATTAATTCAATGTTGCAAAGGTTGGCGGAAGCATTGGCCAAGAGTGGCATGGTCGTCAAGCATCACGTTGCGATTGGCAGGGCTCACGTTGAGATCAATCGCTATGCGGAATTTCATCACGCCGACCTGATTGTGATTGGCGATCAGGGTGAAAACTTTGTTCAAGAGCTTTTTCTCGGCACTACCGTGTCCAAAACACTACGTAAGGGGCAACGTCCGCTGCTGATCGTAAAACAGGAACCGATGGATCAATATAGACGTGTGCTGGTGCCAGTGGATTTCTCACAACCCTCCAGACTGGCGCTGCATATGGCATTGAAAGTTGCACCGCAAACACCGATTCAAGTGCTGCACGTGGCCGAAATGCCGTTCAGAGATAAAATGTGGTGGCAGGCTGACTTAAGCGAGGAAACGGTTGAACGCTGCCGTACCAGGGTGATTGGTGATGCCCATCACGCCATGGAGGAAATTATCGCCGACTGTGCGCCTGGCGATACTCGCGTGACTTCCAGCATCGAGCATGGCTATCCGCCCGCTGTGATTCGGGATAAAGCACAGTCTCTCGACGCTGACCTGATCGTCATCGGTAAGCGCGGAGAAACGGAACTGGACGAAGCGCTGTTCGGTTCTGTTACCAAGCATGTTCTCTACGAGACTGTATGCGACGTGCTGGTGGTCAGTCCAGAAAAACAGCCAGTGAAGCCAATACCGTAGTTTGTACGGTGTTGCGTGACAGGCATGATGCCGCCCTGGATAAAGTCCATCAAAGTATCGTCAACGTCCAGGTAGCCAAACTTTCCGGGTTCCCATCCAGAAATGCCGACTTGACGATCACAATACTCTTGACCACCAGGATCGGCAGGATGTAATGTTCGCCCTCGGTGGATTGTAGAGTAACTTTCGAATTCGTATTCTTGGGAAAATGAACTGGAGCGTAAAAATGAAACAAGTAACTTTATTATTAGCAGCTATTGCAGTGGTAGGTTTGGTTGGCTGCTCCAAAACCGATAATTACACGCCGGCGGCAACTGCCAGCGGGGAAGACATATTCAACCTGAATTGCACCAAATGCCATAAGCCAAATACCGATGGTAGCGTGATGGTGTTGAACGCTGCGGTGGCAAATAAAGACGCCATTATCAAGAAAGTACAGACAGGCAGCATGTCCATGGCTTCCTTCCCTAATATCACGGGCGAACCGGCGAACCGTCTGGCAGAATACGTACTGGCAAACAGCAAGACCAAGTAGCCTGCTGGTCAAGCACAAGTGCCCGTAGTGCAGAGATTGTCACTACGGGTGTTTCGGCATCGCCCATGCTGAAACTGGCATGAACGAACAGCCTGTTACCGGCTTGCCGCTACGATTTCGGTTTTCTGCCGGGGGATAGTGGTGGAATATATCCCGCCACCCGATAGAGCATACCCTCGCTTTTCTTGCCCTTCTCAAACCGGATCGAGTGGCACATGATCAGCTCACCGCTGGCGGTCAGGCTTGATACATCAAGGCGCACTTTCGCCAGTGGGATGCCTGTGTCATTAGCGATCTCCGAGTCGAGCCGTTCACCGTGTTGTTTCAGGTATTGCAGAATTTCATGCAAAGAAAATACTCCTCATAAAGCGCTGTTGAATATAAAAAAGGAAGTTTATCGGGCTGAGCCGACGCGCCATGGCACCATTTTACCAGAAGCAGCGGCGAAATTACGCCTCCAGTGAATCTGGCGTATCTGGCACCAAGAAGCGATACTCCCGCCGCGTGCTACCTGGCGCCGGCTTTCTTGAGCAGTTGCACCACCTCTTTGTGGCCATTCTGCGTCGCCGCAATCAGCGGTGTGTCGCCATTGCGGGTTTTGATGTTTACATTGGCCTTGGCTGCGAGCAATGCCTGCACTATCTCCCGGTGACCATTTTGTGATGCCACCATCAGCGCGGTGATGCCACGGCCCGCATCGTCGTTCACATCGGCCTTGGCTGCGAGCAGCGCCTTGACCCGGGAAAGATCACCCCTCCCGGCCGCGTTGATGAGAGGGTGATCTCCTCCCGAGTGAGCCCACGTGCTTGCTGGAACGCAGCATAAAGCTAGCAGCATCCCCATTACATGCAAGTGTTTCTGTAACCAGATCACCTCAATTATCCCTCTCATGAATCCGTGTCTCTCGTTTCCCCCGGTAAGAGGAAAGACAGAAAATTCAACTGCACGGCCCGAAGTATCCTCGGCGGCGGCGCCTCAGTCAAACGTAAATTTGGAGAGTCTGCACCAGCTTGCCTTGCTTATGCCGTAAGAAATTGGAACCGGTGTGCCAGGAATGGTTCAATCGGAAACTCCGGCGTCTGTCCCAGCACGCTCGCTGCGACAACTTCGCCGGTGAGCGGCGCTGCCACGATCCCGGTGCGGAAGCCGCCGGTGGCGTGGAAGAAATTTTCAAGTTCCGCAGCGGGTCCGAGGATCGGTAGTTCATCGGGCGTGCCGGGACGAAGCCCCGCCCACGCGCGCTTGAGCGTCACATTGCGCAAAGCGGGTACGGCACGGATCGCGCCGGCTGCCAGGCTGCACATGTCCTCGTAGCGGACTTCGGTATTGAAATCACAGTATTCCGTGGTGCTGCCGATGATGACCTCGCCGTGTGCTTTCTGCAGGATATAGCAGTCGCGCGTGCTCAGGTTCGACCGTAGCGTCCCTGGCCGTAGCGCCTCAGTGCAGATAATTTGTCCGCGCACCGGCTGGATCGGGATTTCGATGCTGGCGAGCCGGGCAATCTGGGCGCCCCAGGCACCGGCCGCATTGACTACTGCGCCGCACGCAATGGTGCCCTTGTCCGACTCGACTGCGACAACGCGTCCGTTGCTGCAGCGGAATGCACGCACGCGCGCCTCGGCAATGAAGCGCGCGCCCTTCGCGCAGGCCCCGCGCTTGAGTGCCTCGGTCAGCAGCATCGGATTCACCTGATTATCACCGGGGAAATGAATTGCACTGCGCAGGTCGTGAGTGATCAACGGCTCCCTGTTATGGACGTGCTGTGGCGTCCACCGCTCCACCTGTCCGTGATCGCTGCCCGCCCATTCGACGATGCGACTGGCATGGCGCTCCTGTTCATCGTCATAGACCAGATACAACAGCCCGGTTGCCGATTCGGCTTCGATATCGATTCCGCAAAGTGTCCGCAGTTCGGCCGCGAGCGATGGGAACCGCAGATTGCTTGCCCACAGAAAATCCATGAACGTGCGTGGCAACGGCGCCGGTCCGTCGCCGACACCCTTTTGCGCAGTATGCAGGATCACGCCGCAGCCGAGGCCCAGCGATTCGCCCAGCGACCAGAGTCCGCCAGCCGAGGCGGAGGTCGCGCGACCGGGAGTTGAGGCATCAAGCAGTGTGACCGAGGCGCCGCGCCGGGCCAGCGCAAAGGCGACGCTCGACCCGATCGCGCCGCCGCCAATGACAACTACATCCGCAGTGCTGGTCATCGCTGTTACTTGTCCCGTGGTTCCGAGGCAAGCGCCCCAAGTGTTATCGGCCCTAGCGGTGGACGTGCACTCGGCGGGCCGATATCCGCCAGCGAACATTTTGCTTCCGCCGCGACCAGGCGTGACAGAAATGGCCAGCAGAAACGTCCCTGGCAGGCACCCATGCCGGCGCGTGAAGTCATCTTGAGACTGCGGTAGGTGGTTGACCCGGCGCATACGGCCTCGCGCGCCTCGCGCCAGGTCACCTCTTCGCAGCGGCAAACCAGGGTATCGTCGCGCACCAGCGACATGAGGCCCGGCTGCAGCGCCGAGATTTTATCCAGTGCGCGACGCAGAGGCTTCAGACGGGCAAGTTCTTGCTCGACCGGATATCGTGCGGCAGTAAATGTTGCTTCGTCAATTGCGCCGAGAAACCGGGCAGCAGTCATTCCCGCAAGCTGTCCTTCGAACGCTGCGACCAGGGAGCCAGCAACACCGGCGCCGTCGCCTGCAGCAAAGATGCCGCCAACGCTGGTCGCAAGATTGCGGTCGCGTACCGGAATCCAGCCGCCGACGTCAGGACGCAATTCGAGATTGCATCCGGCCATTTGTGCGAGCTGGACGCGCGGCACAAAACCGTAGCCCACCAGCAGTGTATCCACTTGCTCGATTTCGATGCGGTTGTTGTCGGGAAACCATTCCGCATCGACGGGGGCGTGCTCGACTGCATTGAGTTCAGTCTCGCCTTGGGCAGTGACGACGATACGTCCATAGCGCACCGGGACGTGGGCGCGGTCAAGCTTGCTGAGATAAGCGAGTCCTTCAGCGAGGATTTCCGGGGTGCGGAATCCGTGTAGTGGCAGGCTGAGCCAGGCTGGACGCGAGGACGCTTCCAGTACCGCGACGACGTGTACACCCGCGTCGACCAGTTGACACGCTACCGCGAGCAGGAACGGGCCGGTGCCGGCGACCAGCACCCGCTTACCGGGAGCGACCCCCATGGTCTTTATGAGTATCTGCGCTGCACCCGGCGTCATTACGCCGGGTAACGTCCAGCCCGGGAACGGCGGCACCAGTTCGTGAGCGCCGGGGGCGAGGATGACCGCCTGTGGCTGGAGCAGTTCGGTGTGTTCGTCAGGGGAAGTGACAGCAATGCGCAATCCATCGAAGATACCCCAGGCACTGTCACCGGTGCGCACACTGATATGCTGTGCGAGCCTCGCTATCTCGGCGCGCAGATTCTCCCCGCGCGGATGTGGCGCCGGCGCGCGTGCCGGGTTGGTCGGCTTGCGGTATATCTGGCCGCCAAGATCGAAACCCTCATCGACGATCGTGCAGGCGAGGCCTTGCGTTGCGGCGGCAACAGCGGCACTCATTCCGGCGGGGCCGCCGCCGATGATCACAATAGCGGGGTGACTCATCCTAAATCCGGCAGTTGGACAGGGTAGAGTGTGCGGTTTTTGGTGTGCAGGGCAAGGCGCAACGACGCGGAATGGTTATTCCATTCCAAGGAGTTGCAACACAGCCATGCGCTGCAAAAATCGTGCAATCTGCCCTGTAGCAAACTCAGCCAAAAGGTGAAGGTCAAGCAGTGCAAAAAATTACTATAGGTCATGGTGTTAAAACGGAAAATGAGCGATCAACTGTCGGATTTGGGATCATGCCTGGTGCGCGACAGCTGCCGCCCCTTGCCCGGAAACGACGCGCATGCCAGGTTGCACCAGCGTCATGCAGGCGCGGACACTTGCGCGCTCGTCGATCTGCATCAGGCAATCGCAGCAAACGCCGATGCCGCAGAAAAGCGAGCGCGGGGCAGCAGCGCGCGCTGTCACCCGTACGTTCCGCCGGCCGAGATGGAACAGGGCGCCAGCAACGGTGAGTCCCGCCGGGCAATGTACTGTTTGACCATCCAAGGTGAATTCAATTTCCATGGTGCGAACCTCATTATGCGTAGCGGAAAGAGAATGCGGTGTTTCGTCGTATTCGTGCATTTTGCAGCTTCATTACGGATGCGTATTCTACCAGACCATGGGCGCGCCCCGGTTGCGTATCAAGCTTCGGCAGGCATTCAGCGGAGCGCTCATTCTGTCAGGCTGGATTTTCAGGTCTGGCGGCTGCAACACCTTGACCATCAGGAGCGGCAAGATGTAATGTTCGCCCGTCCCGATTGAAAAGCGGCTGTGGAATTTCCCATCCTTGAATACCGATCCCGCTATACACGAACTTCTTCACGGCATCCTCAAGCAGGTCTCCCGTTCGTTTTATCTCACGCTCAACGTGCTGCCGGCAGACGTGCGCGACCAGATGGGGTTGTCATATCTGTTTGCACGCGCCGCCGACACTATTGCCGATACGGATCTGATCAGCCGTGCCCAGCGGCTGGAGTATCTGAACCAGTTTCGGGCGCAGTTCAAGGGCGGCGAGATTCAATGGGATGCCATCCGGGACATTCAGGCCGCGCTTCTTCCTCACCAGAAGGATTCCGCCGAGCACGTGCTGCTGCAGCGGCTGGGGGATTGCCTGAAATTGTATGAGCAGTATTCTCCCGGCGATCGGGAACGAATTCAGTGGTTGATGGAAGTACTGCCCAAGGGGATGGAGATGGATCTGACCCGCTTTCCCGGCGAATCAGCTGCGGATCTCACGGCATTGGCCACGCTGGAGGAGCTGGATCAGTACACTTACTATGTTGCGGGTTGCGTTGGAGAATTCTGGACCCGGATGGTATGTGCGCACCGGCCGGCGATGGCACAGTGGGATATCGCGCGGATGTCGGCCGTCGGCGTGCGCTTCGGCAAGGGCTTGCAGTTGACCAACATCGTCAAGGATATCGCCCGCGACCTCCATCACGGCCGCTGCTATGTGCCGGAATCACTGCTGCAGGAAGCCGGGTTGAAGCCGGCCGATCTGCTGCATGCAGACAGTCTGGCAAAATTCAGACCGGTGTTGCATCGGCTCATCGCACTGGCGATGGAACATCTGGATCAGGGGTGGAGCTACACCATGGCGATTCCGTCTTCTGAAATCCGCCAGCGGCTGGCATGCATGTGGCCGATTCTGCTGGCCGGCGAAACCTTACAGCGTGTTGCGGTCGCCCCTGGGTTGCTTGATCCCGCCGTCAATGTAAAGGTTCCACGCAGCGTCGTCTACCGCGTGATGGCACTGACGATACTCACTGGCGCCAGCGGGCAGGTGGCAACTGCCTCCTGGAGTCGCCTCAGAGATTCTCTAAAAGATTCCCTAGAATTTGTAACCGCGGTGTAGCGCAACCACGCCGGCAGCCAGATTGAAATATTCCACCCGTTCGAAACCGGCTTGCTGCATCAGCTGCTTTAATTCTTCCTGGGACGGATGCACGCGAATGGATTCGGCCAGGTAACGGTAGCTGTCCGCGTCCTTGGCAATGAGTTTGCCCATCGCCGGCAGCACCTTGAATGAGTAGGTGTCATAGAGGGGTTGCAGCGGTTTCCACACCTTGGAGAATTCCAGCACAAGGACGCAGCCCCCGGGGCGCAGTACACGCAGCATTTCCTTCAGCGCCGCATCCTTGTGGGTCATGTTTCTGAGACCGAAAGCCACGCTCACGCAATCGAAATGATCAGCGGGGAAAGGCAGTTTTTCTGCGTCGCACTGCGCTACCGATGCGTCCCTGCCCTGATCCAGCAGCCGGTCACGGCCGATCGTGAGCATGGAATTATTGATGTCGGTGAGCCAGACCTCACCATTCTCGCCGACCTGTTCGATAAACAACGCGCTCAAATCAGCGGTGCCGCCGGCAATGTCGAGTACCCGGCCACCCGCTCTGACCCCGCTGGCTTCCACGGCAAATCGCTTCCACCAGCGGTGCATACCCGCCGACATGAGATCGTTCATCAGATTGTAGCGCTCGGCTACCGAATCGAACACGCCCGCTACCTTGCGGGCTTTTTCTGTTTCAGGAACGGTATTGAAGCCGAAATGAGTGGTTTTGGTCATAAATGTTCAGTTTGCTACTATCCAGGGTTCACGGCTCGCACCCGCCTGTTCCATCCGTTGCAGGTAGTGTTGCCACATTTTATCCTGATGCAGCCCATAGTCGTAGAGCAGATCCCACGAATAGAGGCCGGTGTTGTGGCCATCGGAAAAATTCAGCTGAATCGCATAATTTCCCACCGGCTCAATGTGATCGATATTCACGTCTTTCTTGCCGGTTTGCAGCACTTCCTGTCCGGGACTGTGTCCGCGCACTTCCGCCGAAGGCGAATAGACCCGCAGAAATTCACACGGAATCTGGAAGATTTTGCCATCCGCAAAAGAGATCTGCAATAACCTGGATTGCCGTTGCAGTTTTATTTCAGTGGCTTTGGGAGTGTCTTTGTTCAACCCTGCCATGGCGACATTCCTTCAACGTATAACCATGCATGATAAACCAGCGCAGCCAAAACTAAAACCTTATCGCAGCCGGGCGGCTTGTTTCAAATCATTGCCGCCTTGACATTCACCCCTGATCCGAATAGAGTTTTTGGAAATTAGCATGGATGGAAGCATGATCATGTGTCGTTCCTTAAGCAACAGGTTTGTCGTGTGTTGACCGGTACGCTGCTGTTCTCGCAGCTGGCCGTGGCTGCCTATGCCTGTCCAGGAATATCCGCCGCCGCGCTTTTCGATTGGAATCAGAACCAAACTATTTCTGCTGCGGCAACCGCCGCCAAACCAAACCGCTACTTTCTTTTGCTCACTTGACGTTCACCTGACATTTACCTAACTAAGGAGACTCACCATGCAGACAAGAACATTCGTCGCAGTCCTGGCCATGCTCGGTTTACTGGCTTCCTGCGCACAACTTCCCCACCCGATGGACATGACCCAGGCTGTCCAGGGCGCCAAAACCAGCGCCGGTCATGAGGCATTGGCCAAGCACTATGAAGACGAAGCCAAAAGAATGCAGGCAAAATTGCAAGAGCACAAAAAAATGTTCGAACAATATGAGGCAGAAAGACAGTATTATGGTAGACAAGGTCTTGATATGGAGACGCATTGTCGGGGCTTGATACACTTGTATGAGCAAGCCGTGGAGATAAACATGAATATGGCCGCTGCTCATCGGAAAATGGCTGCAGAAGCCAAGTAGCTCACGCTTTATAAATTTTCCTTTCCGGTCAGTCCGGATAATTAATTGATTTTATGAATGGCTTATCCTTGTGACCGTTTGGTCGATGGTTTCGTTAACAAGGAAAGTACGCTTGGACGATAAGAAATACCGCTCACTCCGTGTTCTGCTTTTTTGCCGCTGGTGATTTGCAACGTTAATTTTATAGCGGGTGGCTTGAATTCAAGGACATGATCACCAAGCCGAAGAATCTGGTGCCAGACATTCAGCGTAACGGCGACTCTGTAATGTATGCATACGCGGTGCAAATGAACACAAATGAGCACCTCTACAAAACCATATCTGCGGGCAGCCGCGTACTGCCGGGTAGTGAATGTTGCGCGAGGGATGGAATCAATTAATGGAAAACCAATCGTACTGATGGCTTGCACCAAACTGAAAAAACTGTTTATACTAAGAAAATGATGCTGTCAGGACGCAAACTTATACTGGTTTTAATCATGCTGTGCCTACCGCTGCAAGGGGTGATCGCTGCCGTCATGCCGCTGTGTGTGCAGGTGAAAGATATCGGCGTCAATCTTGATGCTCCTCCAGTCGCCACCATTGCCGGTGATCACCAGCATGACGTCTGCCACAAGCAATCAATGGACAGCACTATGGATAATGTGACATCCAACCTGCCATGCGACGGTACCCCTTGCAATACATGCAGCACCATGATGTTATCCGCATCCTCCACAGCGATTCTCGCTGGCGGCTCTTCCTACGCCGTATCATTTAACTCCCATTTCACCTCGTTTGTTCTTGAACAACTGCAACGCCCGCCTCTCGCCTAATCTCCAGACACTAGAAATCCGCCTGTAGCATCGGCAAATACTCGCCTGATTCGTATTTAATCCCGCCTTTAAGGAAACGCCTTTGCGTAAAGCGGGTCAGGTCGCAGATCGTAACCCGTTATTCGGTATATTGCTGAATCAATGTTTCTGCTATTACATGATTTTTTTAAGGAGGTCAGGATGACTATCCCACTCTCTGTTGCATTGCAACCGGCCGACAGTCAGAAACTCGACACGCCGCCGAAAGAAACATGCAAAGCTGTCATCGAATCTTTGGACGATGCGCATGTCCGGGGGAGCTTATTCGAGATTAATTTCTGCAGAAACACGATGATATTCAGAGACGCCAAATCAATAGACTCCAGCAAAGTGTCCGCAATGATCAGAAGCAGAATCATTGCGGTATTGCTTGCCGGTGTCATGGTTCCGGCAACTGCACAGGCGGAGGTTTCAAGTAGCGCACGCATGGTAGCGAGTACCCAGGCAGTACCCTCGGAAGTCTCTGCAACAGCAAATGTTAAGGGCTCATCTCCCCTGACTGCCCTGATTGCGGAAGCCCTGGAGAACAATCCAGAAATTCAGGCCGCTCTACAGGAACGTGAAGCCGCCCGCCACAGAATATCGCCTGCGGGAGCGCTCGATGATCCGATACTCGAAGCGGGGGTGATCAACGCGCCCTTGGCATCATCGCCCTTCAACCGTGAGGACATGACGATGAAAATGATTGGTCTGTCCCAGAACCTGCCATACCCGGGCAGACGTGGTTTGCGCCAAGACGTCGCCGCCAAGGATGCAGAAGCCGTTGGTTACGGTTATCAGGAAACCGTGAACCGCATCGCGCGCGGCATCAAAACCGCCTATTTCGATCTGGGCCTTACGCTCGAAATGACCAAACTGGTCGAGAAAAACAAGCTGATCCTCGAGCGGTTTCTGCGGATTGCCGAGGGACGCTATGAGGTAGGACAAGGAAGCCAGGCCGACGTACTGAAGGCGCAGACGCAGGTATCCAGAATGCTGGATGAACTACTCAGGCTCGCGCGCGAGCGGCCGACGATTGAAGCCGAGCTCATTCGCGCACTTGGCCGCAGCGCAAATGTTGCAGCGCCGGTGCCGGAATCGCCACAATTAAGCGAAGAAATTCTGAACCTGGAATCGTTGCGTGAAGCCGCCCTGACGCAGCGTCCGCAATTGCTGGCACTGCAAAGTCTCGTTGCACGCAATGAGAAGGCGCTGGAACTGGCGCGCAAAGCATACTACCCCGACCTCAATGTGCGCTTGTCATACGGCCAGCGCGACAACATGCTGGACAACACCAGGCGCCCCGACATGGTGACCATGACCATGGCGATCAATCTGCCGGTATGGCGCGGCAACAAAATCGAACCACGCATCATGGAGTCCCAAGCGATGCGCGATCAGGCCCTGAGCCTATACCAGGCGCAGCGCAATGAGATAACCGCCAATTTACGCCAGCAGGTGGCAACGGTCGAACAAAGTTTCAAATCAGCACGGCTATACCAAACCGCCATCCTGCCGCAGGCCCGGCTTACGGTTGAGTCGGCACTAGCCGCATATAGAGTCAATCGGGTCGATTTTCTGACGCTGCTCGACAGCCAGATGACAGTGTTCAACTACGAAATCAGCCTGGTGACAGCCATGGCCAGCCACAACAAGGCGCTGGCAGAAATCGATCTACTCACCGGCAAATCACCCAACTAACTCGCATGCCAACATCAATGGAGCCTCATGTGAAATCTATCGCCAAATTGATAGTTGTTGCCGCCCTGGTCGCGGCTGCTCTTGCCGCAGGGTATTGGTGGGGTAATACCAAATCCGTAACTCCTGCGGATGATTCGCCTGGGGCGGTCACGTCCAAGGGCAAGATCCTCTACTACCGTAACCCGATGGGACACCCTGACACCTCGCCGGTGCCGAAGAAAGACCCGATGGGCATGGAATACCTCCCGGTTTATGACGGTGAAGAACCCGCGTCCGGCAATCCGGTGGTGAAAATCAGTGTTGAAAAGATACAAAAACTGGGAGTGAGGACCGAAGCCGTCGCGCTGCGTGAACTCACTCGTACCGTGAGGGCAGTGGCGACGGTACAGGCGAATGAGCGCCGGTTGTATACAGTTACGCCCAAGTTCGAGGGCTGGATCCAGCAACTTTACGTTAACACCACTGGCCAGGCGGTAAGAGAAGGCGAGGCGCTGATGGACGTGTACAGCCCCGAGCTGATCACGGCGCAGCAGGAATATCTCATCGCCACAAGAGGGGTGCAGACGGTCGCTGACGGCGGCCCGGATGTCCGCGCCGAAATGCAGCGGCTGGTCGAAAGCGCTTTGCAGAGGTTGCGCAACTGGGACATATCGGAGATAGAGCTACAGCGTCTGCAGCGGGAAGGTCAGGTCAGGCAGTACATCACCTTCCGTTCCAAGGCGAACGGCGTGGTGTTGGAAAAACCTTCAATTGAGGGAAAGCGGTTTATGCCTGGGGAGGTTTTGTACCAGATCGCCGACCTGTCCAGCGTGTGGATACTGGCAGACGTGTTCGAACAGGACCTCGGCATGGTGCATCAGGGCCAGACGGCCACGATCAGGGTGGACGCGTATCCGGACAAGGTATTCAACGGCGAGGTAGCGTTTATTTACCCCAAGGTGACCCCGGAGACCCGCACTGCCATCGTGCGCATTAAGCTCCCCAATCCCGAGGGCCTGCTCAAGCCCGCCATGTATGCGCGAGTGGAGTTCGCTTCGTTCCACAGCAAAGACAAAGTGCTCGCCGTACCCGATTCGGCGGTGCTCGATAGCGGTACGCGGCGGCTGGTACTGGTTGATCTCGGCGAAGGCCGGTTCGAGCCGCGGACGGTAAAACTCGGTCTGCACGCCGATGGCTACGCTGAAGTGTTGGGGGGGCTGAAGGCTGGGGAAGCAGTCGTGGTCAAAGCGAATTTTCTGATCGATGCGGAGAGCAACTTCAAGGCGGCACTGAGCGGCTTCGGCCACAGCGCCCACGGTTCCAAGCCGGGTGAGAAGGAGCAGATCAAGCCTGACACGTCTGCCGCGCCACCTGCGCCCACGAATCATCGCGGTGAGGGCAGCATTGAAGCCATTGATTTCGTTCATGCGACGGTAACGCTTGCCCATGGCCCGATCGCCAGCCTGCAGTGGCCCGCGATGATCATGGATTTCCGGGTTCTTGACCCGGCATTACTGCGGACGTTGAAACCTGGTCAGAGAATCGCCTTCGACATAATCGAGGAGTCGGCTGGCGAGTACGTCATTGTGCGCATCCAACCAGCGGGCGTCAGCCCTGCTGCCAGCGATCACAGAGGACACTGACATGCTCAATAACATCATCGAATGGTCGGTGCGGCACGTCTTCCTGGTGCTGCTGGGAACATTTTTTGTCGTAGCCTGGGGCGTGTATGCGGTGTGGAAGACGCCGATCGACGCGATTCCGGATCTGTCCGACGTCCAGGTCATTGTCTATACGGAATATCCCGGGCAGGCGCCGCAGGTGGTCGAGGACCAGGTCACCTATCCGCTCACCACCGCCATGATGAGCGTGCCGAAATCCAAGGTAGTGCGTGGCATCTCCAATTTTGGCGTATCGTTTGTGTATGTCATCTTCGAGGATGGCACCGACATCTACTGGGCGCGCTCGCGGGTGCTGGAATACCTCAGCTTCGCGGCGAACCGGCTGCCGAGGAATGTCAGGCCTTCGCTCGGCCCGGATGCAACCGGCGTAGGATGGGTTTACCAATATGTTGTAACCGCCAGGAATCGCACACTCGACGAATTGCGTGCCATCCAGGACTGGTTCTTGCGTTATCAGTTAATCGCGGCGCATGGCGTGTCGGAAGTAGCCAGCGTGGGCGGATTTGTGAAGACCTACCAGGTCACCGTGGATCCGCGACGCCTGCAGGCTTACGGCATACCGCTCAAGACGGTGTCCGAGGTTATCGCCGCCAGCAACCGCGACGTCGGCGGACGCATCATCGAGATGGCGGAGACCGAATACGTGGTGCGTGGCAGGGGCTATCTGCGCGGCATTGACGACCTGGAGAATCTTGTCGTCAAAGCGCACGTCGGCATGCCGGTATTACTGCGCGACATCGCCCGCGTCGAGCTGGTTCCCGACGAACGCCGCGGCATCGCCGAACTCAATGGCGAAGGCGAGGTGGTCGCGGGCATTGTGGTGGCGCGGCATGGCCAGAACGCCCTCGACGTCATCCACAACCTCGAAACAAAAATCGGTGAGATCGCATCCGGCTTGCCGGAAGGCGTTACGATCCAGCCTGTCTATAATCGCTCCGAACTGATCCACCGTGCTATCGCGACACTGAGCGAAGTGTTCGTCGAGCAGGGCATCATCATCGCACTGGTGTGCATGATCTTCCTCATGCATGTGCGCAGTGCGCTGGTGGCGATCATCATGCTTCCCATCGGCGTGCTGATCGCCTTCATCGCAATGCGATTCCTCGGCATCAATTCCAACATCATGAGCCTTTGTGGCATCGCGCTCGCGATCGCCGAGATGACCGATGCGGCGATCGTCATGACCGAGAACGCGCACAAGCATCTCGAGCGCCTCGCTCCCGGCGAGTCACGTACGGACGCTGTCATCGCAGCATGCAAGGAAATCGGCCCATCGTTGTTCTTCAGCCTGCTGATCATCACGGTGTCGTTCCTGCCGGTGTTCGTCCTCGAAGCGCAGGAAGGACGTATGTTTCATCCGCTCGCCTATACCAAGACTTTCGCCATGGCCGGAGCTGCGTTGCTTTCGATTACGCTGGTCCCGGTGCTGATACTGCTTCTGATTCGTGGCCGCATTCCGCGTGAACAGGACAGTCCGCTTAGCCGTATCATGATCCGGAGCTACCAGCCGATGATCGCCTGGGTGATGCAGTGGAAAAAGCTTATCATCGCGGCGGCGCTCGCGGTGCTGGGGGTTACTCTCTATCCGGCGCTCAAGCTGGGAACGGAATTCATGCCGACGTTGAACGAAGGCACGCTGCTTTACATGCCGATAACGCTGCCGGCTGTTTCCGTCACCAAGGCCGCGGAAATCCTGCAAACCCAGGACAAGATCATCAAGGGCTTCCCTGAAGTGGCATCGGTGTTCGGCAAGGCCGGGCGCGCCAATACCGCCACCGACCCGGCGCCGCTGGAGATGGCCGAAACGGTCATCAACCTGAAACCGGAAAACGAATGGCGCCCCGGTATGACCATCGACAAGTTGATTGCCGAACTGGATCAGGCGCTGCAGATGCCGGGAGTCAGCAATTCCTGGACCATGCCGATCAAGAACAGGATCGATATGCTTGCCACCGGTATCCGCACGCCGGTCGGCATCAAGGTATTTGGCAAGGATCTGGGCGAAATAGAGAACCTGGCCAGGCAGATCGAGACCGTCGTGAAAACGGTACCCGGAACCAATAGTGCCTACGCGGAACGCACCACCGGCGGTTACTACCTCGATATCGAACCCGACCGCATGGCTCTCGCCCGCTATGGATTGGCAGTCGGCGATCTGCTGGAAGTGATCTCAGCGGCGCTTGGCGGGGAGATGGTGACCACCACGGTAGAGGGGCGTGAGCGCTTCGGCGTTAGCGTACGTTATCCACGCGAGCTGCGCAGCGACCCGCAGGTGATCGCCACCCAAGTGCTGGTGCCGACCATGGGGGCAACAATGATTCCGCTCGGCCAGCTTGCACGGATCAAGCTGGTCAAGGGCCCGCCGAGCATCCGCACCGAGAATACGCTCCTGTCCGCGTACATTTTTGTTGACATTCGTGATCGTGACATCGGCAGCTACGTTGCGGCCGGGCAGAAAGCGGTGCGCGAGCAGGTGCAGTTCCCGCCCGGGTATTACGCCACGTGGAGCGGCCAGTTCGAATACATGGAACGCGCGATCGAGAAACTGAAAGTGGTGGTACCAATCACGCTCCTGATCATATTCGCTCTTCTGTACCTGAGCTTCAATCGTGTTACCGAGACGCTAGTGGTGATGCTTTCGGTGCCCTTCTCCATGGTCGGCGGCATCTGGCTGATGTATCTGCTCGACTACAACCTGAGCATCGCGGTGGCGATCGGCTTTATCGGCCTCGTCGGCATTGCGGCCGAGTCCGGAATGGTGATGCTGGTCTTCTTAGATCAGACGCTCGAGGCCGTCACTGCAAAACGCAAAGCTGCCGGCGAGAAAATCACCGTCGAGGATCTTCACGCCGCAGTGGCGCAGGGTGCGGTGTCCCGGATACGCCCGGTGATGATGACCATTGCCGGAAGCATTCTGGGCCTGCTTCCGGTCATGTTTAGTAGCGGAACGGGCTCCGAAGTGATAAGGCGCATTGCTGCGCCGATGGTAGGCGGCATGGTTTCCGCCACCGTGCTGACGCTGATCGTGTTCCCGGCCGTCTATGCACTGGTTAAGGAAATCTCGATCCGGCGTTCACTTAAAGCGGGGGAAGGTATAAGGAACCGCCTGGAAAAAGGGAGCGCGATTAACGAGCAATAAATGATCCTTTTATTATTTCAGGTAGAGGCCGGGTCAAAAAACAGACTGAAATAATATTCATGGGCGAAATATCAGCATGAACGCATGGCATAACCAATCGATTCCCGAAGTCGCGCGCCTCCTTACTACCGATGTGGAGCAGGGACTTGCCGATAAGGAAGTGGCTGTCCGGCTCGCCCGGTATGGGCAAAACAAACTACGCAAGGGCAGGCGATTTTCGGCCTTGGTCATTTTTGTAAGCCAGTTTAAAAGTCTGGTTATTTGGGTGCTGATTGGCGCAGCGGCTGTTTCCGCAGCACTGGGCGAAACCGTAGATGGCATCGCTATCATTGCCATCGTAATCCTGAACGCGATAATCGGTTTCGTTCAAGAGTATCGCGCCGAGAAAGCAGCCGCCGCGCTGGCTGATCTGACAGCGCCTCACTGCCGCGTGGTGCGCGGTGGCCGTAGCGCGGTGGTTGCCGCGACTGAAATCGTTCCGGGCGATATCCTGTTGCTGGAAGGAGGAGACCTGGTCGCTGCGGACTCTTGCCTGATCCAGACATCTGTTCTTCGCGTCAACGAAGCACCACTCACTGGTGAATCGCAAGCCGTAGGCAAATTCACCGGCAGCTTGCCTCAGGAAACACCTCTGGCGGAGCGGAAAAATATGGTCTTCCTCGGCACCAGCGTGACAGGAGGTTCCGGCCGTGCCTTGGTGGTTAATACCGGGATGGAGACGGAACTCGGTCATATCGCCAAACTTCTGGAAACCGCTGAAAGCGGAGAAACCCCGCTGCAACACCGGCTTGACCGAGCAGGGCACCTGTTGTTGCTGGCCTGTTTCGGCATTGTTGCACTGATTTTTGGTTTAGGATTATTGCGTGGAATTGCGCCGTTTGAACTTTTCCTGAGCACGGTAAGTCTTGCGGTGGCTGCCATTCCTGAAGGGCTGCCGGCGGTGGTGACGATCGCGCTCGCTTTGGGTGTGCATCGCATGGTGCAGCGAAATGCATTGGTGCGGCACTTGGCCTCGGTCGAAACATTAGGCCGTGCTCAGGTTATCTGTACCGACAAGACCGGCACGCTGACAATGGGTGAGATGACTGCGCGCAAGTTGATTACGGCGGAGAGTTTGTACCGTGTCACCGGCGAGGGTTATTCCACGGAAGGCATATTCTTTGTCGGCAATGTAGAAAGCCCGACAGCGAAAAGCCCCTCACTCTTCGCCTTGCTGCGTGCCTCGGCTGCCTGCAACGATGCCGAACTAACTCTAATAGATGACCGGCCTGTGGTTGTGGGCGATCCTACTGAAGGGGCGCTGCTGGTGGCCGCCGCGAAAGGCGGTATTACCCGTGGGGCCATCGAGGCTGAAATGCCGCGCCTGGCTACTGTGCCTTTTGACTCCGACCGCAAACGCATGACTGTTATTCGCCGGCAGGAAAAACATCCCTGGGCATTCGTCAAGGGTGCGCCCGAAGTTATTCTCAGCCGTTGCACCCTGATCCGTACCGACCAGGGAGTGAGGGAACTGACGGAAAGCGACCGCACCCGGCTGCTCCAAGCCAATGCCTTACTGGCGCACGATGCCCTGCGCGTGCTGGCCGTCGCTGAGCGCTCCTTGGGCGGCTTCAGTTTCGAAGAAGGCATGGTTGTAAGCGATACCGAGATCGAGAAGGAGCTCACCCTTTTGGGGCTCGTAGGCTTACAAGACCCACCTCGCGCCGAGGCAAAGGAAGCTGTGGTCAAGTGCATACGGGCCGGCATCAAAACCGTGATGATCACTGGCGATCATCCAGACACTGCACGGGCAATAGGCCATGAATTGGGCATTCTGGGCAAGGGCGACGAAGTTCTCGTAGGAGCCGAGCTTGACCGCTTGGACGACGAAACGCTGAAGGAACGTGTATCACAGGTTTCGGTTTATGCGCGCGTCACTGCCGAGCATAAGCTCCGCATTGTCCGCGCATGGAAGGCGCGGGGCGCAGTAGTGGCGATGACCGGGGATGGGGTTAATGATGCTCCTGCGATCAAAGAGGCATCCATCGGTATCGCCATGGGTATTACCGGCACCGAGGTGACCAAGGAGGCCGCGGATATCATTATCACGGATGACAACTTCGTCTCCATTGTCGCTGCCGTAGAAGAAGGACGGGGCATTTATGACAACATTACCAAAACCTTGGCCTATCTGCTGGGTAGCAGTACCGGCGAATTGATCGTGATGCTGATCGCGGTCCTACTGGGCTGGCCACTACCGCTATTACCGCTGCATCTTTTGTGGATCAACCTGGTAACAGACGGCTTTGCAGCGCTCGCTCTGGCGACTGATCCGATTGATCACGACGTATTGAATCGCCCGCCTCGGCATTCCCAAGCGGCGCTACTCAACCGGGATTTAATCAAGCTGACCCTGTTTACCGGCCTGCTGGCCGCCGGCGTCACGCTCGGCGTGTTTGCCTATGAATTCTACATAATCGGCAGCAGTCTTGAACAAGCTCGCGATGCCGCTTTTACCGCCCTGGTGATCGCAGGGCTGCTGCGCGCCTTCGGTGCCCGGAGCGAGCAGCGTACCCTCTGGCAGATGGGCCTGTTTTCCAACATGCGTTTGTTTCTGGTGGTGGCAGTAAGCTTCGCCTTGCAGTTGGCGATACACCATGTCCCAATGCTACAAATGCTATTTCAGATCGAGCCCATTACGCTAAGCCAGTGCATGGGGTGGATCGCGGTTGGATTCATTCCGCTGATCGTCCTGGAGCTGAGAAAAGTCATCTGCTACCGTCACGCAACGAAGGATTGAGAATCAATGGAACTTCAAGCAAACACAGTTGATTCGACGCATTGGGAACGGAGCGCACATGTTAAGCGATAACCGAATAGACCAGGCTGAAAGTCACTCAGCGATGTGCGGATAGACCGGGATGCGGTGGTGCGCTTCGGCATGAACATCGCCGACGTTCAATCGGTGGTGACCGAACGCGACACGCAGATCGCGCTGGCGGGGGTGTCGGCGGAATTCGGCGTGATCATGCTGTTCTATCTTAAGCATGCTTGGGACAAGCGGCTGGCAGAAGGCAAGACCAGCACCGCCGATCTGCTCGACGCGATCCGTGAGGGCGCGGTATTGCGGGTGCGGCCCAAGGCAATGACGGTTGCGGTCATCCTCGGCGGGCTGGTGCCGATCATGTTCGGTTCGGGCACCGGTTCGGAAGTGATGCAGCGGATCGCAGCACCGATGATCGGCGGCATGATTACCGCGCCGCTGCTGTCGATGTTCGTGATTCCGGCGGTTTATTTGCTGCTGCGCCGCCCGCGTGTTGCGCAGCAACTACGTTAATTTGCGATCAGCGTCGCCTCAATTTCGGCAAAAGTCTTGGCAATTTCGGTGGATGGAATTGCAATGCCGAGTTGCTTTCCGATTTGTGTCAAAGAGAAAATGCCGCACACTACCAGTGCGCCTGCAGCATTCTTCTCCATCACCAGGGTGTGCTGGCGTCCGTTCTCGCGCAGACTGGCGATCACGTCCCCGACTTTGGCATGTTGCACTTCCTGGATAGGGATTGCTTCCAAATGGTTGAGCGGGGTCATGATATCCGCGACCAGGATCTCATTGTGCTTCACTCCTCGCTCCCGTATGAAGCGCAGCGGCTTTTCACCGAGAATATCTGCTGTCGTGATGAAGCCAGCGAGGATGCGATCCTGATTCAGCACCAGCAATGAGCGCACACCACGCTGCTTCATGTAGGCGTTGGCCGATTCCATGGTTACCTGCGGCTCGATTACAGCGGCATAAGTTTTTCGCAGATCGGTCATCACATCGAGAGCTGGCGATTCCGAAGTGACAGACTTGGGTGCAACGGGGCGGGAAACCTGCACAGTTCCCGTCAGGCGCTGGGCAGGAAGGGCGTGATAGATGGGCATGGTGTAAACCTCCATTGGAGTGGATGGGAAACACTTGTGAAAGGATGAAAATCCCGGATTATCCTATCCACATAACTGACCCTACGCGCAACAGAATGAAGGGTCAATGCAATCATAGTACATGCAATCGCAGCATGCAGAGAGTGGATTGCACGGAAGTTTGCTAGAATGTATTCAGACTTTTTTATCCGGATAATCATGCGCCTGTTTCGTAAGAATATTGTTCCGAATTGCCGGTCAGCATTACTGGCTGCATTCAGCTTGTTTGCGCTCGGCTGCAGTGCTCCGCCCATGGCAGCACCACTGCGTCCAGAAGTAAATGTGTTCATCGGTGAGATGGTCGAGCGGCATGGATTCGAGCAGGCCGAACTTGCGCGCATCTTCAGAAAGGCACAATTTCAACCGGCCATCATCCGTGCGATTTCCCAGCCGGTCACGGCCCGGCCCTGGCATGAATACCGTCCTTTGTTTGTCAATGCGCGCCGCACTACCGGTGGAGTGGTCTTCTGGAATAGCCATGCTGCGACACTGGAGCGAGCGCGTAAGGAGTATGGCGTCCCCGAGGAAATTGTGGCTGCGGTGATCGGGGTGGAAACCATCTACGGCGCGCAGACCGGCAAGCATCGCGTGCTTGATGCGCTGGTCACGCTCGCGTTCGATTACCCCCAGCGTGCAGAATTTTTCCGCGACGAGCTGGAGCAATATCTGTTGCTGACGCGCGAACAGGGCACGGATGCATTGCAGCTCAAAGGTTCGTACGCGGGCGCGATTGGCATCCCGCAATTCATGCCCAGCAGCTATCGGCGTTACGCCATCGATTTCGATGGCGACGGCAGGAAGGAATTATTGCAGAGCCCCGCGGATGCGATCGGCAGTGTTGCCAATTATCTCAAGGTGTTCGGTTGGGAGCAGGGACAGGCAGTGGTGGCGCGCGCGCGGGTCAGCGGTGAAGGCTACCAGGAAGCGCTGGCTGCGGGAATCAAGCCCGGTTTAACGCTGGCGCAGATGAAACAACTTGGGGTCACGCCGCTGGTGCAGATGACCGATCGTGCGGGCGACCGGCTGGCGGCGCTGTTTGTGCTGGAAGGCAAGGACGGCCCGGAGTACTGGCTGGGTTTCAATAATTTCTACGTTATCACCCGCTACAATCGCAGCACTTATTACGCCATGTCGGTGCTGCAATTGGCCGAAGCAATTCGCGCCGCAAAAAATGGGGGCAACGGCTTTTAAGGTAGGATGCAGGAGCCCCTTCAGGGGCGATGGGTTAATTGTTTTCGCGTCTTCAGGCGCGATGGTGAAACGGCGATAATGTTTTTGGACGTAGGAGCGCCTTCAGGCGCGATATAGGGGAGGATTCAAAATCTTTCGCCCCTGAAGGGGCTCCTGCATCTGAAGAAAGAACACCATCGCTCCTACCTAAGAACTGGGGAACGCCACCACGTGATCCGCTTCCAGGCGGATGCCAATTTTTTCGCCGATGGCGTGATTATGGTGGCTGGGAACCAGCGACAGCGCGCTGGCGCCGCTTGGCAGGCTTAGCGTGTACAGGATATCGGCGCCGCGAAAAGCCTTGTGCAGCACCACTGCCTGCATCGGACTGGCATCATCGTGCACGATGTCATCCGGGCGTAGCAGCACATCCACCTGGCAACCTTTGCCGCACACCTGGTCATTCGGCGCGCACTGATGCGGAATGTCCGCAGTCAGAATTCCCAGTTCGATTTCCACCCGCTGTGGGTCCAGCACCCTGCCTGGCAGGAATACGCCCTGGCCGATAAAATCCGCAACGAAACGATTGGCGGGACGGTGATACAGATTGTAGGCGCTGTCCCATTGCTGGATTTCACCGCGATGCATGACGCCGATTTCGTCGGCAATGGCGAAAGCCTCGTTCTGGTCGTGCGTCACCAATATGGCGGTGGCATTCTGGCTGTTGAGGATTTCGCGCACTTCCAGGCTCAGACGTTCGCGCAGGCTCACATCCAGATTGGAGAAAGGCTCATCCAGCAACAGCAGATCGGGCCGTGGCGCCAGTGCGCGCGCCAGCGCCACGCGCTGCTGTTGGCCGCCGGAAAGTTCGTGCGGATATTTGTTGGCCGCATCGGCCAGGCCCACGGTCTGCAGCAATTCGTCGACGCGCGGCGCCCGCTCGCTTTGCGGCAGGCGGTGCAGGCCGAAGCCGATGTTGGCGCTGACGGTGAGATGCGGAAACAAGGCGTAATCCTGAAACACCATGCCGATGTGGCGCTGTTCCGGCGGCAGGAAAACACCACCGCCGCTCACCTTGATGCCGTTCAACAGGATCTCGCCCGCCAGCACCGGCTCGAACCCGGCAATGCAGCGCAACACCGTGGTCTTGCCGCAGCCGCTCGGCCCCAGCAGACAGCCGATCTGGCCTTTCTCCAGCGCCAGCGACAAATCGTTCACCACCAGTTGCTGGCCGTAAGCTTGCCGGATGTTTTTCAGTTCGAGCAGCGGTTGCATTCAGGGTATCTCTATTTTTCCGTTTGCCGCATGAATAATATAATCGGCACCAGACCCGCCAGCACCAGCGCCACTGCCGGCAGCGCGGCTTGTTCCCAGGCGCCTTCCGCAGTCATTTCGAAAATCCGCACCGCCAGCGTATCCCAACCGAACGGCCGGGTCATCAGGGTGATAGGCATTTCTTTCATCACGTCGACGAACACCAGCGTGGCAGCAGTGAAGATGCCGCTTTTCAGGATCGGCAGATGCACCCGCCGCAGCATCGCCCAGCCGTTCAGACCCAGACTCATCGCCGCTTCGTCGATGCTGCCGGTAATGCGCTGCATGGCGCTGTCGATCGGGCTGTGGCTCACTGCGAGAAAGCGCGTCATGTAGGCGAGCAGCATGATGGCGAGCGTGCCCTGGATCAGCAACCCGGTCTCGATCTGGAATAGTTGCAGCGCCATTTCCCCGAGCCAGTTGTCCAGCCCGGCCAGCGGCACAAACATGCCTACTGCCAGCACCGTGCCGGGCAGGGCGTAGCCGAGGGTGGCAATGCGCACGGCATTGCGCGTGGCCGCATCGGGATGGCGTCGCGCCGCGTACACCAGCAGCAGCGCCACCGCACAGGTCAGCAGCGCGGCGAGGGCAGACAGCAGCAGCGAATGCCACAGAAACTCCAGGTAGCGCGCGTCGAAATCCTGCGCGAAGCTGCTTGCTGCCCAGATGCCCAGTTGCCCGACCGGCAGCAGGAATGCGAAAAACAGCGTGCCCAGCGCCAGCGCGGTTGCCGCTGCGGCGCGCCAACCGCTCAGCGTGATGCGGTCAGCGCGCGCACTTTGCTTGGTTTCGGCATAGCGCATGCGCGCACGCACCTGCTGCTCCACCACGATCAAGGCAAACACGATCACCAGCAGCAGCGAAGCCAGTTGCGAGGCGGCCGACAGCGAGAACATGCCGAACCACGCTTTGTAAATGGCAGTGGTGAAAGTGTCGTAATTGAATACCGCCACCGTGCCGAAATCCGCCAGCGTTTCCATCAGCGCCAGCATCATCCCGCCCGCGATCCACGGCCGCGCCATCGGCAGCGCCACCTTGAAGAATCCTTGTGTGCGATTAAAGCCCAGCGACTGCGCGGCTTCCAGCGAACGCTTGCCCTGCGTGAGAAAAGCATTGCGCGCGAGCAGATACACATACGGATAAAACGCCAGCACCATCACCGTGATTACACCCAGCCTGCCGCGCACATCCGGAAACCAGGACTCCGGCCCCAGCCAGGAGCGCAATGCGGTCTGCAGCGGGCCGGTGTAATCGAACAACCCCAGCACCACGAATGCGGTGACGTAAGCGGGAACTGCGAGCGGCAGCAACAGCGCCCAGGAAAAGAATTTGCGCCCCGGAAATTCGCATACCGCGGTGAGCCAGGCGAGACTGACTCCCAGCAACGCGGTACCGGTGACCACGCCCAGCGCCAGCCAGAAGGTATTGACCAGCAGACCGGGCAGAGTGGTTTCGACCAGATGCTGCCAGATATCGCTGGCCGGGGCGAAGAACGAGGAGAGGACGGTGCCAATCGGGATCAGCACCAGCGCGGCCACCAGAAACGGGATCAGGCGCCAGCCGGATGCGGGGCGCTGGCTCGAAGAGGGGAAGCGGGAAAAACCGGTTAGCGTATTTCCATTCTGCACCGCAACACTGAGCGTCTCATCCTTCACCTGCGCTGCCTTAGCGGTAGCCAGCCCGATCCATCAGCTTGACCGCGGCTGCCTGCAATTCACCGGCGGTGGCCACGTTCATCGGGTTCTGCTTGAAGCTGCCCCACGCGGCAACCACTTCATCCGGCTTGATTCTGGGATTGGCCGGATACTCCATGTTCACCTCGGCGTACAGGTGTTGCGCTTTTTCCATCGACAGGAATTCCAGCAGCTTGATCGCCGCCGCTTCGTTCTTGGCATATTTGGTGATGCCCGCACCGGAAACATTGACATGGACACCGCTGCCGGCCTGATTGGGCCAGAAAATCGCCAGCGACGACGCGGGATTCTTTGCCAGCAGGCGGCCGTAATAATAGGTATTGACCAGCGTCACGTCGCATTTCCCGGCCGCGACGAATTCCATCGCGCGGGTATCGTCGGACAATGGATCGGTGGCGAGATTGGCGACCCAGCCGCGCACGATCTGTTCGGCTTTGGCTTCGCCGTGCTCGGCGATCATCATCGCCACCAGCGACTGGTTGTACACCTTCTTGGAAGAGCGCAGGCACAGCCGCCCTTTCCACTTCGGCTCGGCCAGATCTTCGTAAGTGGAGAGCTCGCCGGGTTTCACTTTCTGCGTGTTGTAGACCATGGTGCGAGCACGCACTGACAGCCCGAACCATTGTTTATGCGGGTCGCGCAAGTGGGCCGGGATATTCGCATCGAGCGTTTTCGACTCCACCGGTTGCAGCAGCCCTGTGCGCGCAGCTTCCCACAGATTGCCCGCATCCACCGTGATCAGCATGTCGGCCGGGGTATTCTTGCCCTCCGCCTTGAGGCGCGCGAGCAGAGCGCCTTCATTGTCGGTGACGAATTTCACCGCAATGCCGGTGTCCTTGGTGAAAACATCGAACATCGGCTTGATGAGTTGCTCGATGCGCGCGGTATAGACCACCACCTGCTCGGCATGGGCGGCAGGGGCGCCGAGCAGCACGGCGCAGCACAGCAGTGCGGCAAGATAACGGCCAAAGCGAGGTATCAGCATTTGCGTTTACTCCAGATCGAATCAACAACGAAATCAACGGCACATGACCTGATTTGATTATATACGAATGATAATAGTTATCAATAAGAATCTGGGCGGCAGTGCCGGGTGTTGCATGCAGCAGGGGAATTTCAGGCCGCCAGTGCCGCGTATGCTACGATGCGCAGGACAATAACCATGAATCGAATATGCCATCAAAGTGGCAGGTCAGGGAAGAACGGCTGCGAAATTTCGAACGGTACAATTGGAGCCAGTTACCCTGCAAGAGAACTGTGGCGCTAGCCAAATCAGCTCTTCGCTTTAACACGAATGGTTGGCAGACTTTTTATGACGACACAGAAACTGACCCTCTCGCACCTTGAAAACCTGTTGCTGCGCGCTTGCGATGATCTGCGTGGCAACATGGACGCCAGTGAGTACAAGGAATATATCTTCGGCATGTTGTTTCTCAAGCGTGCGAGTGATCTGTTCGACCAGCGCCGCGAAGAACTGAAGAAAGAATTCAAGGCCAAGGGCATGACCGAAGTAGCGAGCAAGAAGCTGCTCGATCATCCGGATCAATACTCAGGCAAATATTTTTTCGTGCCGGAAACCGCGCATTGGTCCAGTGTCAAGCACCTGAAAGAGAACGTCGGCACCAGCCTGAACAAGGCGCTGGCCGCCATCGAAGACAACAATATTGATGCCCTGCAAGATGTGCTCAGCGGCATCAACTTCAACAAGAAGATCGGTCAGCGCACGCTGGCTGATGACACCCTTGCCGACTTTATCCAGAACTTCGAGAAAATACCGCTCAGGGATGAAGACTTCGAATTTCCCGACTTGCTGGGAGCGGCTTACGAATGGCTGATCAAATTTTTCGCCGATTCCGCCGGCAAGAAAGCGGGCGAGTTCTACACCCCGGCGGAAGTGGTGCGGATATGCGTCGAGATCGCCGACCCGCAGCCCAACATGAGCGTGTATGACCCGACAGTTGGATCGGGCGGCATGTTGATCCAGTCGCGCGATTACTTGCAAGAGTGCGGGCACGACCCGCGCAAACTTTCGCTCAATGGGCAAGAAAGCATAGGTACTACCTGGTCGATCTGCAAAATGAACATGTTGTTGCATGGCATTTCCCATGCCGACATCAGACAGGAAGACACCCTCAAGAATCCGGCGCACATGGACGAAGGCAACGAGCTGCGCCGCTTCGACCGCGTGCTGGCCAATCCGCCTTTCAGCCAGAACTACAGCAAGAAAGAACTGAAGTTTCCCGGACGCTTCCCGGTGTTCATGCCGGAGAAAGGCAAGAAGGCCGACCTGATGTTTGTGCAGCACATGCTTGCGGTGCTTAAAGCGGATGGCAAGCTCGCCACCGTCATGCCGCATGGCGTGCTGTTCCGTGGCGGAGAAGAACGCGAGGCACGCAAATATTTCATTGACAAAGGCTACCTTGAAGCCATCATCGGCCTGCCAAGCAACCTGTTCTACGGCACCGGTATCCCCGCCTGCATCCTGGTGATGAACAAGGCCAAAGCGAAAGACCGCAAGCATGTACTATTCATCAACGCCGACCGCGAATATCGCGAAGGCAAGGCGCAGAATTTCATGCGCCCGGAAGACCTCGACAAGATCGTCCACGCCTATCGGCAAGGGAAGAACATCCCCGCCTATGCGCAACTCGTATCCAGGGAAGACATTGCTGCCGAGGATTACAACTGCAACATCCGCCGCTATGTGGACAACGCCCCGCCGCCCGAACCGCACGACGTGCGCGCTCATCTGCATGGCGGTATCCCCACCGTGGAGATTGAATCCTTGAGCCGATACTGGAACAACTATGCCGGGCTGAAAGAAAGCTGCTTTGCCTCGCGCCCGCTCCCTTCCCCCGCTGGCGGGGGAGGGGCTGGGGGAGAGGGTGTCTATCAGGATTTCGCTGTACCGCTCAAAGACAAGCGCGCCATCGCCGCGCATGTCGCACAACACCCCGGCTTGATAAAATGTCATGCCACGTTCATGACGCAGCTTGAGCAGTGGTGGCAGAAGAATTTGCCGCTGGTGGAAGCGCTCGCCGCAGACATAAAAAAACCGCAAGCGCATACCGGCAATGTGTATGCCTTGCGCCGCATCCTGCTGACCAGCATTGCCGAGACTTTCAAGCAGCAGAATTTGCTCAGCCCCTACCAGGTGCGCGGCGCGTTTGCCAATTACGTCAACCAACTCAAGGCCGATCTCAAATCCATCGCCGCCAGCGGCTGGGGGGCGGAGCTGATTCCCGACGATGAAATCCTGCAAAGCCAGTTCCCGCAAGTGTTGGCAGAACAGGAACAAAACCGCGCACGGCTGGCGGAGCTACAAGCGCTGTTCGCCGCTGCCGACGAAGAAGATTTCGAAGACAGCGACGAAACCGGCGTACTGCCAAGCGACGAAGTGAAAGCGCTGAAAGCCGAGCTCAAGGAACTCAACACAAGCGCAAAACTCTCCAAGAAGGAAGGCGAAAAGGGCGACTGGACGGCATATATGCACGAAGCCGCAGCCATCGAAAAAAGCCTCACCGCGCACAAGGCGCTGGAAGACGAAGCCAAAGCCCTCAAGGCCGCCATCCGCAGCACCGAGAAAAAGCAGGATGAACTGGTGGAAGCCGCCCGCGCCAAGATCAGCCGCGACGAAGCGCGGCAAGTCATCGTCGAACGGCTGGGCAGGTTGCTGCTGGAAAGCTACCGCACCTACCTGCGCGCCGATCAGCGCGCTTGCGTCGCCGCGATAGAAAACCTGTGGAACAAGTATGCGGTGACGGCCAAGGAGATCGAGGCGGAGCGGGATGCGGCCAGCGAGCAACTACGCGAGTTTCTGGTGGAGTTGGGGTATGAGTGAGTGGATTCACTCAACTGTTGGTGCGGTAACTGCCTATCAGCGGGCAGGAGGCACACCATCCGTAACTGTTGATGAGTACTACGGTGGCGAGATTCCTTTTGTCACGATTGAGGACATCACAAAGAGCACGAGATTTCTCAACAAGACTGAAAAACGCCTTTCAGAAAAAGGCTTGTTGAATAGCGCTGCTTGGTTAATCAAAGAGCCACACATCCTCTATTCGATGTACGCCACGGTTGGAAAGCCAATCATCAACCATATTCCTTGTGCGACGAATCAGGCAATCATCGCCCTCAAGGAGTCGCCGAAAATTGAGCAGTCATTTCTTTACTACCAACTTCTTTTTATTCGACCACAGGTCTACAAGTACACATCTCAAACTACACAATCAAATCTGAATGCAGGCTCAGTAAAAAAACTGTCCATCAGTTACCCGAAAGATCGACAACAGCAACAAAAAATCGTCGCTGTTTTGAGCAGTATTGACGTTGCCATCGAAAAAACCGAAGCCCTCATCGCCAAATACCAGCAGATCAAGGCGGGGCTGATGCACGACCTGTTTACCCGTGGCATCACCGCCGACGGCAAACTGCGCCCATCCCGCGAGCAAGCGCCGGAGCTTTATCAGGAGACACCGCTTGGCTGGATTCCGAAGGAGTGGAAAATAGAAAAATTCAAGGACATTACTGAGATATTAACGTGTGGGGTTGCCGCGACTCCAGATTATGTTGAATCATCTATAGGAGTTCCTTTCCTTTCTGCCCAAAACGTGAATGAAGGTAAAGTTAATCTGAGGCGCTTTAGTTACATTCCCATGATGCTGCACAAGCAGCTAACAAAATACTCAAAGCCAAAGAAGGGCGACATCTTATATTCGCGCGTTGGCGCAGGCTATGGGGAAGCTGCGGTTGTAGAATTTGAATGGGAGTTCAGTGTGTATGTCAGCTTGACACTTATTCGAATGAAAAAAAATTATGATAATTATTTTTACAAATACCTACTGAACAGTTATCAAGTAAAAAACAGGGCATCGATTGATGTATATCAGGGAGGCGGTGTTCCGAACCTTAATGTAAAGGTGGTAAGAGAGTTTTTGTTGCCAGTGCCGGAGCATAAAGAACAAATATGGCTAGCGGATAAGTTGAAGTTGCTCGATAAGAAAATCGATGAAGATTGCAAGGCGCTAGAAAAATTAAAAGACCTCAGGGCTGGCCTAATGTCTGACCTCCTTACCGGCAAAGTCCGAGTGAAAGGAAACTGAATGTCGGCTACCTTCTTTGATCCATCGCCGGAGGTGCCGGCAGAAATCGAAAATGCCGCTCAATCCGGAGAGTTGGTCGTCTTTGTGGGCGCGGGCATATCGCGCTTAATCAAATGCCCCTCATGGGACGGGTTTGCAGATAAGGTCTTAGAGCAACTCGTACCTGCGGGCATTGATTACTACGAACTATCGCAGATCAAAGGAATCGCGGACCCGAAAAAAAGGCTTTCTATCGCGAAGATTGTGGCACGGAAGAAGAAGATAAAAATTGATTACGAATCGGTTTTTCAGGTGCCACTGGCAATCGACAATGTATACAGTCATCTCAATTCGTTTAACTCTTCGTTTGTAACTACGAACTATGAGAAGTATCTGTCCCCGGATTCCCGAAAAGCAGACCCAGAGGACGAATGGCGGTTCTACAAGCGTGAGCAACTTTTGAGGGTCAATCTGGATAAAAATGGAAATGTGGTGCACATACATGGTTGTCTGGATGACCCGGACAATATGGTGATTACCACTAAAGACTACCTCGACCATTATTCTAGTAAGGAGGTACAAGAATTTCTGAGGTATCTCTTCGAGAGAAAGACGGTTCTATTTTTGGGCTACGGCCTTGATGAGATAGAGGTTTTGGAATATATCCTTAAACATGGGGAGGCTGCCGCCAAACCAGGTGAAGAGCGGATACGACGGTTCATCCTTCAGGGATTTTTTAATGCAGAAAAGGCCCTTTACGATTTGCTTCGTGATTATTACCAAGAATCGTTCGCAACAGAATTAATTGGATTCCCAAAGGATTATAGGAATTACGACCATCAGACAGAAATCCTTGCCTCGTGGTCGAAGAAGCTGAAGTTTGGGAGTGTAGCGCTAGTTGATGAAGTAGCAGCCTTGGAGGATGAGATCCGTGGCTGAATTGCTCACACCTAAACAGAAAAGCGCAATTGAGCGCGCTAAACGGAGCCCTGATCTACAAGGTTTCTTGTTTCGCAAAGCTACCGGTGTGCAATGGTTCAATGCTTTCAAAGAGGCGGGATTTCTTCTCCCGACTGAAATACCCCAACCAATTCCAGCTAAAGAAGAGGGGTATGTAAGTATTCCGGTATGGCCAATTACTGACTATCTTGTCGCAGCCAGTGAGCAACTCCTTGAACCGAATAATGAGTTATACGCGATCGAGTTTCTGAATTTTATTCGGTCGGCGACTATGCATGCCAAAGAACGCGGCTTTGGAAACTACCGCGTTTGGTGGCAGTTTTCCAAGATCATACGGCATATCCCTCCGCATCTCATAAGTGCGAATGATCTATTACTTATTGACTACTGGTTAGACGACAAATATGAACGCGGCTTGGTTGCGGAAAGCCTCGGCGAACATTGGTTAATCAGTCTGCTGGATCGAAATGACGAGCATTGCAGATCGCTGTCGATAGGATTATTGCAGAGTTTGTACCGGGTACGGTTTTTGGACAGCCGTTATGGTGAATCGAATAGAAAAGAGGCGCGACTACACTTCGATAGTTGGCATGCAAGAAATCTGACAAAGAAGGTAGCCGGTAGAGCCGGTAAAGTACTTGGGCAGTCTGCAGTTGAGGTATTTCGAAATCAACTTGAGCATATCATCGTAACACTCAGCAATGATAAATGGTCGTCACTGTGGAGGTCAGCTGTAGAGGACCACGAGCAAAATCACGCAGCCGATGACGCGGAAGACATCCTTGTTGAGAGTTTGCGAGATGCGCTATTGGCCTATGTTGGAGAAGATCCAGCCGCTGCCAAGGCTTTTGTCGGCGAACTCCTAGAGAGCCCATTTGAAACAACCAGACGAATTGCGATCTATACCGTCGATCAACGTTATCAACAGTTAAATGAATTGATTGGGCGAGTGATTATAAAACAACATTTCACCAGCAATTTCCGCCACGAGATGTGGCATTTGTTACACAACCACTATCCGGAGTTTTCTATACAGGAGAAGGTGCTGGTACAAGGGGCGATCGCCGGCTTAGTGGTACAGGATGATAACGCTCAGCAAAGAGAGGGGGCGACCGCGTACCAGCGTGCCATTTGGCTATCGGCAATTAAGGACTACGGTGATGATGAGGGTCAACTTTACCGGGAGTGCATCAAGATAATTGGTGGCGAGCCAGAACACCCAGACTTCTCGAGTTACATGTCTAGCGGGTGGGTGGATCACAAATCGCCTTTTCCAAAGGAAGAGCTGCTTTCTTTGGATGTTGCTGATCTGGTTAAAAAGCTCAATGCGTATCGGGAGACTTATAAGCCACCCCAAGGATTTGATGAGCCCGACCTGGAAGGCCTTGTAAAGATGTTGCGTCAGGTGGTGAAAGCGGAACCGCTCTGTTTTTACAGCCAGTTGTACAAGTTTTCAGAGAGCGATCTGTCTTTTGTTTATGAGCTAATCGAGGCGTATCGCGAGCTGTGGTCAGAAAATGCGCAGCTGCCTTGGGACGAAATATGGGGATCTTTGCTGGGATTTTGTCTAGACCTTGCGAATCAAGACCGATTTTGGTCTCCGGAAAATGCGAAGGAAGGAAGATCGTTCGTTGCGAGCAGGAGTTGGATCGTAGGTGGAATCGGAAGGTTGATAGAGGCGGGCACTAAGTCAGATGAACATGCATTCAGTGAGAAGTTGCTAAATCAGGCAGAAGAAGTAATTTTGATACTCCTCAAAAAGGGAAAGGGCGAAGAGTTCAAGAACGATAACGATGCCGTGATGGTGGCAATTAATAGCCCACGCGGGCACTGCATTGAAGCACTGATAAATCTAACTCTCCGTTCCTGTCGTTTGGCAAATAAGCAGTGCGGGAACCATGCAGCGATATGGACTCACTTTCAACCGATCTATGACGCGGAGTTAGCACGAGCAGAAATTGGTGAGTATGAGTTTGTCACCCTCGTGGTCAACTACCTACCTAATTTTTTTTATATGTCGAAGGAATGGGTGGTGGCGAATCTCGACAACATTTTTGACAAAGGAAACTATCAGAAATGGCTATGCGCCATGAATGGCTATGCTTATGTCAGTACGGTGTATGAAGGAATCTACAGGCATCTGAAGGATAATGGCCATCTTATTCGAGCCTTGGATGATGAGAACATCAAAGAAAAGGTATATGAGAAAATCATTCAAAATATTGCAGTCGCGTACATCAACGGCTTCGAGAAGTTGGAGAATGAGTCAAGCTTGGTCCATCAATTACTAGTCCGCAGGAAATACCAAGAGCTTAGTCAGCTAATCTGGTTCTTCTGGTCACAGCGGAAGGATGGAGATGAGAATATTCGTGCCAAGATTTTTGAATTATGGCCGCGTCTTCTGGAAGTCATTGACACAAGCAGCCGGGAAGGCAAGAAGCTGGCATCGAAGTTATGTGATTGGTCAGTTTTTGTGGATGTGGTTAACGAAGGAAATAAACAACTACTACTCACCATAGCTCCGTTTGCAGAGGAAGAGTATAACTCGCATGACCTGCTTGAGAGCATCGCCAAAATTAGTGTAAATCAGCCAAACGAAGCCTATGAGATATGGCTTGAACTTCTCAAAGGCACTAGCAGGGATTTCCCCGAGGAAGCAGTTCGAGCCGGGCTAGCCAATTTGGTGAGAGTGGGGCCGGAAGGAGTGCGCATGGCAAAAGATATTGTGAGTAAATACATTAGAGGCGGTAACGAGCGGCCGTCTCAGTGGCTAAGAGAAATAAATGCCGGAGCCGCTCCATGACTTCCAAGCTTTCCATCAACCTTGTCGATCTATTGCGCCAGCGCACAGTCGAAGGCGACCGCATCGAATACAAGGCGGGCTGAAACCCGGATGCCAATGGCCAGCCGGTTTTTCCGCCAGTCGGTGTATCCGCTAATCAGTCGGATAAGATTCAGCGCGAACTGCTTGGATATTGCAACCTGATCCAGCCGCCGCTCCTGATCCTAATCTATTCCCAGAGGGGACTGGCGATGTAACTGGGGATGATTAGGTCTATGTATATCAAATGCGTAGCAGTTCATTCATTAGGTGAATTCGACGCGCTATTGACTATGGTAAAAATATACTTAAAGCGCTATAGTTCACTTTAATGATGAATTCGCGCGTGGAAGATATATAAACATGGCAATGTTAACGGGCATAGGCAAACTGGATCGCGAGCGGCTGGCGGCTATTTTGCGCGGGACGAAGGGGACGGTGTTGGTTGCGCAGGCAGCGGGCATTCTGGGTGTCAGCACTACCGATGCCGCCAAGATGCTTTCCCGTTGGCACAAGAAGGGTTGGCTGTCGCGGGTTAAGCGCGGCATCTATGTGCCGGTGCCTCTGGAGGCAAGCAGTGCCAATGTTTCTTTAGAAGACCCGTGGCAAATCGCCGCCAGCCTGTACGCACCTTGTTACATCGGCGGTTGGAGCGCCGCCGAGTACTGGGATCTGACCGAGCAGCTATTCCGCACCACCATAGTGATGACGCAGCTCGCCCCGCGCGACCGCAATCCAGTCATCAAGGGAACGACGTTTCTGCTCTGTTCCATCAGTGAAAAGAAGATGTTCGGCCTGAAGACGATCTGGCGCGGCCAAGTAAAGGTTGCGGTTTCTGATCCGACGCGGACGATACTCGACATGCTGGCTGAACCACGCTTGGGTGGAGGTATCCGTTCGGTGGGTGACATGCTAACGAACTATCTGCATTCCGAAGCAAAGAATCTCGAACTATTGATTGGCTATGCCAACCAGTTGGGGAATGGCGCGGTGTTCAAGCGCTTAGGGTTTTTGCTGGAGCGGCATGCGCCGGATGAGCGGGTCACCATCGAACAATGCGCTCAACGCTTGACCAAAGGCAATGCCCGCATTGATCCGAAGCAGCCCGCAGAACGGCTGGTTTCGCGCTGGCGGCTTTGGATGCCGGAAAGCTGGCTGAAGGGCGCGGCATGATAGACCGCCAGGAACTTGCCGAGTTGGCGCGGGAGCTGTCGCTCTCGTTGACTGTGGTGGAGAAGGACTATGTGCTGGGCTGGCTGCTGGCAGGTATTTCCGCCAATGAAACGCTCGCGAAGCACTGGATATTCAAGGGTGGCACCTGCCTCAAGAAGTGCTATTTCGAGACCTACCGATTCTCAGAAGACCTCGACTTCACCATTACCGAAGAAGCCCAGCTTGATGAAGGTTTTCTTCTTGCCGCCTTTCGCGATATTTCAGCGTGGATTTATGAAGAGAGCGGTATCGAGATTCCGGCTGATCAAGTCCGCTTCAAGATTGCCGACATTCCCGGCGGGAAATATGCAGAAGGGCGCGTGTACTATGTCGGCCCTCTGCAGCAGCGGCGTAATCTTGCGCGCATCAAGTTCGATCTGACGAGCAAAGAAAAACTGGTGCTGGCGCCGGAAGAGCGGGAAGTTCACCACCCTTATTCGGATCGACCGGAAACCGGGATTCATATTTTGAGCTACTGCTTTGAAGAGGTTTTTGCGGAAAAAGTCAGGGCGTTGGCGGAACGCGAGCGCCCGCGAGATTTGTATGATGTGGTGCACCTCTACCGGCATGACGAAATCCGCCCTGATCGGTCGGTAGTGATGAGCACCTTGCGCGAAAAATGCGCCTTCAAGAATATTCCTGTGCCGAACAGGGACTCATTGATGAGACCCGACGCACGGGAAAAGCTGCTCGCCGAATGGGAAGACATGCTCGCGCATCAATTACCGGTGTTGCCACCTTTTGAGCAGTTCTGGGATGAGTTGCCGCAGGTGTTCGACTGGCTGAATGAAGTCGCAGAAAAGCCAACTTATGCGGCGATGCAAACGCGAGAAGCAATTGACGACTCCTGGCAACCGCCTGCCATGGTACAGGCTTGGCATGTTGCCGTTCCATTGGAATCGGTACGGTTTGCAGCGGCCAATCGGTTATGCGTCAATCTCCAGTATCAGAACACATGGCGGCTCATCGAGCCGTACTCATTGCGCCGCAGCAGTGACGGCAATCTGCTTCTCTACGCGGTCAGGCACGAAGACGGCGAAGTTCGCGCCTACCGGGTCGACAAGATTCAGGGCGTCGAGGTGAGCAAGATTTCCTTCATTCCGAAATATCCGGTGGAGCTGACGCCCGCAGGTTCGCTGTATGCAGCGGAAATTCAGAGGCGATCAGTATCGACCACACGTTCCTTCGCCACGCAACCCAAGGCAAGAAGCAGGGCTGTCTTTTCCACCAGTAGTGGGCCAACTCACGTTTTCAGATGCAGTGCTTGCGGGAAATTGTTCAAGCGGAAATCCTACGCCGCCGCCCTGAACCCGCATAAGAACAAGCAGGGGCATCCTTGCTATGGTAGCTTTGGTACGTTCGTAAAGACGGAATATTGAACGCCCATGTCTGAATATCATCACGTCGAAAAGCCTTTTCTGGAACAACTTGCCACATTGGGTTGGCAGGTGGTCGATCAGGGCGTCGGCGTCATTCCCTCCGACCCTGCGCTGAGTCTGCGCACTTCATTCCGCGAATGGTTGTTGCCCGAGGTATTCCGCAGCGCGGTGCGCGCCATCAATGTCACCGATGAAGGTAAGACGTGGCTCACTGATTGGCAGTTGGACGAGCTGCGCGACCAGATTCTGCGCCAGCCGAACCGCACGCTGCTGGAGGCTAACGAGGCGATCCAGGCTCTGGTATTTAAAACGCAAGTTGATACCAATGAAGTCACCGGCGAGCAGGACCCGGTGGTGAAGCTGATCGATTTCGCCAATCCGGCCAATAACCAGTTCCACGCCATCAACCAGTTCCGTGTCGATACGCCGGGCTGCGTGAAGCAGTTCATCATTCCCGACATCGTGCTGTTCGTAAACGGCATTCCGCTGGCAGTGGTGGAGTGCAAGCTGGGCAGCCCCACCTGCGCGAACCCGATGCATGAGGCTTTCATACAGTTGCAACGTTATCGCAATGCGCGTAAGGCGACGCAGGAAGCCGGACTGAGAGAAGGCGAGCCGCGCTTGTTTCACAGCAATCTGTTGCTGATCCGCAGTAGCGGCGCAGAGGCGGACTACGGCACCCTGACATCGGGTGAGGAACATTTTTACGCCTGGAAAACCCTGTGGCCGGAGAGCGATGAGAAGTTAGATAAGAAGAACCCGCAGCAGCGGTTGATCCACGGCATGCTGAGTAAGGATAACTTGCTGCGCATTCTGCGTACCTGCTCGGTGTTCATGGATACCGATTCCGGCAAACGCATCAAGGTGGTGGCGCGCTATCAACAGTTCCGCGCGGCAGGCAAGATCATCGAGCGCTTGCGCCGGGGCGAAACGCCGATGCAGCGCAGCGGCGTGGTGTGGCACACCCAGGGTTCGGGCAAATCGCTCACCATGGTATTCGTGGTGCGCATGCTGCGGACCTCCCGAGATCTCAATGACTTCAAGATATTGCTGGTGAACGATCGCGTCGATCTGGAAGAACAACTCGGCCAGACCGCTGCGCTGATTGGCGGCAAGGTGAATGTGATCGAAAATACCCAGGTGCTACGCAATCATTTGGCGACGGACAGCTCCGACATCAACATGGTGATGGTGCACAAATTCCAGGAGCGCCAGGAAACGCTAACGCCCCATCTGGCCGAGGCGCTTGGCACCTACCGGGCAATGCCGACAGCCAATACCTTCGGCGTGGTGAATACGTCCGAACGCATCATTCTGATGATCGATGAAGCGCACCGCACTCAGGGTTCCGACCTTGGCGATAATCTGTTCGAGGCTTTTCCCAACGCCACCCGCATCGCTTTCACCGGCACGCCTCTTATCACCGAGCGTCACGGCGGCAAGAAGACGGTGAAGCGTTTCGGCGAATACATCGACACCTATCGGCTGATGGATGCCGTGCACGACGGCGCAACGCTGCAAATCCTGTACGAAGGCAAGACCGCTGACACCGCACTGAATGAAAAGAATCAATTCGATACCAAGTTCGAAGACCTGTTTCGCGACCGCAGCGAGGCGGAACTGCTGGCAATCAAGAAGAAATATGGCGCCACCGGTGACATTCTGGAGGCGGAACAGCGCATTGCCGCCATTGCGCGCGACTTGGTCAGCCACTATATCGACAACATCCTGCCCAATGGTTTCAAGGCACAGGTGGTATGCCATTCCAAGCTCGCCGCAGTGCGTTATCGGCAAGCCATCGAGGCCGCATTGGCAGAGCGCCTGGAGCGGGAGCGGCTCAAGGCCAGGCCAGACCAGGAATTGATTGATCAAATCGCCTTTCTCAAGGCGGTGGTAGTGATCTCTTCTGATGGCACCAATGAAGCGGCCTACGTCACCCAGGCGCGCAAGCAGGCCAAGGCCTGGAACGCAGTGGAGAATTTCTGCAAGCCATTCAACCGCTCAGATCCGGACAAGGAGCTGACTGGCATCGCGTTTCTGATCGTCTGCGACATGCTAATCACCGGCTTCGATGCGCCCATTGAACAGGTGATGTACATCGACAAGAAAATCCGCGAGCACACTTTGCTGCAGGCCATCGCACGCGTGAACCGGGTGGTCAAGGGCAAGAAGCGCGGGTATGTGGTGGACTATATCGGCCTGGCCAATCACCTCACCGAAGCACTGACCCTTTATGCCGCGACCGATGAGCAGGAAGAGTTGCGAGACGGCTTGAAGAGCATTACTTCGGAACTGCCGGTGCTGGAGGAGCGTTACCAGCGGCTGGTGCAGTTCTTCAAGGCGGCGGGAGTCAAAGGCGTGGAGGACTTTGTGCTGGGGCGGTTGGCGGGTATTGAGGCAGATGCCGCCGTGGTGCATGCTGCGGTGACTGCATTAAAAGACGAAAAGCTGCGGGCGGACTTCGAGGTTTATCTGAAGAAATTCCTCATGAGCATGGACATCATCCTGCCGCATGAAGCCGCGCAACCTTACCGTGTTCCAGCCAGGCGCTTTGGCTACATTCTGAGTGTGACCAAGGAACGTTACAAGGATGAAAGTCTGGATTTAGGTGACGCTGGCGATAAGGTGAAGCGGCTGATAAACGAGCATCTGATCAGCCTGGGTATCAATCCCAAAGTACCGCCAGTTGAACTGCTGGCGGAGGATTTTCTCGACCAGCTCAGTCGCCACGCGAGCGGGAATGACGAAGCCAAGGCCAGCGAGATGGAACATGCCATTCGCAAACACTGCACGGTGAAATTCGATGAGGACCCGGCGTTCTATAAGACACTGTCAGAAAAGCTGGAACACTTGATCGACCAGTATCAGGGGCAATGGGATTTGCTGGCCGAGGGGCTGGAAAAACTGAGGACAGAGGCCGCCTCCGGGCGTATTGAGAACATTGAGGGGCTCGATAAAGAAGCGACTACTTTTTATGCTCATGTGGTCGATCTCGCCTTCGGCAAGGATGGGGTGCCGGCTGGCCGAGCCGACAAGATGCAGGCCTTGATGAAGAACATAGTGGAATTGCTGCAGGAGACCATCGGTATTATCGATTTCTGGAGCAACCCGGCGGAGCAGAAGCGGCTGCGCGGTGAGTTGAACAAAGCGCTGTTGATGGCGGATATTCCCGAGGTCACCGCCAGTTTTGAGCGGCTGGCGATAGAAATCATGAAGCTGGCAAAGAATCGGCATGACGAGCTATTAAAGGGCTGATGCCATGTCCGCGAGACGTGTAAGAGACATCGAATACCAACTGCTGCGCAGCGGCGAGCGCAAGACTACCGATATTGTCATTGAACGCAATGGCCTGATCTCCGTTCGAGCTCCGGTACATCTCTCCGAGGAACAGGCCGATGCGGTCGTTGAAAACAAACGGCTGTGGATTTACCGCAATCTGGCTGAGTGGCGCGACCTGAACGCGACGCGAGTGATACGAGAATGGGTCAATGGCGAGGGGTTTCTCTATCTGGGTTCATCGTACCGCCTGCTTCTCGTGCAAGAGCAAGCCGAACCGTTGAAGCTAAAGGATGGCCGCTTCTGCCTGCAGCGTAAAATTGTCGAAGCCGGTGGCGAAGAGGCGGCCAAGCGGGTCTTCGAGAAGTTTTACACAGAGAAAGGGATTGAGAGAATCAAGAAGCGTGTGACCTATTTTTCACCTAAGGTGGGCGTATCACCGTCGACCATTGAGGTAAAAGAAATTGGCTACCGCTGGGGCTCCTGCGCATCGGATGGTCGTCTAAGTTTCCATTGGAAGTGCATGATGGCGGCACCTAAGGTTATTGATTACATTGTGGTGCACGAGCTTTGCCATCTGCATCATCGTGACCACACAGATGCGTTCTGGAATGAGGTGGACAAGGTGATGCCTGACTACTATGAACGGAAGACATGGCTACGTACTAACGGTGCTGCGTTTGATCTATAGGCGGGAATGGGTCTGATCGTTTTCAAGAGCTAGTGCAGGAAGCCCCATCCGGTAACCGCCCGTCCGGATTAACCTTGCTCTGTTCCCTTGTTGATATGTTAAGTCAAGCCAATAGTAAATATCCAGTTTATAGTTAATCAAAGAAATAATATTTATCTTATGTATTTATGTTGTTTTACAAATCATTGATATATATGAATAGAGAAAAATTGCACTAGGAGTCGCCAAGTCAGCAGTAGCTGGCGAACGATTCTTTGGAGCCTGGATGTCACATCAGGGTCACGACAGGTAGAGATTTTCAATTGGGCGGAGGGGCGTGCCACCGACAGCAAACTATAGGCACACAATTGGCATCATATAATGTATGTTTTGATGAGAATAGTTTCTGAATGAGGTGTTCCTATGCGCACAACCCTGAATATTGATAACCAATTGCTGAATGAAGCCCAGCGCATTACGGGTATGTCCGAGAAGGCCAGCCTGGTGCGAGAGGGCCTGCGCGCACTGATTGAACGCGAGAGCGCCCGGCGGTTGGCGCGTCTCGGCGGCAGTGAGCCGCAATTGGAACCGGTACCTCGCCGGCAGCCCGATCTGGCATGAGCTGCGTTGAAGTAAGTGGTGAGTGGTAAGTGGTGAGTAGTAAATGGTAAGTGGTTAGTATAGTGGTAAATAGGATAACCATTATTATCTTGCAGTCGAAAATCGGGCCAAAATCATGGCTGGGCAGGGGCATAATCGGGGAAACCCTGCCGCGCACACTCACAAAACCCTTACATTAGCCGCATGATTCTTCATTGTTCTAAGAAGCTTGCCGCCAAACTGGCCGCTGTCGTCGAGGTTTCGCCTGTGCCGCTTGAGGAAACCAGCCCGCTGGGCGGCTGGCATGCACATTTGTTTACCGTCGACCGGCGGCAGTGCGTGATGTTTTGCCACGATGCGACCCGCTTCACGCTGTTTCTTCCCGGATTGCGCAAGGAGCATTTCGTGGATCTGGGTGGCGAATGGTTTCGGCCGCTCTATCTTGCCACACTCGCTGCTTTTGGCTGTTCGTCGGCGCAACTCATGAAAGTCGAATTGGCGGGCGGACCGATTCGTTTCGATACTGCCATTGACCGGTCAGTGCAGGGTTCCCTGCGTATTTCGCGGGAGGATCTGGAGGCGTGGGCCATGTGTGTGCCCAATGTAATGAGCCTGGACCCGGTTGAGGTATCCTGTCAACTCAGCCACAAGCCTTCGACAATCCGAGGGAAATCGCTCTGGCCGGCGCAGGCGATGCTGGAAGCGGTGGCGCGGATTTAGGCGGTGACAGCGGGCGGTGGCGGCGTAGCTTTCTCGAAAAGAGCTGGTGCTCCCATCAATCTGCCGAGGTTTCTTTTGCTTCTTTTCCTGGCAACACGCCTATCCAAGTAAATAGGGAATATCTAGAAATACCATTAACAAGATAACGATAATTATCTTATCGCTTAATGATGCTAGGCAACCCATTGATATTGCGCAATAGTGCAAGAATTAGTGAGAGGGTGGTATGAGAAGGATAGTGTCGGGATTAGTGGCGCTTCTGCTCACGCTCTGCATGGGCGGATATGCTCATGCACAGGGAAAAGAGTGGAAAAAGCTTAACAGCGAGGTCATGTCGCTGTACCGGCAAGGTCAATATGATCGTGCAGTAATGGTCGCAAAAAAGGCGTTGCAGGTTGCCGAGAAAGCGGCCGGCCCGGATCATCCCGATGTGGCCATGAGCCTGAACAACCTTGCGGAGCTGTATCGCGCCCAGGGTCAGTATGAACTGGCCAAGCCGCTGCACAAACGCGCGCTGGCGATCAGGCAGAAGGCCCTCGGCCCGGATCATCCCCTGGTGGTCACGAGCCTGAACAACCTCGCGGAGTCGTACCGCGCCCAGGGCCAGGACGAGCAGGCCGAGTCGCTGTTCAAGCGCGCGCTGGCGATCATAGAGAGAACCCTCAGCCCGGATCACCCCCTTGTGGCCACGAGCTTCAACAACCTTGCGTTGCTGTACGATTCCCGTGGCCAGTACCGGGAGGCTGAGCCGCTCTTTAAGCGCGCATTGGCGATCTGGGAGAAAACTCTGGGCCCGGATCATCCCGATGTAGCCAAGAGTCTGAACAACCTGGCGACGCTGTACTATTCCCAAGGCCGGTACGTGCTGGCCGAACCACTCTACAAGCGTGCATTGGCGATCTGGGAGAAAGCCCTTGGCCCGGATCATCCCGAAATGGCCCAGAGTCTCAACAACCTCGCGGCGTTGTACTATTCCCAAGGCCAGTACAGGCAGGCCGAACCGCTCTACCAGCGCGCGTTGGCGATTGGGGAAAAGGACCTCGGTCCGGATCATCCCGATGTGGGCACGAGCCTGAACAACCTGGCGGAACTGTACCGCGCAGAAGGCAAGGATGAATTGGCCGAACCGCTCTACAAGCGTTCGCTGACGATCCGGGAGAGAGCCCTCGGTCCGGATCATCCCGAAGTGGCCACGAGCCTGAACAACCTCGCGCTGCTGTATGATTCCCAAGGCAAGCACGAGCAGGCCGAGCCGCTATACAAACGCTCGCTGGCGATCTGGGAAAAGGCCCTCGGCCCAAATCACCCCGATGTGGCCACGAGCCTTGAGAATAGAGCGGCGCTCTATAAAAAAACTGACAGGAAAGAGGAAGCAAAGGCGCTGGAGCAGCGAGCTGCGGCCATCCGGGCAATAAGGCGATGAAAGCGGATGGTTGACAAGGCGCTGTGCCTGACAGCTATTCCACTACGCTTCATAGCGATAGCGGCAATTGAGCTTGATCGATAGTCAGAGGGTCAGCGAATTTCCGCGTGAGTCTGGTTTCGCTGCGAGGGGATGTGCGGATGGTCGAGAATACGCAGTTGCGCGATGCTGTCAGCGGTTTCACCGGCTGCCGTGCTTGATTGCAATTTGTCGGGGTTAGCCATAGACTGTAACCGGCAGGTGCAGGTAAATAAGCCGGTTCGCCGGTGTTGCGTTACCAACCCAAAACAAGGAGAAGAATCATGGCGGAAGAAAGCATTTATCGGATAACGGAAATAGTCGGAACCAGCAAGGTATCTTGGGAAGATGCGGCCAAGAATGCTGTTAAAACCGCCGCGAAAACGTTGCGGGATTTGAGGGTCGCCGAAATCATGAAGCTCGACATGGTGATCGAGAAAGGCAAAGTGACACGTTATCGCGCCAGAGTGAGCCTGTCTTTCAAGTACGAAGCCAAGAGTAAATAGAATAAATAACCAGAGCTAGCAACAAAAAAGGCGCGTGATCCGCGCCTTTTTTGTTTTCTGCTGTGAAGAGTGAGTTTACTAAACTGCGGTGGCTTCTTCTTCAAACTCAAGTTTCACCTTGCCGACGGCATCCACATCCACCGTCACCCGGCCACCGCTGGCAAGGCGGCCGAACAGCAATTCATCTGCCAGCGCGCTGCGGATGGTGTCCTGGATCAGCCGTGCCATCGGGCGCGCACCCATCAGAGGATCAAAACCATTTTTCGCCAGATGCGCTTTGAGCGCATCGGTAAAGACGGCCTCGACTTTCTTTTCGTGCAACTGCGCTTCCAGTTGCATCAGGAACTTGTCCACCACGCGCAGAATCACATCGCGATCCAGTGCCGCGAAGGAAATAATCGCATCCAGCCGGTTGCGGAATTCCGGCGTGAATAGGCGCTTGATGTCAGCCATTTCGTCACCCGCCTGCGCCGGCTTGGTGAAGCCAATGGAAGTTTTGGTAAGCGATTCGGCGCCGGCATTGGTGGTCATGATGATGATCACATTGCGGAAATCTGCCTTGCGGCCGTTGTTGTCAGTCAGGGTGCCGTGATCCATCACTTGCAGCAGGATGCTGAAAATGTCGGGGTGGGCTTTTTCGATTTCGTCCAGCAGCAGCACCGCATAGGGCTGTTTGGTGATGGCTTCGGTGAGCAGGCCGCCCTGGTCAAAACCGACATAGCCGGGCGGTGCGCCGATCAGACGCGACACCGCATGCCGTTCCATGTATTCGGACATGTCGAAGCGGTGCAGCTGGATGCCCAATGCATAAGCGAGCTGTCGCGCCACCTCGGTTTTGCCGACGCCGGTGGGGCCGGAAAAGAGGAATGAGCCGACCGGTTTTTGCGGGTTACCCAGTCCGCTGCGCGCCATTTTGATTGCCGCTGTGAGCGCATGGATGGCCTGATCCTGACCGAAGACCACGGCCTTCAAATCACGTTCGAGCGTCTTCAGGGTGTTGCGGTCATCACTGGAGACACTTTGCGGCGGGATACGCGCAATTTTGGCGATGATGTCCTCGATTTCGTGTTTGCTGATAATCTTGCGCTGCTTTGATTTCGGCAGGACGCGCTGGGCCGCGCCGGCTTCGTCGATCACGTCTATCGCCTTGTCCGGCAAGTGACGGTCATTGATGAAACGCGCTGACAACTCTGCCGCAGTGGAGAGTGCAATGGCCGTATATTTGACGCCGTGATACGTTTCGTAACGGGATTTCAGCCCGCGCAGGATGGCAATGGTTTCTTCCACGCTGGGCTCGGGCACATCGATTTTCTGGAAACGCCGCGACAGCGCGTGATCCTTCTCGAAAATTCCGCGATATTCGCTATAAGTCGTGGCGCCGATGCATTTCAGTTGACCGGTGTTAAGTATCGGCTTGAGCAGGTTGGAGGCATCCAGCGTACCGCCGGAAGCTGCACCTGCACCGATCAGCGTATGGATTTCGTCGATGAACAGGATGGCGTTGGGATTGTCGAGCAATTGCTTCAGCACTGCTTTCAGTCGCTGTTCGAAATCGCCGCGGTATTTGGTGCCGGCCAGCAGCGCCCCCATGTCCAATGCATAAACTTGATGGTGCGCCAGAATTTCCGGCACTTCGTTTTCAACGATACGCCGCGCCAGCCCCTCGGCGATGGCGGTTTTGCCGACTCCCGCTTCGCCCACCAGCAGCGGATTGTTCTTGCGCCGGCGGCACAATGTCTGGATCACCCGCTCCAGTTCCTTCTCGCGCCCGATCAGCGGGTCGATTTTGCCTGCCAGCGCCTGGCTATTGAGATTCATGGTGTAGCTTTCCAATGCGCCGCTTGTGCCCGTCTCCTGTTCGCTATCGCTGTCGCTTTCGGTCTTGGCGCTACCGCCCTGAGGTACTTTGCTGATGCCATGGGAAATGTAATTGACTATATCCAGTCGGGTCACGCCTTTCTGATGCAGAAAATAAACTGCATGCGAATCTTTCTCGCCGAATATCGCCACCAGAACGTTGGCGCCGGTGACTTCTTTCTTGCCGGAGGATTGGACATGCAGGATGGCGCGCTGGATCACCCGCTGAAAACCGAGCGTTGGCTGAGTATCCACTTCGCCGCTACCAGACACAGTGGGTGTGTTTTCGTTGACGTGTTCCGTCAGCAGTTTGCGCAGGTCATCTATATCGACCGAACAGGCGCGCAGCACATCGGCCGCAGTGGGGTTATCGAGCATTGCCAGCAACAGATGCTCGACCGTAATGAATTCGTGGCGTTTCTGCCGCGACTCGGCGAATGCCATGTGTAAACTTACTTCCAGTTCTTGCGCAATCATCTCAGGTTTTCTCCATTACGCACTGTAGCGGATGCTGATGTTGTCTGGCAAACGCGACCACCTGCTCCACCTTGGCGGCGGCGACATCATTGGGATAGATGCCACACACTCCCATACCCTCTTTATGGACTTTGAGCATTATTTGCGTTGCCTGTTCTCGATTCATGGAAAAAAAAGTCTGTAACACCGCGATCACGAACTCCATTGGTGTGAAATCATCATTCAGCAAAATCACTTTGAACATTGGCGGAGGCTTGAGTTTACTCTTTTCTGCCTCCAGTACGGCATCTCCATGATTTCTTGTTGCCATGGTCACCTGCTTCATTTGTTCATCAATCGGAATAAAATACTCATTCTTTTGCATATTTGACGATTACGGCGGAATTTTCAAGTAACTTGAGAAAATTATTCTGTTGCATTTTTACAAAATGCGATATGACCTCTTGACTTGGGCGCCGGATTTGCGTAAAACCAACCTTGGCGTTTGGCTTCAAGTGTTCTGCAGTACCGGTTATAGCCGTTTGCGGTCTTGAAACTCAAACAGTATTCGGGTTTCCGGCCCGGTTTTTTTATATATAGGAAGTAAAAATGGCAACAGGTACAGTGAAATGGTTTAACGATTCCAAGGGTTTTGGTTTTATCACTCCCGACGATGGTAGCGAAGATTTGTTTGCGCACTTTTCCGCAATCAACATGTCTGGATTCAAAACCCTCAAGGAAGGCCAGAAAGTGAGCTTTGAAGTCACTCAGGGTCCGAAAGGCAAACAAGCATCAAACATTCAAGCTGCCTAACGATTCTCTGCTGACGCAGCTCAGAGCTGCAATCAGTATGTAATCATTGGATGCGACAAGCCCTTGCCGGGAAACCGGCAAGGGCTTTTTTATTCCATGCGTTCGACCAGCGCCTGACCGAATGCCGAGCATGATACTTTCTGTGCGCCGGTCATCTGCCGCGCGAGATCATAGGTCACGATTCTATCCTGGATGGTTTTTTCCACCGCCCGGATTATCAGGTCGGCAGCCTCAATCCAGCCCAAGTGCCGCAGCATCATTTCCGCCGACAGAATAATAGACCCGGGATTGACCTGGTCCTTGCCGGCGTATTTGGGTGCGGTGCCATGGGTCGCCTCGAATATCGCAATCGAATCGCTGAGGTTCGCGCCCGGCGCGATACCGATACCGCCTACCTGCGCCGCCAGGGCATCGGAGATGTAGTCACCGTTCAGATTCAGCGTGGCGATCACATCGTATTCTTCCGGCCGCAGCAGAATCTGCTGCAGGAATGCATCGGCGATCACGTCCTTGATGACAATCCCGCCTTTGTCCGCCGGCAGCTTCATCCATGGCCCGCCGTCGAGCAATTCGGCACCAAATTCTCTTGCCGCCAGGGCGTAGCCCCAGTTCTTGAATGCCCCTTCGGTAAATTTCATGATGTTGCCCTTGTGCACCAGCGTAACCGATTTGCGCTGGTTGTCGATCGCATACTGGATCGCCTTGCGCACCAGACGCTCGGTACCCTCACTGGATACCGGCTTGATGCCGATGCCGGATGTTTGCGGAAAGCGTATTTTGGTGACCCCCATGTCTTTCATTAAAAAGTCGATAAGCTTTTTCGCTTTATCCGAGCCGGCCTCCCATTCGATACCAGCGTAAATATCCTCCGTATTCTCGCGAAAAATCACCATATCGGTTTTCTCCGGTTGTTTTACCGGACTTGGCACACCCTGGAAATAACGCACTGGCCGCAAACACACGTACAAGTCCAGTTCCTGGCGCAACGCCACATTGATCGAGCGGATGCCGCCACCTACCGGCGTAGTCAATGGTCCCTTGATCGAAACCACATACTCTTTTGCGGCCTGCAGCGTTTCCTCCGGTAGCCATATATTCTCGCCGTAGACGCGGGTGGATTTCTCCCCGGCATAGATTTCCATCCAGGAAATTTTGCGCTTGCCGGCGTAGGCTTTAGCCACTGCCGCATTGACCACTTTCTGCATCACCGGAGTAATGTCTACACCGATGCCGTCGCCTTCGATGTATGGAATGACCGGATGGTCGGGTACATCCAGGGAAAAGTCCGCGTTGACACGGATTTTTTCACCCTCGGCCGGTGGCGTGATGTGCTGGTACATGGTATCTCCCTAGTGGTTAGCAAGTCGGCAATGCGTGGAGTTTGTCTTTATCTCAATGCAAGAAAAGCTGCTGCATTTTACCCGTGTTTCGACGATAAACGCCAACGTGCTTTGACTGCTGCGCCACGCCATCGATGTAATTGCCCGTCTGTCTGTTTGTTCCTTTCTCCTGACCAAGGCGCTAGAATGCGGGCTTGCGCTAGTTGGGCGCGCGTTCACGGAATGGCAGCATGATCTGGAAACCTAATGTCACGGTTGCGGCAGTTATCGAGCAGGACGGGAAATACCTGCTGGTGGAAGAGCAAACCAATAGCGGCGAGTTGTTCAATCAGCCGGCAGGGCACTGGGAGCCAGATGAATCGATTATCCAGGGCGCAATCCGGGAAACTCTGGAAGAAACCGGTTACACCTTTGTTCCACAATGGCTGTTGGGTATTTATCGCTGGCACTCCCGCGCCAACGATGTCATCTATCTGCGCTTTGCCTTTGCCGGTTCGGTCGCCGGCCACGACCCTGAGCGTACGCTGGATGCTGGCATACTGCGCGCGGCATGGTTCAGTGTGGATGAAATCCGTGGACTGATCCCGCGCCACCGCAGCCCGCTGGTGATGCAGTGCATCGAGGATCATTTGGCGGGCAAACACTATCCTCTGGATATTCTTACCCATTGCGATTGAAACGATGATGAGCAAACAGCGCGTGGTAGTCGGGATGTCGGGCGGAGTCGATTCCTCCGTTGCGGCATTGCTGCTGAAACAGCAAGGCTACGACGTGGTCGGCCTGTTCATGAAAAATTGGGAGGACGATGACACCGATGAATACTGTTCCTCCCGTCAGGATCTGATCGATGCCGCGTCAGTGGCGGACATTATCGGCATTCCGCTGGAGGCGGTGAATTTTTCCACCGAATACAGGGAACGGGTGTTCAGTCAGTTCCTCGCCGAATACAAGGCGGGACGGACACCCAACCCGGACGTGTTATGCAACGCGGAAATCAAGTTCAAAGCATTTCTTGATTACGCGCTCAGTCTTGGCGCCGAGCATATTGCCACCGGCCATTACGCGCAGGTGCGCGAAATAAACGGTGTATTCCAGTTGCTGAAAGGCGAGGACGGAACCAAGGATCAGAGTTATTTTCTCTATCGTCTGAACCAGGCGCAGTTAGCCGGCACACTGTTTCCTATCGGCCATCTTTACAAGCGTGACGTGCGCAAAATTGCCCGGGATCACGGCTTGCCGAATTCTGCCAAGAAAGACAGTACCGGAATCTGTTTTATCGGTGAGCGTCCGTTCCGGGAATTTCTCAATCGCTATCTGCCGCATGAGCCGGGAAAAATACAAACTCCGGAAGGCACGGTGGTGGGGAAGCATATCGGTCTGATGTATTACACCATCGGCCAGCGGCAAGGACTGGGTATTGGCGGAACCAGGGACGGGGATGGCGAGCCGTGGTTCGTGGTCGATAAGAATATGGCGAAAAATACTTTGATCGTGGTGCAGGGTCACGATCATCCTGCACTATTCCGTCCCACGCTCAGCGCTGCCGACCTGACATGGATCAGCGGCCAGCCGCCCCATTGCAACTGGGTCTATGCTGCCAAGATCCGTTATCGCCAGCCGGATGCTCCCTGCTTCATCACGCATCTTGGCGGTAACAGATGTGACATCGAATTTGCCCAGCCCCAATGGGCGGTGACGCCTGGGCAATCAGTGGTGGTTTACGAGAGCAAGGTATGTCTGGGAGGGGGGGTAATTGCAGGATAAATAAATAAGGTAATCCCCCGGCTATGCCGGGGGACTCACTAGGTTTGACCGAGCGCTACGGTCAGCCTGATTCTTCTGACTTGATCAAAAGTTAGGAGAATCAAATGAAAGAGTACCAGAGTCTTTATCATACGAAA
>JAUSLF010000065.1 GCA_030646695.1 Nitrosomonadaceae bacterium
GACTGATTTTCACGTTCGGTGATGGATATTATCGGCAACGAAGGTTAACGACCTGTTGCCCACCAACATCAACTCAGACCGGCAAAATCAATGACCGCTTCCGGCGCGCGTCAAGGTACTTGTCGCTTCATTCATGCAGCCAACTGCTGAATATGGTTGTCGTCCGAATGCGCCCGGATGATGGAGTCGCGCTCGGGGTTGAGAGTGACGGCGCCGATGGGCGACCAGTCACGTGTTTTTCCTGACCACCTGGACGGATTGAGCTCACGCGACTTTGTGTACAGCGCATGGCGGGCAGCCAGGATGGCGTGATCTTGCCCCGTATGGCGCTGCGCCGGACTCACATACCGGATGCCGCTGTGCCGATGCTCGACGTTGTACCAATGGACGAAGCCAGCGGCCCAGGCGCGTGCTATCTCCAAATCGGCGAAGCCCTTGGCGGGGAACTCGGGTCGGTACTTGGCCGTGCGAAACAAGGATTCCGCGTAGGCGTTGTCGTCACTTACGCGGGGTCGCGAGTACGAGGGCTTTACGCCCAGCCAGTTCAGCATGGCCAACACCGTTGTCGCCTTGAGCGTGGAGCCATTGTCACCATGCAATACTGGCTTGGCAGTGAGTGCAGCAATGCCTTCGGCCAGCGCCGTGCGTCGTACCAAATGAACCGCATGGTCAGAATGGTCGCTGTCGTGCACCTCCCAGCCCACGATCTTGCGGCTGTACAGATCCAGGATCAGGTACAGGTGAAACCAGCGCCCCATCACGGTGGCTGGCAGGTAGGTCATGTCCCAACACCAGACCTGGCGCGCTGCACTGGCAATGTGGGTCGTGGGAGGACGTACTGCTTTGGGCGCTCTCGCACGACCTCGATGAGCCGTTTGTCCTTGTGCCCGTAATACACGGGTGAAACTGGACTCGCTAGCCAGGTACACGCCTTCGTCAGCCAGCATGGGCACGATGCGCGCCGGCGGCACGGCACAGAAGCGCGGTTCGTTGGCCACGCTCAGCAACTTTTCTCGCTCAGTCTGGCTCAAGGCATGGCTGGGTGTTGGACGCACCGCCTGCGGCCTGCCATCGCCCTGATCAAGACCCTTGTGGGCTTTCCAGCGCTGCAGCGTGCGTTCATCAATACCGGCGATGCCACAGGCCAGACGCAGCCGGGCGCCAGCGTTGTGAGCAGTGTCGATGTCATGTGCCAGGCTACGGCGATCTTCGATGAGGATCATGCGTCCTCGCCCCTGCTGAAGATCGCCGTTACTTTTTTTGACAGAACCAGCAAAGCTGCAGTTTCGGCCAGGGCACGATCTTTACGCAGCAGCTCACGCTCAAGTTCCTTGATGCGCGTTCTGTCTTTGCGGGTGGCCTGTGGGCTGGCTCGGGCATCCTGCGGGTCGCAAAGCGCGGCTGCGGCGCTTGTGCACCATTTCTCCAACTCAGCGGGGTAGATGCCTTGCTCGCGGCACCAGGCGCTTTTGCCAGCCTCAGGCATCGCCGCCGTGGTGATCACGGCCTGCAGCCGCGCCGCCGCAGTCCATGCCCGCCCGAGGGCGGGCATGGACTGAACATCTTCACGCCAGCGCTGTAGCGTACCGGTGCCGACGCCAACCTCCCTGGCTACCAACTCCACTGCCGCGCTTTCAGGCGGCAACAACCGAGCAACCGCCCGGTCCTTGAATGTTTGTCCGTATCGTGCCACTTCTTTCCTTCATCG
>JAUSLF010000066.1 GCA_030646695.1 Nitrosomonadaceae bacterium
AGTCCGTCTTTGAGGTGTAAACGGCAAGCCTACGATTACCTACATTTCATCAATTATATTTACTAGTCGATTTCTACATACTTGATCACCAGTGCAATGGAAGGTTACCCATAGCTACTCCTGAATAAGACTACTTGTAGACTGGACCCTCTAGATGAGACCCTCCGGACCCCCCCCGGGGGGGGGACCCCCCCCCAAAAAGGCCCTTTTTCTGTATTATATCAACCCCTAAAATCGATTTCGAGATGAAAAAAAGACCCGTCTGACGTCCCATTTTCGTAACCATAGCCTGTCTTAAAATCCGACGCCCCCTACGCCTCTCCTACTATTCCCCACTTCAAAAAATTCCCAATTTACCCTATTTCGGCACGGGGATGATACCCCCCCATTTTGGCTCCCTACTATTTGCCCGCCGATTTTGGCCCTTTTTTGGCCTTTTTTCTCCTATTTATTTTCGTGCGGGCTGTAGTACGACCTTTTTGGGGGGGGGGTGCAGAAAAGTCAAAAAAAGGGCACTTAGGGAAAATCGCCTGGGGACCTTCGAGAGCCGGTGGATAAGCGGGCAAATAGTAGGGAGGTTTTTGCCTCCGGGCCAAAAAAAGGCCTTTTTTTGACCTTTTTTTCGGGTTTTTTGCAAAAAAGGGTCGTTTTTTGGTCAAAAAAAGAGCGATTTTACATATCTAATCGGCCTCAAACGCGTTTTTTGCACAGTATTTCCCTATCAAACGTAGGACTTTTTCGATTTTTCGTTCCAGTGTAATTGATATGGAGAGGCGGGCGATTAGTAGGAAGGTTTTTTCATTTTTGGCCCCAAAAACCCCCCAAAAACCCCCTTTTTTGGCCCAAAAACCGGGTTTTTTTCCCTACTATTTGCCCGCCTAATTTCCCGCCAGATTAAACCCATATCTCCCTTTTCTCGAAGTCCCCCCCCCCCGGACCCCCCAAAACCCTGGGGGGGACAGGGGTTTTTGGGCATTCTCCTTAGATCCACACATGTTCCCCCCCCCGTTTCTGCCCGAGGGGTTTCCCTACTATTTGCCCGCCTAGCCCTCAAAAAACCGTAAAAAAGGACTTTTTGGGCCCTTTTTGGGCCCTTTTTGACCCAAAAAAGGGGGTTTTTGGACCCCGATTTTGAAAAAACCTTCCTACTAATCGCCCGTCTCCCCATATCAATTACACTGGAACGAAAAACCGAAAAAGTCCTACGTTTGATAGGGAAATACTGTGCAAAAAACGCGTTTGAGGCCGATTAGATATGTAAAATCGTGTTTTTTTTGACCAAAAAAGGGGTGTTTTTCGTGTTTTTTCGTGAAAAAAGGGGAAAAAAGGGTCAAAAAACGACCCTTTTTGGGGGCTGTCGCGAAAACCTCCCTACTATTTGCCCGCTTATCCACCGGCTCTCGAAGGTCCCCAGGCGATTTTCCCTAAGTGCCCTTTTTTCGACGTTTCTGCACCCCCCCCCCAAAAAGTCGTACTACAGCCCGCACGAAAATAAATAGGAGAAAATAGGCCAAAAAAGGGCCTTTTTTGACGGGCAAATAGTAGGGAGCCAAAATGGGGGGGTATCAGTCCCGTGCCGAAATAGGGTAAATTGGGAATTTTTTGAAGTGTGGAATAGTAGGAGAGGCGTAGGGGGCGCCGGATTTTAAGACAGGCTATGGGTAAGAAACAGGGACGTCAGCCGACCCTTTTTTGGATCTCGAAATCGATTTTAGGGGTTGATATAATACAGCGAAAACGGGGTTTTTGGGGGTTTTGGGGGGTTTTGGGGGTTTTGGGGGGTTTGAGGGGGTTTGGGGTGTTTCGGGTGCATGTAGGGTCCCGGGTCTTATTCAGGATATTTAATGGGTCTAGGAAATAAAAGATGTACATGGCCAGCTTATTTATAATTATCCCTTTATTGAATCTGTCGTAATCGTAGGCTTGCCGTATACACCTCAAAGACGAACTACTTGTAGACTGGACCCTCTAGATGAGACTTAAGATAAAAGCCCTAATTAACCTGGTTAATTAGGACTTTTGGGACGTTGTCTGACGTTCCAGAGGGTCTCATCTAGAGGGTCCGGTCTACAAAGTCAGATGTTTGAGATGTATATGGCCAGCCTACGCCAACCTATTCCTTCTATTATATTTATTAAGTATATCAGTT
>JAUSLF010000067.1 GCA_030646695.1 Nitrosomonadaceae bacterium
TCGAAAACAACCACCCCTTCCATTTCTACGCAGTGACCCCGCCGTACTTATACTTACGGATATGCTACGAATATGCCCATACCCACTACACCAGCAAGCCTATCCGATAAAAGCGCTGCTCGTCAAGCAATTTGTCAGATAGCAGAGACTGTAAAAATAATATGAACAGAGGTTGCGTAAATGGCGTGATTTATGCTTAGCGATGACGGTCATCGAAGCCCAAAATAAAGTTAAATCCATGAAAAATCAAACACAACTGCGATGAAAATAATAGCTATTCCTAGCACAAAATTATTAAAATACATGAGGTAGTCCCGATAGTTTGCCGGAATGAAAAACATCAAACACCTGACTAAACATACACATGACTAAGAATCTTTTTTGCCTGCAGCTTCTATATGTATATGTACAAGTCACAAGTTATCTTTTTTTAAAAAAACCAGATCATATCCAGGCAGGAGAAACTCAAAATAAGAACCGGCGTCACTTTAACTTGCCATTCCAGACAGGAATAATAAATCCGTCACAGATTTCGTGGATAATGCTCTCGAATTCAACCGTGCAAATCTGCCCCCAATATATTTCCCATAATGCCAATCATCCGCGTCGCGCTTGATGTTCCCGTGGCCACTTTGTTTGACTATCTTGCGTCGGATGCAACAGCACAAGACATCGGCGCTCGTGTGCAGGTTCCTTTCGGAAGGAAGCTGATGACGGGGGTCATCATAGAAGTATCCGCCTGTTCTTCCGTTTCTCCCGACAAGCTCAAACCTGCCGCACATATCTTTCATGATGTTCCACCGCTGCCCGCAACACTCCTCGATCTGTGCAGGTTTTGCAGCAATTATTACCACCATCCGCTAGGGGAGGTAGTGATGAATGCGCTGCCTGGCAGGCTGCGTAGCAGTAAGCCCCTTGTACAGAAATCGACTGCTGCCTTTCAATTTTGTTTCACCGATGCAGGACGTGCGGCCGATACCGCATCCATCCCCGCCCGCAACATCATCCAAAATCGTCTGCTGGCACGGTTGAGAGAAACCGGTGTGGTCGGCCATGAAGAAGCAAAACAGCTTTCACCGCGTGCACCCAAGGCATTGCAGAAATTTGTTACGCTGGGTTGGGTAAAAGAAATTCCAGTTCACCCCGCTTCCGTCACTAAAGCTGTATCCGGCCCCGCCCTTAATACAGAACAGCAGAGTGCCCTCGCTGCCATTACCGCCGACATCAGCGAATTTAACGCCTGGCTGCTGCATGGCATCACCGGTAGCGGAAAAACCGAGGTATACCTGCGGCTGATTACGCTGCTGTTGCTGCAAGGACGACAAACGCTGGTACTGGTACCTGAAATCAGTTTGACACCGCAACTGGAGGCAGTATTTCGTGCGCGCTTTCCCACCACATTGCTGATATGCCTGCATAGCAGACTCAATGCCTCCGAACGCGTGAACGGCTGGCTGCAGGCGCAACAGGGTGAAGCCAAGATAATACTGGGTACACGCCTGGCGATATTCACGCCACTGCCAAAACTAGGTCTGATCATTGTGGATGAGGAACAGGACGGTTCCTTCAAACAGCAGGATGGCTTGCGCTACTCAGCGCGAGATGTGGCGATTTTTCGCGCCAGACAGGCAAATGTGCCGGTGGTACTCGGCTCTGCCACACCTTCACTGGAAAGCTATTACAACGCGATTAATGGACGCTACCGTATGCTGCGCCTGTCGTCCCGCGCTGTTAAGAACGCTGTGCTGCCAGCTGTGCACTGCGTTGATACCCGCGCCGCCAAGAACAAAGATGGTTTGTCCCAGCCGCTGATCATGGCGTTGGAAAAATGCCTGGCACGAAACCAGCAAAGCCTGGTTTTCCTCAACCGCCGCGGTTATGCGCCAGTGTTACTGTGCAAGTCGTGTGCATGGACGGCGACGTGTCATCGCTGCGCCAGTCGCTTGGTAGTCCACTTGAGCGAAAAACAATTGCGCTGCCATCACTGCGGTCATCAGGAGCGTTTCCCCTCCGCCTGTCCCAAGTGTGGTGACCAGGATATCGTGCCCTTTGGACACGGCACGCAGCGGGTGGAGGCTGTGCTGGCCGAACGTTTCCCCGATGCACGAATTCTGCGCATAGACCGTGACAGCACGCGTCTCAAGGATGGATGGGAACGAATGTTGAAGGATATTTACGAGCAACGCGTGGACATTCTGGTTGGCACGCAAATTCTTGCCAAGGGACATGATTTTCCCAATCTGTCGCTAGTAGGAATTTTAAATTCTGACGCTTCGCTGTTCAGCACCGATTTTCGCGCGGCGGAGCGCTTGTTCGCACAACTGATGCAGGTGGCAGGCCGCGCCGGGCGCGCCGACATCGCAGGTGAGGTGCTGATTCAAACCGAATTTCCCGACCATCCGCTGTATCACGCGTTGCGGCGGCACGATTACGACACGCTCGCGCAAATGCTGCTGACAGAAAGAAAGATGGCAGGCTTTCCACCATTCGTCTATCAAGCTCTGTTGCGGGCGGAAGCGCCCCAGATCAACGCTGCACTGGATTTTCTCGCCAGTGCGGCAGCAATGGCAGAATCATCCAGAGAGGTGGAAGTATTCGACCCGGTTCCGGCGCAAATGGCGCGGCTCAAGGGGCTGGAACGAGCACACCTGTTGGTGCAATCCGGCTCGCGCAAAAAATTGCAGGAATTTCTTGCTGCCTGGCACACAAAACTTGTCACGCTTCCCGTCCACAAGGTGCGCTGGGCGCTGGATGTGGATCCGCAGGAGTTCTGATCCAGAGAACTGGATCCGCCAGATCAACAATAGACGCCTATTGACTGACACCAGCGGGATTCGAAGCCGCTGCACTGTAAAGCGACGATGCCCATCCCGGCTCAGTGAATTTCGGCGTGCAGCCTGCTCATCATTTTCTCTGCCTGGTTGAGATAGTCTCCACCAAACAGGTTCAGGTGGTTCAAAATATGATAGAGATTGTAGAGAGTTTTGCGAATGGCATAGCCGGGGTCAAGTGGGTAGGCTTCCCGGTAGGCCGCATAGAAGGTCGCAGGAAAGCCGCCAAAAAGTTCGGTCATGGCAAGATCTGTCTCACGGTCGCCGTAATATATTGCCGGGTCGAACAGCACCGGCTGCCCGGCAGAATCGAAAGCGTAATTGCCACTCCATAGATCGCCGTGCAACAGTGACGGAACTGGCGGCGTCGCCGGGGAAAAAACAGCCAATTCTGCCATCAACCGCTCACCCAGTGTTTGCAGCTTTCCCTTATAACCATTGGCTTGTGCAAGCTGCAGTTGATAGCCCAGACGGTGCTCACGCCAGAATTGAATCCAGTCAGAAGAGAATTTGTTGACTTGCGGCGTGGTGCCGATGGTGTTGTCGCGCATCCAGCCGAACTTCCCTGAAGAAAAGCGGTGCATCGCGGCGAGTCCCTGTCCCAACGACGCGGCACCGCTTCTGCCAGCGCTGCCTATCTCCAAGCATTCCAGTACCAGCCATGCGCTGGTTTCGTTCTCTCCCCAACACACTGGCACGGGAACGCGCAGCGTACGGGAGTTGTGAATTTCCTGCAGACCCGCAGCTTCCGCCTCGAACATCGGCAGATTGCCTGCATTGTTGAGTTTGACGAAAAAGCACTGGCCGTTGCTTTCAATGCAATAACTTTCATTGATGCAACCTCCACCGACGGCGGAGATTTTTTTCACGGCGAACGGGATGCCGTCGATAGCTGATATCTGTGCGGCGATGTCCGACCAGGGCGGCATGGATTGGCGAATTACCGGGTTGCCAAGCGGGTCCGCTCAGGACAGCTTCTTCCTTGCCCGCTTGATCGCTGCACGCACCTGTACCGGCGCAGTCCCACCGGTATGGTTGCGGCTTTTCAGCGAACCTTCCAGAGTCAGCACAGCATAGATATCTTGGTCGACCCGTCGAGAGAATTGCCGCAATTCGGGCAGGGTAAGCGCGCTCAAGTCACAACTTTTTTTCTCGGCAAAACGCACTGCCTGCGCTACCGCTTCGTGCGCATCGCGGAACGGCAATCCCTTCTTCGTCAGGTAATCAGCCATATCCGTGGCGGTAGCGTAGCCTCGCATTGCAGCAGCGCGCATTGCCTCCTGATTGACGCGGATGCCGGTCAGCATATCGGCATAAATGCGTAACGTGTCGGTAAGAGTGTCCACAGTGTCGAACAGGGGCTCCTTGTCTTCCTGATTGTCCTTGTTGTACGCGAGTGGCTGGGCTTTCATCAGTGTCAGCAAAGCGACCAGATGACCATTGATACGCCCGGTCTTGCCACGCACCAGTTCCGGCACATCTGGATTTTTCTTTTGCGGCATGATGGAGGAACCGGTACAAAAACGGTCAGCGAGATCGATGAAACCGAACGATGGGCTCATCCATAAAATCAGTTCCTCGGATAGCCGCGACAAATGCGTCATGACCAGCGCCGCGCAAGCGCAGAACTCAATGGCGAAATCGCGATCGGAAACTGCATCCAGCGAGTTTTCACAAACACCGTCAAAACCCAGTTTCTGCGCCACCAGTTTGCGGTTGATAGGATAGCTGGTTCCAGCCAGCGCCGCCGCACCCAGTGGCAATTTATTCACACGCTTCCTGCAATCAACCAATCGCTCAACGTCGCGCTGCAGCATTTCGAAATACGCCATCAGATGATGTCCAAAGGAAATTGGTTGTGCCACCTGTAAATGCGTGAAGCCCGGCATCACCGTCTCCACATGTTTCTCAGCGAGATCGAGCAACGCCTGTTGCATGGCTCTAATGCAGTTGACGATGTCGTCAATCGAGGTGCGCAAATAAAGCCGCACATCCGTAGCCACCTGATCGTTGCGTGATCGTGCCGTGTGCAGCCGTTTGCCGGCATCGCCGATCAGAGTGGTAAGACGTTTTTCGATGTTGAGATGCACGTCTTCCAGTTCCAGCAACCAAATGAATTTGCCACTGCGGATTTCGTTGCGGATTTGGTCCAGGCCCCGCTCGATGGCGGCGAGATCTGCTGCACTGATAATGCCCGCAGCAGAGAGCATCTGCGCGTGCGCAAACGATCCCTGAATATCGAATTCAGCCAGCCGCCGATCGAAACCAATCGATGCGGTATAGCGCTGCACCAGTTCCGAAACCGGCTCGTTGAAACGTCCCGACCAAGCTTTCTTGCCGCTTCTGGCCGGCGAGTTTTTCTTTTTTGAAGTTACCATACATATTGCCTTGTCAAAAATGAAAGTATGTACAACCCTTCCAGGAACTTCAATCTCTGTCCCAATCTCCCAAGTGACGAGTATAAATCAAAATGCCTATCCGGACGCTCTGCCGAATTTTCGTAATCTCGGCACATTGCTGCGCATTCTGGTAACCGTAAATGCCATGGGGCTTGCGGCAGCATTGCTCAAAGCGCCCACAGGGCATGGATTTATGCAGGAATTCATGGGGATCGCCGCCGTCATTCAACCCGTATTGTTGATCAGCTTGTTGCTGCTGTATGGTCTGTATCAGCCGCTGGCGCGCTTGCCATATGCCACCGGTATCGCTGCGGTGCTGCTGCTGGAACTGATATTGACGACAGTGGCATACTGGTTTGGTGGAACCAAGGCTGACAACATCGACATGGGAGCAATTTCCCGCTACTGGATTTTTGGTCTTGGAATTACCGGCGTGCTACTGGGATATTTTAACCTGCGCAGGCATTGCAGGCGCGCATCCCCCCCCATTTTCTGTTTAATAGCATCAACGCAGTATTATCGCTGATCCGTGCCAATCCCAAACCTGCCGAGCAGGCGCTGGAATGTCAATCAGCGTCGAAAACTTTCCACTAGTCAGCGTCCAAATGTTTCCACTTTTCTGGTTTGTTGAGAGTAATTTTTACGCTGTTTGAAGCGATAAGAATCGTTGCCTGTTTCGAGGATGTCGCAATGATGGGTAATGC
>JAUSLF010000068.1 GCA_030646695.1 Nitrosomonadaceae bacterium
TTTCGTATGACAAAGACTCTGGTGCTCTTTCATTTGATTCTCCTAACTTTTGATCGAGTCAGAAGAATCAGGCTGACCGTAGCGCTCGGTCAAACCTAGTGAGTCCCCCGGCATAGCCGGGGGATTACCTTATTTATTTAATCTCAGATTGTTCATTAGGCTCGAAACAATGTGGTTCGACAAGCTCATCACGAACGGACCAATGAACAATCCGGGTTGATCCAGGATTCGAAACCCGGATAACGCTATTCGTCGCGAGGCAGCAGCACCCGGCGTATCACTTCCGGCGCAAAACCCCGCCCCAGCAGAAAACGCATCTGCTTGCCGTGCTCTTTCGCATCGGTGGGTGGTGCGGCAAATTTTTTTCGCCATACCTCGCGTGCCGCATCCAGTTCGGTTTCCTTGAGCTCGGGCAGTGCGGTGGCGATTAAATCCTCGGCTATGCCTTTTTCCCGCAATTCATGCACGATGCGCTGGCTACCAAACTTTTTCCTGCGCACTTGCACCACCTGCTCGAGCATGCGTTCGGCTGACAGGAAACCATGCTGTTCCAGTGCGTCCAGCATGGCAGAAAGTTCTGCGGGATCCTGGGCGTGCGGTGCCAGCTTTCTTTCCAGCTCCAGCCGGGAGTGCTCCCGCCGCGCCAGATAACCCAAGGCACGGGTTTTCAGGCTGGGACCGCCAGTCACGGCGGCTATTCCGTAGCGATGGCTTCCGCCTGGCCGACGACGCCCACGGCAGCGCGAATTTTCGCCTCGATTTCTTTCGCTATCTCGGGATGCTCTTTCAGATATTCGCGCGCGTTGTCCTTGCCCTGGCCAATTTTTTCGCCGTTGTAGGCATACCATGCACCCGATTTATCGACCAGTTTATGCAGCACCCCCAGTTCAACAATCTCGCCTTCGCGCGAAATGCCCTCACCGTAGAGGATGTCGAATTCGGCCTGCTTGAATGGTGGCGCAACCTTGTTCTTGACCACCTTGACCCGGGTTTCGCTGCCGATCACCTCGTCACCCTTCTTGATGGCTCCGGTACGGCGAATGTCGAGGCGTACCGATGCGTAGAATTTGAGTGCGTTGCCGCCGGTGGTAGTCTCGGGATTGCCGAACATGACACCGATTTTCATGCGTATCTGATTGATGAAAATCACCATGGTGTTGCTGCGCTTGATGTTGGCAGTGAGTTTGCGCAACGCCTGCGACATCAATCGCGCCTGCAGGCCCATTTGCGGCTCGCCCATTTCGCCTTCGATTTCCGCGCGCGGCGTCAGAGCCGCAACCGAGTCTATTACCACCACATCCACCGAACCGGAACGCACCAGCATGTCGGCGATTTCCAGCGCCTGCTCGCCGTTATCGGGCTGGGAAATCAACAACTCCTGCACATTGACGCCGATTTTTTGCGCATACTGTGGATCCAGTGCATGTTCCGCGTCGATGAACGCTGCCGTGCCGCCGATCTTTTGCACCTCCGCAATCACTTGCAGCGTGAGCGTGGTCTTGCCGGACGACTCCGGTCCGTAGATTTCTATCACCCGTCCGCGCGGCAGTCCGCCCACGCCCAGCGCAATGTCGAGTCCCAGTGAACCAGTGGAAACCACTTCGATGTCCTTGGCCACATCGCTGGCGCCGAGACGCATGATCGAGCCTTTGCCAAATTGCTTCTCGATCTGGGAAAGGGCTGCTGCCAGCGCTTTGCTTCTGTTTTCGTCCATGGGTTTGTCCTTGTAAGAGTCTGTCGGATTATCGCACATGCGACTTACTGCGGGAAGGCGGCAGGAAGGTTTGATCTATCTGGAAATATCGTCTCTTTGCTCGCTGCCGCCAGGTGTTTGCGGAATTTCACGCCGCATAGAAGTTATATAGCGCGAGATGCCCGCTTCGTCCATATGAAATGGGCTGCCTCTGCGGCAGGCCGGCGTTTGCTGAAACGACTAAATCAGCGGATGTTTCATGCGAGGATGGGAGCAGTATCGCGCAGCAGGTCTATTACCCCTTGCAGCGCCGCCGCCACCGCTTGCCGTCTTACCGCTTCGCGATCGCCGCTGAAATGCCGGGTTGCACTGAGCGCCAGGCCATCTTTCATCACCCAGGCAAAACAGATCGTGCCCACAGATTTTCCCGCCGTGCCACCGTCAGGGCCGGCAATGCCGGTAATTGCCACCGCCACCTGCGCATGGCTGTGAGAAATGGCGCCTGCTGCCATTTCCTGCGCGGTCTGCTCGGATACCGTGCCGTGTTGTTTCAGGGTTGTGGCGCTCACGCCCAGCATTTCCTGCTTTGAAACAACGCCGTAGGTGATAAAACCACGCTCATACCAAGCGGAACTGCCCCTCTTTGAGGTGATCGCCTGCCCCAGCCAGCCACCAGTGCAGGATTCGGCGCTGGCAAGCATCAATCCCTGCTGGATCAGATCTATGCCGACATGTCCGGCAAGCAGTTGGAGTGTACGGTCATCCATGGCGGTCATGATTTCACCATATAAGGAAGTTTCTGCGACATCGTGACATTAAAACATTGTAAGCACTTTCCATGCCGCCAGACACAGCAGTGTGAAAAACGCCGCCAGCAGATCGTCAAACATCACGCCGAAGCCGCCGCGCAGCTTCTTGTCGTAGTATCCAATGGGCGGCGGTTTGAAGATATCGAACAGGCGGAACAGCAAAAACGCGAACGCCTGCCATACCAGGGTATTCGGCGTGAACACCAGCACCAGCAGGAAAGCAACGATCTCATCCCACACCATGCCGCCATGGTCGTGATTACCGAGTGCTTTGCCGGTAACGCTGCACGCCCAGATACCGATGATGAACAGCACGCCTATGAACAACAGGAAATTAGCCGGACCCAGGTATTGATTAATCAGCCCAAATAAAAGAAATGCGGCCAGCGTCCCCATGGTGCCGGGTGCTACCGGGCTCAAACCCGCGCCGCCACCGAAAGCGATGAAATACGCCGGGTGCCGCATCACAAACTCCCAATTGGGACGCGCGTGACCGGACGCGGGGTGCGATGCCAGTCCTGGTTCGGGGGTTAATTGGCCCTCAGGTGCGGAAGTGGTCATAGCCCCTTGCCTCCGGCTCTATCGACTTGCCTGCCTCATCCAGCACCACCAGGCCCTCCCCCTGACTGATTCCGCCAATACGAGTCAGCGGAATCTCCAGTTCGCGGGAGAGGTCCTCGATTTCCCCGCATTTTGCCCTAGGTGCGGTAAAACAGAGTTCGTAATCATCCCCGCCTGCCAACAGGCAGTTGATCGCCACTGTCTGGGAAAGATATTTTTCCATCACCGCCGAGCGCTTGATCGCTTTCATTTCGATAACAGCCGCAACTTTGGAACATTCCAGAATATGCCCCAGGTCTGCCAGCAGTCCGTCGGAAATATCGATGGCGCTATGGGCAAGACCAATCAAGTGTTGCCCCAGTTCGACCCGTGCCACAGGCAAATGCAGCGCAGGCAGACACGCCAGAATTTCGCCGGGCTCGAGCGCGATGCGCTGCTGGGCGTGAGCAAGCGCCAAGGCCGCGTCGCCCAACTGACCGGACACCCAGATATCGTCACCCGGCTTGGCGCCGCTGCGCCGCAAGGCTTTTCCTGTTGCTACTTCACCAATTATTGTCACGCAGACATTAAGGGGGCCGCAGGTGGTGTCTCCGCCGATGAGTTCCACCTGATGCGTGCGCGCGAGCCCGAAAAAACCGTCGGCGAACGCTGCCAGCCATGTCTCATCAGCCTGCACCAACAGCTTCGGCAATGCCAGCGCAAGTGTGGCCCAGCGTGGTGTTGCGCCCATCGCCGCCATGTCGGAAAGGTTCACTGCCAGGGATTTATGGCCCAGCATGCGCGGATCGATATCGGCCAAGAAATGGCGGCCGGCTACCAGCATATCGGTGGAAATCGCCAGCTCCATCCCGGCCGTGGGCTTGATCAATGCCGCATCGTCTCCCACACCCAGCACCGCGCTGGGAGCGGGGCGGGTAAAGTAGCGCTGAATGATGTCGAATTCGGAGAACATTCTTTGCAGCCCCTGCTGTCAGGTTACTGTATTTACCTCGGATGCCCGCAGCTTCGCCGCCAATTTGTCCAGCACGCCGTTCACGTATTTGTGTCCGTCGGTGCCGCCATAGGTCTTGGCCAGTTCCACCGCTTCGTTGATTACTGCTCGATAAGGTATTTCCGGGTGATCGGCAAGTTCATAGGTGCCCAGCAGCAGAATGGCAAACTCCACCGGGCTGAGTTCTTTGAGGGGGCGGTCGAGGTAAGGCTGGATCTGCTGTTCCAGTTCTGCAGCTTTAGCCAGAGCGCCACGCAATAGATCTAAAAAAAAGTCCTGGTCAGTCTTGGCAAATTCCTTGCCATCACGGAGCTGCGCTTCGATGACTTCAACGGTTCCGCCCGCCACCCGCCATTGGTAAAGTCCCTGCATGGCCAGCTTGCGCGAACAGCGACGCGTTGCGCGGCCGGGTTTGGTTATCGGCTTGGTTGCCGGGTTGGTCTGTGTCATTGACTTACTTCGTCGAGCTGCCTCAGGAGATTGGCCATTTCTATCGCCACTTGTGCGGCTTCGGCACCTTTACGACCCATGCGCGCCAGCGCTTCGTCGTCAGTTTGAGTAGTGAGTATGCCGTTGGCGACAGGAATACCAGTATCAAGCTGTACCGCGGCTACGCCGCTGGCCGATTCATTCGCTACCACTTCAAAGTGATAGGTGTCGCCGCGTATGACCGCACCCAGTGCTATCAGCGCGTCAAACTGATCAGTCAAAGCCATTTTTTGCAGCACCAGGGGAATTTCCAGTGCGCCCGGAACTGTTACCAGCAACATGGCCGACTCCTGCACCCCGCACTTGGTCAGTTCTGCAGTACAGGCACCCAGCAGCCCTTCGCTCACATCAATGTTAAAACGGCTCATGACGATACCAACGCGTAATCCGGTACCGTTGAGTTCGGCTTCAAGTTCAAGAATGTTGTCGTACCGCGCCATATGTGCTCCTAATAAAATTAACCGTGAAAACTGTAGAGGCGGCCTAGCGAAGAAACGGACTACTATTTCCGTTTTTTATTCTCCGGCTCCAGATACCCTGCCACTTCCAAGCCGAAGCCCGTCATGCTTGGCATTTTGCGCGGGATAGCCAGCAACCGCATTTTACCCACATTAAGATCTTTCAGTATTTGTGCGCCGATTCCATAGTCGCGCAAATCTGTTCTGGCCAGAACAGGAGACGCGGATTCTGCCCGCGTGACGCGCTCCATCAATTCTGCAGGGTTTTCCCGGCGATGCAGCAGTACAATCACACCACACCCTGCGGCGGCAATTACCCGCAGCGCGTCGTTTACACTCCAGGAATGAGTGTCGTCATTTGCGTCCAGTAGATCGATCACGGACAGCGGCTCATGTACCCGCACCAGAGTTTCTGTACTGGAGTCGATTTTGCCTTTCACCAAGGCAAGATGAGTCGCGTTGATGGTCTTGTCGAGGTAAGCGACGAGGCGAAACTCGCCATGTGCTGTTTGAATGGGGCGTTCCGCCATGCGCTGCACCAGGCTTTCGGTGCGACTGCGGTAGTGAATCAGATCGGCGATGGCGCCAATTTTGAGTTGGTGCTTTGTGGCGAATTCAATCAAATCGGGCAGGCGCGCCATACTGCCGTCTTCCTTCAGAATTTCGCAAATTACGGATGCGGCAGTAACCCCCGCCAGATTCGCCAAATCACATCCCGCCTCGGTATGCCCGGCACGTACCAGGACACCGCCGTTTTGCGCCATCAGCGGAAAAATATGGCCGGGCTGGATAATGTCCTCCGGTTTGGCGTCTGCTTTCGTTGCTGCCTGCACCGTGCAGGCGCGGTCACCGGCGGAAATGCCGGTCGTGACCCCAGTCGCAGCCTCGATCGAAAGCGTGAAATTGGTGCCGAGCGGCGAGCGGTTGGTGGACACCATCAGCGGCAGATTAAGCTGGCGGCAGCGCTCTTCGGTCAACGTCAGACAGATCAGCCCGCGACCATGTGTGGCCATGAAATTGATTGCTTCCGGCGTAATGAACTCCGCCGCCATAACCAGATCACCTTCGTTCTCACGATTTTCCTCATCGACGAGAATTACCATTTTGCCGGCTTTGATGTCTGCAACAATATCCAGGATGGGGCTGATAATCATGTCAAACCTTTATCATAATTGGCGGCGTTACTCAGCGCCTGCTCTACATACCGCGCCAGCATATCGACTTCCAGATTCACTTTCGCACCGCATTCCAGATCGTGCAATGTCGTCATTGCCCGCGTATGGGGAATGAGATTGACCCCGAATTCATCCGCCGTTACCCAATTTACTGTCAAACTCACGCCATTCACCGTGATCGAACCCTTTTTTGCTATGTACTTCAATAACGCACCGGGCGCTCTGATCACCAGCAGGCAACTTTCCCCCACCGGCTCAATCTTTACCACTTCACCGATATCGTCCACATGGCCGCTTACCAGATGCCCACCCAGTCTGTCAGACAAGCGCAGGGCTTTTTCCAGATTTACCCGCCCGCCCTGCTGGTCCAAACCTCGGGTACAGCCTAGGGTTTCGCGCGATACATTTACGGTAAACCTGCCGTCCACTAGTGCGGTCACGGTAAGGCATACGCCATTCACCGCGATGCTATCGCCGGTTTTGACATCGGATAAGTTCAACACACCCGGCGCAATGTCCAGGCGTATGCCATCTGCCGCAACCCTACTCGAGGAAGTACCCAGGGGCGTAACCTGTTTTATCTCGCCGACTGCTTCAATAATTCCGGTAAACATCAAACCCTTCCTGTTTCCAGCATGCGCAACCGCTTATTGTATTCGCCGATGGGTTGCGGGGAAACCCCATTGCCGCAATGTCTGATCAGAACTGGAAATTCCGGTTTATTCCTGCCGTAAAATTGCAAATCAACTCAAATTCGAAGGACAACAGCATTTGCCGCCATTGTAGCGGCTTCACGAAGCCACCATGAGGAGTTTTGAATCCTGGGTAGATTTTCAGTACAGCCAGTACAATCCCGAGCAGAGTGTGTGCGGCAATTTGCCGCATGGTTGTAAATTGCAATATAGGTTAATGTTCGGGTTAAATGCAGGGATGGAAACCGTGTTGTGGATGAGCAATTGAAATGTTCAGCGATCTCAGTCAGTCGCCACTAAGCAAGAATCTGCAACGCCTGTTCCTGCTCAGGAATATCGCGCTGATCGCCCAGTGTCTGACGTTTGCCTTGGCGCATTGGGTACTCGATATGCAGTTGCCCTGGACGGAAATGGTTGCGGTGGTGGCTTTGCTCGCCGCGCTTAATCTGGCGACATGGGTACGCCTGCGCCGTAACCTGCCGGTATCCAGCATCGAATTTTTTGCGCAACTATTGATCGATGTCTTTGCCTTGAGTGCGCTGCTGTATTTCAGCGGCGGATCAACCAATCCATTTATCTCGCTATACCTGCTGCCGCTGACGATTGCTGCGGCAGCGTTGCCGTGGATTTATACTTGGGCAATGGCGGCAATCACAATAAGCTGTTATACGCTGCTGCTGTTTTATTATGTGCCGTTGCCGCATGATCACAGCGAACATACCAGTGAATTTAACCTGCATGTGTCGGGGATGTGGTTGGCGTTTGTGTTAAGCACGGTGTTGATTGCCTGGTTCGTTGTCAAGATGGGCATATCGATTCGCGAACGCGACAAAGATCTGGCGCTGGCACGTGAACAGGCTTTGCGTAACGAACAAATCATTGCGCTTGGAACCTTGGCTGCAGGCGCAGCGCATGAACTTGGCACGCCGCTGGCAACGATGGCGGTCGTAACCGGAGAATTACAAAAGGAATATCCCGACAACACTGAATTCCAGAATGATGTCAGAATCCTGCGCGATCAGATCACGCATTGCAAGCGCACCCTGACACAATTGCTGGCTGATGTCGGGCAGGCGCGGGCCGAAGATGCTAGCGGCCCGGCTGTCGATCATTTTTTACAGCAGGTATTGGATAAATGGCAACTGATGCGGCCCATGGTCAAATTTTCTTATCGTAGCAGTGGGATCCAGCCTGCTCCGCAAATTCTCGGCGCCCACTTGCTAAGCCAGTCTCTTTTAAATCTGCTGAACAATGCGGCTGATGCGTCGCTCGACCGTGTCGAAATCGAAAGCAGCTGGGATCAGCAGGAATTGCTGCTTGAAATCCTCGATTACGGCAAAGGGCTCAGCGAAGAAGCAGTACAGCGGGCGGGGCAAGCTTTCTTTACCAGCAAACCGGGGCAGGGTTTTGGCATCGGCTTGTTTCTTGCCAATGCGAATATAGAACGATTTGGCGGAAGTGTCAGTCTGACTAATCGTGCGGGTGGTGGTGCCCGCACCCAGGTTAGATTACCTCTGATAAGACCATCGAGATGACAATGTTACCAACGATAGAAGCAGACGATGATCGTCCGAGTTTGCTGATTGTTGACGATGATGTGACTTTTTGCGAAGTGCTCGCAAAAGCCATGACCAAGCGCGGATTTAACGTACATTGTGCGCATACGGTCGAACAGGCACTGGTGCTTGCCGAAACCTGTGTGCCCGAGTACGCAACTATCGATCTGCGACTCCCGGGCGCTTCCGGGTTGATCCTGGTCGAGAAACTGAAGGCGCTCGATTCCGGCACGCGCATTGTCATGCTGACCGGTTACGCCAGCATCACCACCGCAGTGGAAGCAATCAAACTGGGTGCGACGCATTATCTGGCAAAACCGGTCGATGCCGATGAGATCATGGCCGCATTCGAGCGCACCAGCGGCGATGCCGAGGTACCGATCAGCACACACCCACTGTCGGTAGGCCGCCTCGAATGGGAATATATCCAGCGGGTATTAAATGAGAACAAAGGGAATATTTCCGTAACCGCGCGCATACTTAACATGCACCGCCGCACGCTGCAACGCAAACTCACCAAAAACCCGCGCTAAGGAACCGCTGAACAAGTCCTCTACGGTGTGCGCCCCACAAGCCGCTACCCAAGCCGGGCAACGATGCGGATATCCGCTCCCACCATGCGCAAATCCTCAATCTTGAGCGCGCGCTTCCCTGCAAGATCGGTCAATTCCGGCAAATTCAACATGCTTTGGGCTGCGTCACCAATCAAACACGGCGCGAGATAAATCACTAATTCATCCACCAAACCCGCCCTGATGAGCGCACCGTTCAGTCTGGCACCGGCCTCGACCAGCACCTCGTTGATCTCGTAATCGGCGAGTGTCCGCATCATTCTGACTAGATCTACCTTGCCATTTTCATCTGGCAACACGATGGTGTGCGCTCCGGCATCGCTTAGCGCCATGATTTTCCCCTCGCTGGCGGTCGCAGTAAAAATCAATTCACCTTCGCCGCGCAGCATCCTGGCGTCTACCGGGATCTCCAAGCGACTATCCACCACCACCCGCAGCGGCTGTCTGGATGTCTCCACTTGGTGCACGGTAAGCTGCGGATCATCTGCCAGCACCGTGCCAATGCCGGTTAGCACCGCGCAGGAACGCGCACGCCACCGGTGCCCATCACGCCGCGCCGGTTCAGCGGTAATCCAGTAACTGGTACCATTGTTAAGCGCGGTCTTGCCGTCAAGGCTCGCCGCAATTTTCATCCGCACCCAAGGACGCTTGTGTGTCACGCGCGTGATAAAGCCTATGTTAAGTGCCCTCGCTTCCGCTTCCAGCAACCCAGTTTGCACTTCGATTCCGGCTTGTTTCAGTAATGTGCAACCGCCGCCCGCCACTAGGGGGTTCGGGTCTTGCATGGCCATTACTACCTTGGCGACACCAGCTTTGATTAACGCTTCGGCACACGGCGGGGTACGTCCGTGGTGGCTACAGGGTTCCAATGTGAGATAAATGGTCGCGCCGCGCGCCGCTGCTCCAGCTGCATTGAGAGCATTGATCTCGGCATGCGCCTGGCCTGCGCGCTCATGCCAGCCACTGCCAATCGCACTGCCATCACGCACAATTACACAACCCACGCGCGGATTGGGGCTAGTGCTATACAGCCCTTTCTCTGCAAGCTGCAACGCTTGCGACATGTGGACGTGATCAGATGAAGAAAACATATAGATACTTCTAAAGAAACATGTTTCTTCCAGAGGCGAGAAGATTGAAAAGGAGTACGCGTCTGTTGCTCAGGATTTTTTCCCCGTCCTCTTCCGCTGCGGTCCTTGCACTTCCTTGATCGCATCATGAAAATCATCCGCGTCCTGGAAGCTTTTGTACACCGAAGAAAACCGGATATACGCTACCTTGTCGAGCTTGTAGAGTTCCCGCATCACCATTTCGCCAATTTTGCGCGACGGGATCTCGCGCTCACCCAAGCTCAGAATTTTTTGCACGATCCGGTCGATCGCCGCATCCACATATTCGGTGGGCACCGGACGCTTGTGCAGCGCGCGCATGAAACCAGTAAGCAGTTTATTGCGGTTAAACTCGGAGCGATTGCCGTCCTGCTTTACCACTTGCGGCAAACGTAACTCCACTGTTTCATAGGTAGTAAAGCGCTTGTCGCAAGTGAGACAGCGGCGGCGGCGGCGCACTCTGCTGCCTTCCTCGCTGACGCGAGAATCGACTACGCTGGTATCATCAGCATTGCAAAAGGGACATTTCATGATTCAGCATTCAAGGGATGACGCGAAATGCATCTATCATCGAACATGATCGAAACGGGCAGAATCTATTTTGTATCGGTAATGTAATTAGTTACCGTAAACAGGAAATTTCGCGCACAGCATCTTTGCTTCATGTGCTACGCGTGACAACACGGCAGCATCGGTAGGCGCATCCAACACGTCGGCGATCAGATTTGCCAGTTGTTCTGCTTCAATTTCTCTGAAGCCTCGCGTTGTCATCGCCGGTGAGCCGATGCGAATACCGCTGGTGACAAATGGTTTCTGTGGGTCGTTGGGTATGGCATTTTTGTTGACCGTGATATGTGCCAGTCCCAGCGATTCCTCGGCCTGCTTGCCGGTAAGATTCTTGGCGCGAAGATCCACCAAAAACATGTGACAGTCGGTGCGCCCGGAGACGATGCGCAGACCCCGCTCCTGCAATACCTTTGCCATCACGCGCGCATTGTCGATCACCTGCTCCTGGTAATCCTTGAATTCCTTGGTGGCGGCTTCCTTGAAAGCTACCGCCTTGGCGGCAATTACGTGCATCAGTGGCCCGCCCTGGGTTTGCGGGAAAATCGCCGAGTTGAGCGCTTTCTCGTATTCTGGCTTAGCCATGATGATGCCGCCGCGCGGCCCGCGCAGAGTTTTGTGCGTGGTGCTGGTGACAAAATCAGCGATACCAACGGGGTTGGGATAAAATCCCGCCGCCACCAATCCCGCATAATGTGCCATGTCCACGAACAGATAAGCGCCCACGCTGTCGGCAATCTTGCGAAAACGTTTCCAGTCTATCACCAGCGCGTAGGCAGAAGCCCCGGCGACGATCATTTGGGGTTTGTGTTCATGCGCCAGTCGCTCCACTGCATCGTAATCCAATTCCTCTTCCGAATTGAGGCCATAAGCAACCGAGTTAAAAATTTTGCCGCTGAGGTTGACTGAGGCGCCATGCGTCAAATGTCCGCCGTGCGCAAGCGACATGCCAAGCAGCGTATCTCCTGGCTTTAGCGCGGACAGGTAAACCGCAGCATTGGCCTGCGAACCGGAATGTGGCTGGACATTGACATACTCGGCATTAAACAGCGTCCTCACCCGGTCTATTGCAAGCTGCTCCACGATATCCACATACTCACAGCCGCCATAATAGCGCTTGCCGGGATAGCCTTCCGCGTACTTGTTGGTTAACACCGATCCTTGCGCCTGCATTACCGCCGGACTGGCGTAATTTTCCGAAGCAATCAGCTCAATGTGATCTTCCTGACGCTGCATTTCTCCTTTGATTGCCTGCCACAAATCCGGATCAATGCTTTCTATCGTTTGTTTTGCGGACAACATGGCGGTATCAATCCTTCGGGAGTGTTAGAAATGGGTGGGGAAATTTTACCACCATCGACAGGGGTTCGCAGAACGATCCAATCAGCGCAATTGGCCTACACGTCCAGATTGCGCACCCCCAGCGCATTGTTCTCGATGAACGCCCGGCGCGGCTCGACCGCATCGCCCATCAGGGTGGTGAAAATTTCGTCAGCGGCGATACTGTCTTCGATCTGGGCGCGCAGCAGGCGGCGGCTTTTAGGATCCATGGTGGTTTCCCATAGTTGGGTTGGATTCATTTCTCCCAGCCCCTTGTAGCGCTGCGTACTGATACCCTTTTTCACTTCCTGCAGCAGCCAATCGAGTGCCTGTTTAAATTCGCCGACAGCCTGCTTTTGTTCGCCGCGTTTGATATACGCGCCCGGCCCCAGCAATCCATCGAGCACATGGGCGGTTTGTTTGATCTGGACATAATCGCCGCTGCGCAGAAAATCCTGATCCATGTAACTGGTGCGGATGTTGCCATGGTGCATGCGGGTTATTTTCAGCCGGAATTCTTCTGTAGCGGCATCATATTCCGGCGTGATTTCAACTCCGGCAACGTGCGCTACTAGCTTGGCAGCGCTTTTGGCGGCTTCCATTTCGCTATTCAAACTTATGTTGGGATGACGGAACAGGGCGTGCATCGCCTCGCTGTCAATCAAGCGGCTCATGCGCTCGATCACTGCTTCAGCCAGCAGATATTCGTTGGCGATTTTCGCCAGCGTTTCTCCGGTAAGCGGCGGCTTGCCCGCATGAGTATGCAATTCGGCGTCGGTCAGCGCTAATCCCAGCAGGTATTGCTTGAGTTCGTGATCGTCCTTAACATAGCGCTCTTGTTTTCCGTGTTTGACCTTGTAGAGCGGTGGCTGGGCAATGTAGATGTGGCCCCGTTCTATCAGTTCCGGCATTTGCCGGTAGAAGAAGGTAAGCAGCAAGGTGCGGATATGCGAGCCATCCACGTCTGCATCGGTCATGATGATGATGCGGTGATAGCGTAGTTTGTCGGGATTGTATTCATCTTTGCCGATGCCGGTACCGAGCGCGGTAATGAGGGAGATGATTTCCTGTGAGGAAATCAGTTTGTCGAAACGCGCTTTTTCAACATTAAGGATTTTGCCTTTCAGCGGCATGATCGCCTGGAACTTGCGGTCGCGGCCTTGTTTGGCAGAACCGCCTGCGGAATCGCCCTCAACCAGATAAAGCTCACATTGTGCGGGATCCTTTTCCTGGCAGTCGGCAAGCTTTCCGGGCAACCCCATACCATCCAGCACGCCCTTGCGCCGCGTTAGTTCGCGGGCTTTGCGTGCGGCTTCGCGGGCTCTGGCCGCATCTATGATTTTGCCGCAGATGGTTTTGGCATCAAGCGGGTGCTCCAGCAAAAACTCTGACAGTTTTTGCGCTACGATTTCCTCCACCGCCGGACGCACTTCGGAGGACACGAGCTTTTCCTTGGTTTGCGAAGAAAATTTTGGCTCAAACAGTTTTACCGACAAAACACAGGACAACCCTTCGCGCATATCATCGCCGGCGGTTTCAATTTTGGCTTTTTTTGCCAGCTCATTTTTTTCAATATAGCTGTTCAATGTGCGTGTCATCGCGGCGCGCAAACCGGTGAGGTGCGTCCCTCCGTCTTTTTGTGGAATGTTGTTAGTAAAACATAAAACCTGTTCAACATAACTGTCGTTCCATTGCATCGACACCTCTACTGCGATGTTATCTTTTTCTCCGGCAGCGTAAAAAATATCGGGGTGTAGAACTGATTTGGTGCGATTGATGTATTCGACAAAACTTTTTACCCCACCAACAAAAGCAAATGTTTCTTCTTTGCCGTTGCGTTGATCCACCAGGTGAATCTTTACGCCGTTGTTGAGAAATGAAAGCTCGCGCAAACGCTTTGCAAATATGTCATAGTGATACTCAATGTCACCAAAAATTTCCTTGCTGGCAAGAAAGTGTACTTCGGTACCGCGCCGTTCGGTCTTACCGGTAACTGCCAGCGGCACTACTGGAACTCCCTTGCGGAATTCCATTTGATGGGTTTGCCCATCGCGGCGTATGGTAAGACGTAGCCACTCGGACAAAGCGTTGACGACTGACACGCCAACACCATGCAGACCGCCCGACACCTTGTAAGAATTGTCATCGAACTTGCCGCCTGCATGCAGTTCCGTCATGACGATTTCAGCAGCAGAGCGCTTTAATTCGTCATCGTGCTTGATGCCGGTGGGAATTCCGCGGCCATTATCCTGAACAGATACGGAATTATCTGGGTGAATGATAACGGTGATTTCGTCGCAGTGGCCAGCCAGCGCTTCATCAATCGCATTATCCACGACCTCGAACACCATGTGATGCAAGCCAGTTCCGTCGCTGGTGTCGCCAATATACATCCCGGGGCGCTTGCGGACTGCGTCCAACCCTTTAAGAATCTTGATGCTGTCTGAGCCGTATGCTTCTGGATTATCGGTTTTGGGGGTAGATTTTTCGCTCATTGCCTGGCTGCTTTAGTTTCGTTTGTAACTTTTGTTTGTCGGGCAAGCTTGGTGTTTTTTGTATCAGAGGCTTATATTCGCATCGGCATTACGACATATTTGAAATTATCATTGCCGGGAACAGTGATCAGCGCGCTGCTGCTGGCATCGCCGAATGAACACTGCACCGTTTCGCAAGTCAAATTGTTCAATACATCCAGCAGGTAGGTGATATTGAAACCGATATCGAGCGCCTCGCCATCATACTGAACCTCCAACTCCTCCTGCGCTTCTTCCTGCTCACTATTGTTGCAGACTATGCGGAGATTGCCCGTTGTTAAAATCAGGCGTACCCCGCGGAATTTTTCGTTTGACAGGATCGCGGCACGTTGTAGCGTCTGTAGAAATAACAAACGATCCACTTCAAATTGTTTTTGGTATCCGATCGGGATAACGCGGTTGTAATCGGGGAATTTTCCATCCACAACCTTGGAAACCAGCACAATGTTTGAAAATGTAAAGCGGGTCTGGTTTTGTAGAATTTCCACTGTTACTGGTTCTTCGCTATCGTTTAATTGCTTGGCCAATTCCAATACGGCCTTGCGCGGGAGAATGACCTCTTTTTTCTCCTGTGGCATTTCCAGCGCAATCAAGGCAAATCCCAAGCGGTGGCCGTCGGTAGCCACCACCTTCAGATAATTTTCTTCCAGTAGCAGCAGAAGTCCGTTCAGATAATAACGGATATCTTGTTGTGCCATGGCATATTGCACCAAAAATAGAAGATTTTTCAGCTCCTTTTGTTGTAGAGTTATTTTCGTTTGGGGTTCGATACTTTCTGGCAGCATGGGAAAATCTTCTACAGGCAGAGTCTGTAGATTAAAGCGGCTTTTTCCGGCTTTCACCTGCAAGCGGTTTTCTTCTGCTTCCAGCGTAACCTGCGCTTTGTCGGGAAGCGCACGCAGAATGTCTTGCAATTTTTTAGCCGCCACTGTAACCGAAAACCCTTGTTTAATGACCTGGCTGTCTTGGGTGAGGGCGGTTATTTGAATTTCCAGATCTGTTGCCACGAAAGATAGTGATTTATCTTTCCTTTCTATCAATACATTTGAAAGTATTGGCAGGGTGTGGCGACGTTCGACTATCCCAGTAACCGCTTGCAACGGTTTGAGCAAAGTTTCCTTATCGGTTTGTATTAGTTTCATTTATTTAAACCTTGATAATCGTTAATAGATGAAGGCAAAATCCGGTATAAATTGATATAATTAAATAATATCAGTGAGTTAACGGTGTTTTATTATATGTATTGATGCAGTATGTTTCGTGGATAATATGTGGATGAAACTCTTGTTTCAGTTAAACAGCGAGTTATCCCAGAACTATTCAATTGTTATGAACCTCGTTATCAACCTCGCAAAATATGTAACAAAGTATTAAAATCCCGGTTAGTTGTTGGGTCAGAAGCACGTAGTTCGGCAATTTTTCGGTAGCCGTGCAGTACGGTTGTATGGTCTCTTCCACCAAAAGCTTCCCCGATATCGGGTAGGCTAAGGGGTGTCAGTTCCTTGGCTATAGCCATGGCCATTTGTCTTGGTCTTGCAACGATACGCGCACGGTTTTTGGAATACATTTCGGCAACCCTGATCTTATAGTAATCAGCCACGGTTTTTTGAATATTTTCGACTGAAATCTGCCGGTTTTGCACCGCCAATAAGTCTTTCAGGGCCTCCTTTGCCAGATCCAGTGACAACGAATGACCAGTAAAGCGGGAATAAGCGAGCACCCGTTTCAATGCGCCTTCCAATTCACGCACGTTAGAACGAATATGTTTAGCGATAAAAAAAGCGATATTTTCGTCTAGAATTATTTTTTCCAACAGCGCTTTTTTCAGCAGGATGGCAACACGCATTTCCAGTTCAGGTGGTTCAACCGCAACGGTTAAACCCCATCCAAAACGGGAAATTAACCGCTCCTCCATGCCGGAAATTTCCTTGGGATATGAATCACAAGTAATGATTACCTGTTTGTGTGCCTCGATTAACGCGTTAAAAGCATAGAAAAATTCTTCCTGCGTGCGATTCTTGCCGCCAAAAAACTGGATATCGTCAACCAAGAGCAGGTCAAGCGAATGGTAGTAGCGCTTGAACTCATCAAAAGCTTTGTGTTGGTAAGCACGCACCACATCGGAAACATATTGCTCCGCGTGAATGTACCGGATATTAGCTTGATTATTGTGTTTTAGCACCAGGTTACCGATGGCTTGGATTAGATGGGTCTTGCCCAAACCAACGCCGCCGTAAATGAAAAGCGGGTTATAAGCGACTCCCGGATACTCTGCGACCTGGACCGCAGCCGCGCGCGCTAGTTGGTTCGCTTTTCCGGTGACAAAATTATCAAAAGTGAAAGAAGGGTTTAGCCGACTTGCGTTTAGTCGGCTCAGGTTTTTTTCCTTGGGGGCAGATTGTATCAAGGGGATTTTTGCACTAGCGCCCGCAAAATGGGCTGCATTGCTTTCTGCTGTTAAACCGGTTGTTTTCGCACCCGTCGGATCGGCAAGTGTTAATTGAAATTGTATAATTCTGGAAAAGTGGCTTTCCGCCATTTGCTCAATACGGGAGAGAAAGTTTTCCTTGACCCACTGCAGAACAAAACGATTGGGGGCAATAAGTATTAGTTTATCGGGGGCGCTATCTGAAAAATCCAGCTGCAGCGGTTTGATCCAAGTATTGAATTGTTGGATGCTCAGTTCTTTTGCAAAATGCCCGAGACAGGAACTCCAAAAGGTATCTGTGGCCGGCATGGTTATTTTATTAAATGCGTATCAGAAAAAACGAGAGATTCAACGACGGTAAGCGGTACACATTCTAGACCCTTTCAACAGGCTTATCCACAGGCTAAAAAAATAAAAGTTGACATCGCTCGTGTCCGGAGTTGTAATGCCACGTTTATTTACCAGCCCTTAGAGGAAAAATGAAGCGTACCTATCAACCATCCGTCACCCGGAGGAAGCGCACCCACGGTTTTCTAGTTCGCATGAAAACCCGCGGAGGAGCTGCTGTTATTCGGGCCCGTCGCGCTAAGGGCCGTACACGCTTGGGAGTTTAGGTTTAACCGGCCCCCAAAATTTTAATACTCTTGTGGATCTGTATTATTCGTTTTCTGTCGAAAAGTCACCGGCTGCACAATGCGGAAGAGTTTTCTTCCGTCCTCCGGTTCAGATGCTCCACCAGCGGCGAATTTTTCCAGATTTTTGCCAAACCCAATAATCTCGCACATCCGCGATTGGGGTTGATAGTCGCAGGGAAAGTTGAACATCTTGCGGTCAATCGCAACCGGGTTAAACGGTTGTTGCGCGAACTGTTTCGCACCCAACAGCAACACTTGGCTGGTCTGGACTTGGTGGTGCGTTTGCGCCGCCACTTTCCCCGTGAGGGCTCGTCCCAGGCGAGGGTAGAGGTGGAAATGCTTATGATTCAATTGCAGCGATGTCGCGAATAATCATCGGCTTTATCAAGCTCTATCAATATTGTTTGAGCCCGTTTCTTGGATCTTCGTGTCGGTTCAACCCCTCTTGCTCGCACTATGCGTGTGAGGCGCTGACCAAGCATGGTTTGTTACGGGGAATGTTGCTGAGCATGTGGCGGATACTGCGGTGTAATCCCTGGTGTCAAGGTGGACACGATCCTGTTCCCTAGGATGTTCCCTAGGAATTACCTGGGTTTGAATTATTTGCGCTGCGATTTGTAATCGTCATCGTTAAAACCAAAATTGCGAAGCAAGATGGACACAAAAAAACTTGTACTTTTCATGATCTTCTCTACGTCGCTATTATTCCTATGGGATGCGTGGCAAAGGGAACAGCACCCTCCTTCCCCGGGTACGCCTGCGGCCAAGGTGTCCGCAAATGGGCCATCTGCCCGCGCCCAGGACGAGACGCCGGTCCCGGGAGAGGGGCTTGTTTCAGCGCAGCCTGGTAAGGGCGCCAGTTCGGCAAATGGCACTTCCCCTGTGGCGGAGACAGGCGGCAAACTGGAATCAGGAGAAAAAATCCTGGTCAAGACCGACATGATAACGGCGGAAATCGACACTGCGGGCGGTGATTTGCGCCGCGTGGAATTGCTGCTTCACCCGGAAAGGGAAGATAAGAATAAGCCATACGCATTGTTACAAAATCAACCCGGACGCATTAATGTGGCTCAGTCGGGGATGATCGGGGAGGGGCTGCCCAGCCACAAAACCCGTTATACGGCAGTTTCGAGTACTTATGATTTGGCTGCCGATAAGGACAAGATTGAGGTACGCCTCCTTGCGCCCGAGACCAACGGGGTGCAAGTAACCAAGATTTATACTTTTCATCGCGGCAGTTATATCATTGACGTCAGTTTTGAGGTTGTCAATCAAGGCGTCGTAGCAATCCAGCCATTCTCCTATTTCCAGATTTTACACGACAGCCAACCCTCGACTGGTTCGTTCCTTATGGTCCCCACCTATACCGGTGCGGCGATGTACACTGAGCAGGAAAAATTCAAGAAAATAGAGTTTTCTGCCCTGGATAAAAACAATGCAAGCTATCCAAAGAATGCCGACAATGGCTGGATTGCAATGCTGGAACATTATTTCGTCACTGCCTGGTTGCCGAAAGACAAGTCCTCGCGCGAATATTATGTAAAGCGACAGAGTGAGAACAGGTATTCCGCCGGCGTGATTGTGCCGATAGGCCGGATCGAGCCAGGTCAGACTGCCGCTGTTGACGTACCACTTTATGTCGGTCCGCAGGAACAGAGCAAGCTCGCAGCGTTGGCCCCAGGACTTGATCTTACGGTGGATTATGGTTGGCTGACCGTGGTTGGTGCGCCATTGTTCTGGTTGCTCTCCGTGTTTCATTCTTTGACTGGAAACTGGGGGGTGGCAATTATCCTTCTGACGCTGTCGGTCAAGCTAGTATTCTTTCCATTGTCTGCAGCAGGCTATCGCTCCATGGCAAAAATGCGGGTTGTCACACCCAAGCTTCAGAAGTTGCGCGAACAGCACGGGAACGACCGGCAACGCATGCACCAAGCAATGATGGAATTCTACAAGGCGGAAAAAATCAACCCCTTGGGCGGCTGCTTGCCCATCGTGGTCCAGATCCCGGTGTTCATCTCGCTTTTTTGGGTGTTGCTTGCCAGCGTGGAATTGCGATACACACCGTTCATGCTGTGGATAGAGGATTTATCAGTGCCGGATCCTTACTACGTGCTGCCGATCATCATGGGGGTTTCCATGTACATCCAATCAAAGCTCAGCCCGACCCCCACCGACCCGATTCAGGCCAAGGTAATGCAAATAATGCCCGTTGCCTTCAGCATTTTCTTTTTCTTTTTCCCTGCAGGACTGGTGTTGTACTCCCTGACGAACAATATGCTTTCGATTGCTCAGCAATGGCAAATCACGCGCATGATCGAACGTGCCGCCGCTACCGCTGCTATCACCACAAACAAGAAGAAGTAAGCAGGGAGCACGGTCTGTGCGTCCCGATAAACCCGGTTTTCGGGTCACGTGCGTTAATCTGTGACTGAGCTGCCGGTTTCGGGTTCAATCTAATCCTAATGTCAAACACCGACATCATTGCCGCCATTGCTACCCCACCAGGACGGGGTGGTATCGGCGTGGTACGAATTTCCGGCCAAAACCTGCAGCCCTTAGCCCAAGCGATTCTGGGTTATATTCCTAAACAACGTTACGCCAGTTTAAGCAAGTTCCGCGATGAAAATGGGTTGATCATAGATCAGGGCATCGTCCTTTATTTTCCCGCACCACATTCGTACACCGGCGAAGACGTGCTGGAGCTGCAGGGCCATGGCGGTCAGGCGATAATGAACCTGCTGCTCTCCCGTTGCCTTGCTGCCGGCGCGCGGCTGGCGCAGCCGGGGGAATTTACCCTGCGCGCGTTTCTTAACAACAAGCTGGATCTGGCCCAAGCGGAAAGTGTGGCTGATATCATAGACGCCAGCACCAGCGAAGCTGCGCGCTGTGCCATGCGCTCGCTGCAAGGGGAGTTTTCTGCCACTATCTATACTTTGGTGCAGGCAGTTACCGACTTGCGGATGTTGGTCGAAGCAACCCTGGACTTCCCTGAGGAAGAAACAAACTTCCCGCAACTCGGCGACGTGCACAGCAAGATTAACAGTATTCGGACACAATTGGAGTGTGTGCTCACATCGGCTCGACAAGGTAACCTGCTGCGCGAAGGGATGTATGTAGTATTGGTGGGGCAGCCCAACGTGGGTAAGTCCAGCTTGATGAATCGACTGACCGGGGAGGAGGCGGCTATCGTCACCGAAATCCCTGGCACCACCCGAGACGCCGTTCGCCAAACGATCAATCTAGAGGGCGTACCGTTGCATCTGATAGATACCGCCGGATTGAGGGAAACAGATGACACCGTGGAAAAAATCGGCATTGCGCGCACCCGCACCGCCATCGAGAAAGCTGATCTGGCGCTGTTGTTGATAGACGGTTGCGTGGGTGCCGTGCCTGAGGACTGGGTGATACTCAATAGTTTTCCCGCGGGACTGCCAGTAATCCGGGTATTTAACAAAATAGATATGCTGAATGAGGCCCCACGAATCAAGACTGGGGAAGGCGGGCCAGAGATTTATCTTTCCGCCAAAACCGGTACCGGGATAGAATTGCTCCGACAAAAGTTGCAGGAAGTTATTGGCTGGCAACCACATTCTGTGGGCGAGGGCCTGTTCATGGCGCGCCACCGCCATCTGCAGGCGCTGGCAGAAGCCAAAGGACGCTTGGAGAAAGCGGCCGAGGTAACCGGGGACGAGAGCCAACGGGAGTTGCTGGCGGAAGAGTTGCGGCTTGCTCAGCTATCGCTGTCATCTATTACCGGTGAATTCAGCGCCGACGCTTTGCTGGGCGAGATATTTTCCCGTTTTTGTATCGGCAAGTAATTTCAGGCCCGCTTCGCTGGCCCCCTACATTAACTACACTGAGTTATTGGGCGACGTTCCGCAAGGGATGTTTCACGTGAAACACTCACCGAACCTCCAAGAAAGCATACTGGTTTTCCGTTAAGGGCAGAGGAAGCGCTTACACTATTCTTTGTTTTGCCGTAGAATGTTTTCCTTCAAGACTCCTAATAATTGTTAATGCCGATGGTTTTCTCTGAAAATTTCGATGTGATTGTGGTGGGTGGCGGTCATGCCGGCACCGAAGCAGCACTTGCCGCCGCGCGTATGGGGCAAAAAACGCTGCTGCTTTCGCACAATATCGAAACACTGGGACAAATGTCGTGCAATCCCTCCATCGGCGGCATAGGTAAGGGGCACTTGGTCAAGGAAGTGGATGCGCTGGGCGGTGCCATGGCCGCCGCCGCCGATGAGGCTGGTATTCAGTTTCGGATACTCAATTCCAGCAAGGGGTCGGCGGTGCGCGCGACGCGCGCCCAAGCTGACCGGGCGCTCTACCGCCAAGCGATCCGCCATCGCTTGGAAAATCAGCCTAATCTTTGCCTGTTCCAGCAAGCGGTGGACGACCTTACGCTTGAAGGTGACCGGGTCACGGGAGTTGTCACTCAGTTGGGAGTAAGGTTTTCTGCACGTGCGGTAGTACTGACTGCCGGTACCTTTCTTGGTGGTTTGGCGCACATCGGCTCAAGTAACTTTCAAGCGGGACGAGCCGGTGACCCGCCGTCTATCAGCCTTGCGCTTCGTTTGCGGGAGATGAAGCTGCCAGTAGGTCGGTTGAAAACCGGCACGCCACCGCGTATAGACGGGCGTAGCATAGATTATTCGGTAATGGTGGAACAGTCTGGCGACAACCCTGCACCGGTGTTTTCGTTCCTGGGCAGTGTCACCCAACATCCGCGCCAGCTATCTTGCTGGATTACACATACTAACACCAGGACTCACGATATCATTCGCGCCGGTTTGGATCGCTCGCCTTTATTCGCCGGCACAATCGAGGGCACGGGACCGCGTTATTGTCCTTCCATTGAAGACAAGGTGGTGCGGTTTTCCACCAAGGAATCTCACCAGATTTTTCTTGAACCGGAAGGGCTCAACACGCATGAGGTATACCCTAACGGAATCTCAACCAGTTTGCCGTTCGACATGCAGATTGATCTGGTGCGCTCGATCAAGGGGCTGGAAAATGCGCATATCACACGCCCCGGCTATGCCATCGAATACGATTACTTTGATCCGCGCGGACTCAAGAGTTCTCTTGAAACCAAGGCGATAGAGGGATTATTCTTTGCCGGGCAGATCAACGGCACTACCGGTTACGAAGAAGCTGCCGCACAAGGGTTGTTGGCCGGTATCAATGCGGGCCTCAAAACGCAGGGGTTCAACGCATGGTGTCCGCGACGTGATGAAGCTTATCTGGGTGTGCTGGTGGATGATCTCATCACCCGCGGCGTCACTGAACCCTATCGCATGTTTACCAGTCGTGCCGAATATCGCCTGCAGTTGCGTGAAGACAACGCCGATCTGCGTTTAACAGAAGTCGGACGCAGACTGGGGGTAGTGGATGATACGCGCTGGGCCATATTCGACGCCAAGCGCACAGCCATTGTCCGCGAGCAGGAAAGACTGAAAGCTGTCTGGCTCAACCCGAAAATGAATGCGAATGCTTTATTCGAAGCAGATATCCTGCGGGTGTTGGGCAAACCCCTTGAGCGCGAATACTCTTTGCATGAGCTGCTGCGCCGTCCAGAGGTGACCTATGCGGGTCTGATGACGCTGCCGCAGGGTGACGATTTCGTCGCCGATGCCCTGGTTGCGGAACAAGTCGAAATTCAGGCGAAATATCAGGGTTACATCGAGCGCCAGAAAGCTGAAGTGGCACGCCACATGCACCACGAAGAGACCTGCTTGCCGCAAGACTTGGATTACCGGTCTGTATGTGGGCTTTCCAGCGAAGTACAGCAAAAACTGAACCAGCACAAACCTGAAACAGTGGGGCAGGCAGCGCGCATATCCGGCATGACGCCCGCTGCGGTTTCGTTGTTGCTGGTGCATATCAAACGTGGTTTTTCCAACTTGGACAAAAAGAAAAGCGCATGAATCTGACGGAAGCACTGGCTGCCGGGATTGTAGCCTTGGGATTTACGTTTCCGCAGGCAACCCAGGCCCGCTTGCTGCAATATCTGGCGCTAATCAGAAAATGGAACCAGGTGCATAATCTGACAGCGGTGCGTGAACCGGAAATAATGCTGACCCGGCATCTGCTTGATAGCTTGGCTGTCCTGTCACATATTGCAGGACCACGCATCGTTGACGTGGGTAGCGGTGCGGGTTTGCCGGGAATTCCGCTGGCTTTGGTACGGCCGGATTGGCATGTGGTGTTGCTTGAGAGCAATCACAAAAAGGCCGTGTTTTTGCAGCAGGCACGCATCGAATTGCAGCTGGAAAACGTCGAAGTAGCGGTCGAACAGGCAGAAAATTTCCATCCAGAGGCTAAATTTAATACGGTGATTTCGCGTGCTTTTTCTGACCTGACGGATTTTGTTCAGCTGGCAGGACATCTGTGTGCAGAGAAAGACAACAGCGGTAGGCTGGTAGCGATGAAAGGGGTTTATCCCCACGAGGAGTTGGCGCAAATATCGCCACAATTCGTGGTTGAAAAAGTATTGTCTGTCGCGGTTCCCGGTCTTGAAGCGGAGCGGCATCTGGTTGTGCTTAGACGGGCGTGAGGCAGCGTCCTTTTTGTGTTTTGATTGTTTGGAATCCGGCTGTGCCGGTTTGGGGGCAAGCGCAGTGGCAAAAATTCTGGCAATAACCAATCAAAAGGGTGGGGTGGGAAAAACCACTACCAGCGTTAATCTGGCCGCAAGCTTGGTGGCCGCCAAGAGGCGTGTGCTGTTGGTTGATCTGGATCCGCAGGGTAACGCGACCATGGGCAGCGGTGTGGACAAGCATGCTCTGCAGCGCACAGTTTACCACATATTGCTGGGTAATCAATGTATTACGAACGTGCGCGCGATCTCCACCAGTGGCAAGTATGACCTGATCCCCGCCAATCGCGATCTGGCCGGCGCCGAGGTGGAGATGGTGGATTTGCCGCAACGCGAAACACGCCTGAAAACGGCATTGCAAGAAGTGGAAAGCGAATACGATTTCATCCTCATTGATTGCCCGCCAGCACTCAACCTGCTTACGCTCAACGGCCTCTGCGCGGCGCATGCGGTGATGATCCCGATGCAGTGTGAATATTACGCGTTGGAGGGACTGAGCGATCTGGTCAATACTATCAAGAAAGTGCGCGCCAACTTTAACCCGATACTGGAGATCGAGGGCTTGCTGCGCACCATGTTCGACCCGCGCAGCATACTGGCACAACAAGTGTCGCAACAACTGCAGCAACATTTTGGTGAAAAGGTCTATCGCACCGTGATCCCGCGTAACGTGCGATTGGCCGAGGCTCCCAGCTTTGGTCTGCCGGCGCTGTATCACGACAAGTTATCGAAGGGTACGCAAGCCTACTTGGCGCTGGCGGGAGAAATACTTGAAAAATACCCTGTCAGTGCGGCACAGAGCTGACAGGACACGGAGATAGAGGATAGGAAAATGGCGAAATTAAAGGGACTGGGAAGGGGGTTAGACGCATTACTGTCGGGTAGCAACGACAGTAATGCGGCAGGGGAGTCGTTGCAGAATCTTAAAACCGCACTGTTACAGCCAGGCAAATATCAGCCACGTACCCACATGGACAAGGAATCCCTGGCGGAGCTTGCCGATTCCATCAAGGCGCGAGGGGTGATGCAACCAGTGCTGGTGCGGTTGGTTTCCGCCGAGCGCTATGAAATCATAGCCGGAGAGCGGCGCTGGCGAGCTGCGCAAATGGCGGGACTTGAGGAGATTCCGGCGCTGATCCGCGATGTACCTGATGAAGCGGCGCTGGCCATGTCGCTGATTGAAAACATTCAACGTGAGAACCTAAACCCGCTGGAAGAGGCGCTGGGCATTCAGCGGCTCATCAATGAATTCGGTATGACCCACCAGGCGGCCAGTCAGGCACTGGGTAGTTCTCGTAGCGCCGTTTCCAATCTGCTGCGGCTGCTCAATCTATCCGCGCCGGTGCAAGAATTGATGATGCAGGGCAAGATCGATATGGGGCACGGCCGCGCCCTGCTTACACTATCTGCAGCCAAGCAAATTGAAACCGCCCATCAGGTGGTACACAAACAGCTTTCGGTGCGCGAGACAGAAAAACTGGTGTATCGGATCGAGAATTCCGAGTTGAAACAACCCCCTAAGCTCGACCGCGATTTGCTGCGCCTGCAGGAGAGCGTTTCAGCGAAGCTTGGCGCACAAGTAATTATCAAGCCCGGAAAAAAAGGTGCGGGCAACGTGGTGATCCACTATGCTAGCCTGGAGCAACTAGATGGAATCTTGGCCAAGCTTTAGGGCCATGACAAATTTTTAAGCCAAGCAAGCGGATTTTTCTGTGCCACAACCATACAAAGCCAAGCTAAGCTAAGCCAAGTCTCCCAAAAATGTTGCACTTGGTTTTTGAGCGCACCCCCGCTTTAACTTCCTAAGACCCTTACATTTTATCCGGCCCAACAGAAAATGGTTCCGGCTTGATATTGAAGGACATCTTGAATATATCGTCTTGAAGATGAATACATGAATACGTTTGTAAAGGCAATATAGATATCCGTATAAGAATTATCTGACAAATTGCTTGACGAGCAGCGCTTTTATCGGATAGGCTTGCTGGTGTAGTGGGTATGGGCATATTCGTAGCATATCCGTAAGTATAAGTACGGCGGGGTCACTGCGTAGAAATGGAAGGGGTGGTTGTTTTCGA
>JAUSLF010000071.1 GCA_030646695.1 Nitrosomonadaceae bacterium
ACAATCGCGCCATCGCCACGCAAGAGGTGATTGAGGAGCTCATCAAACTAGCCAAGGAAATGGATGCTGCCACCAAACGCGGCAAAGACCTTGGTCTGAACGAAGACGAGATTGCCTTCTACGACGCCCTGGCGGCAAACGGAAGTGCGGTGCAAGCGATGGGCAGCGCCGAGTTGAGAGTTATCGCCGCCGAACTCGTGACCCAGGTGCGCAAGAGTGTGGCTATCGACTGGACTGTCCGTGAAAGTGCGCGCGCCAGAATCAAAGTGATGGTGAAGCGCATCCTCAAAAAGCATGGCTATCCGCCAGACTTGCAGGAGGAAGCGACGAAAACGGTATTGGCACAAGGAGCTGCTATCAGCGATATGGTCGGTGGCATGAGCATAGTGGACAGATGCACATCATTCGCAAGACGCTGCTCAAGCGCACGGGTGAACCCGACGACATTGCTCGAACGGTGCTGTTCCTGATCGCCGATGCGCCTTATATCACCGGCCAGATAATCGTGGTGGATGGCGGTCGCAGCGTGAATTTGTAGAGAGACTGCCATGAACTCAAAAACCTTCCCGTTATCGGTGGGAAATATCTCGCGCAAGAGAATTGAACGCGCACGCCTGCCTGCGATTCCTTGCATTGGGAAGTTTGATCTTTCTGCGGTTCGGTTTGATGGTAGTATCCCTATCGAAGCTGGCTAGACAGTCGCTGCCTGTTTTTCAGCAATGAAAAACGGGGAGAGGAAAGTCCGGGCTCCATAGAGCAGGATGCCGGTTAATGGCCGGCCGCTATAAGTCGCAAGACCCAAGGCGAGGAACAGGGCCACAGAGACGAGCGTATTAAGTTACGGTGAAACGCGGTAACCTCCATCCGGAGCAAGACCAAATAGGCAGGCTATGACGCTGCTCGCTGAGCCTGCGGGTAGGTTGCTTGAGCGTACGGGCAACCGTGCGCCTAGAGGAATGACTGTCCACGACAGAACCCGGCTTACCGGCCAGCTTCATTTTATTGTTGCAGGGACTTGTTCAGCGGCCCCCTGACCATGCCGGTTTAACGGGGATTTATTCAGAGCCTTTCTCAAGCCTCATATCAGATTCGCCTTCTTTGTCCCGCTACTCCTCCGGTTTCGCCCGCAACGCCTCACAAAGTAATAAGTTACATTCAGTTCTTCATCTATCCCATTTATTTCTATAAGATATTTATTTGAACCAGAAACCTTCTCCGGTTTCCTCTTTAAGTCTTTGTCGTATAAACAGAAATCCCCTATTTTTCACTTGACTAGCCACTTCTTTTTTACTACAGTGGGTAGGAGTGGGAAAAAGTGGGAGAAAATTCCAGATTAGAAAATTCTGGAATTCCTCCCGGAAAATAAGGGGAACGATATGTTTCGCGGTGTTACGCCTATCAGTCTGGACAACAAGGGAAGGCTTGCGGTGCCTGCGAAGTATCGTGATGGATTGCTATCCTTTTGTGCCGGTCATCTGGTCGTTACTGCTGATCCTTCCAAGTGTTTGCTGGTTTATCCCCAGCCCGCCTGGGAGCCCATAGAGAAAAAACTCAATAGTCTTTCCAGTTTCAATCCCCAAAGCCGCAGTCTGCAACGTCTTCTGGTCGGCAATGCCAGCGATGTGGAGATGGATGGCGCCGGACGCATTCTGGTGCCGCCGCCCTTGCGCCAGTTCGCCGGCCTGATCAAGGACGTGGTGCTGGTGGGGCAGGGTGCGAAATTCGAGTTGTGGGACGAGGAAAAATGGGATCTGCAAATCGAGAATGCCCTCGTATTCAAGGATAGTGGCATACCGCCAGAACTCGATGGTTTTTCGCTTTGATACCGGGGTGATACCGCTCTCATGCATACCACGGTGTTGCTGCATGAAGCGGTGGATGCGTTGGCAGTCAAGCCGGATGGGATTTACGTGGACGGCACTTTCGGCCGCGGTGGTCACAGCCGTCTGATCCTGGAGCGACTGGGGAAAAGTGGCAGGCTGATCGCGCTCGACAAGGACCCGGCTGCGGTGATGGTGGGGCAAGCCATTAAGGATGCACGTTTTTGCATGATGCATAGCGGATTTTCGCGGATGCGGCAGGTATTGCAGGAACTGGGTGTGGAGCGAGTGGATGGAGTATTGCTGGACCTGGGGGTGTCTTCGCCGCAACTTGAGCAGGCGCCGCGCGGATTCAGTTTTCGTTTCGAAGGGCCACTTGACATGCGCATGGACACTAGCCAAGGGCAGACCGCTGCAGAATGGCTGTCCTCTGTTTCAGAAGCGCATTTGGGAGAGGTGATAAGAAATTATGGCGAAGAACGGTTTGCTAAACAGATTGCAAGAGCGGTTGTTGCGGCAAGAGCGCAGCAGCCTATCGTTACCACACTTCAACTTGCCGAAATTGTGGCAGCGACCGTGCGTGCGCGCGGGCACCAGCGGGAAAACAAGCAGAATCCGGCGACACGCACCTTCCAGGCTATACGGATTTACCTCAATCAGGAGCTTGAAGAGTTGTCGCTGACTCTGCCGCAATGTGTGGAGATATTGAATCCTGGCGGCCGGCTGGTCGCCATCAGCTTTCACTCGTTGGAGGACCGGTTAGTGAAGCGCTTTATGCGCGAGGCGGCGAATCCCGACAAGCTGCCGCGAGGATTGCCTTTGCGGGCAAAAGAAGTGCAGCAACTGACTTGTCAGAAATTGCGCCTGGTGGGCAAGGCGATACGCCCCAGTGAAGAGGAAGTGGCCGCCAATCCACGGGCCAGAAGTGCAGTAATGCGGGTAGCGGAAAGGGTAAACCCGGCATAGCGGGAGCCGGAGACAGGAATGATCTTGGTTACCAAGAGGCAGACATGACCAGGTTGAATCTACTGCTGACGCTTATCCTCATCGCCTGCGCGTTGAGTGTTGTGACTTCACAGCATAACGCGCGCAAGCTTTTTGTGGAACTGGAGAGAGAACAGGAACTGGCGAGGCAGTTGGCGGTGGAATGGGGACAGTTGCAACTTGAACAAAGCACTTGGGCGATGCATGCGCGTGTTGAAAAAATTGCCAGCGGGCAACTGCGCATGAGAGTGCCGGATGCAGCACGCGTTCGAATTATCTTGCCGGCGAATGCGGCGAATGCAAATACCATTGTCGGAGCACCCCAACCGTGATGCCTGATTTCGCACCGCGTAGCATTCTGCCCGCAGGGCGTTCGCGTCTGCTGGTGGCGGTTTTATTGCTGGGATTGCTCGGGCTGGCGGGACGTGCTGCCTATCTGCAAGGGATGCACAACGGTTTTTTGCAACAGAAAGGCGAGTCGCGTTACAGCCGCGTGATTGAAATGAGCGCACACCGCGGCATGATTACGGATCGGCATGGTGAGCCGCTTGCAATCAGTACACCGGTGGAATCGGTGTGGGCGAGCCCGCAGGACATGGATGCAACATCCACGCAAATAAAAAAACTGGCAGACCTGATTGGAATGGATGCTGCAGAAGTTCGCAAGCGTATCAGTGGATCGCAGCGTGACTTTGTCTACCTGAAGCGGCACTTACCACCGGAGACTGCAGCCAAGGTGGTCGAATTGAACATGTCAGGCGTATTTCTTCGGCGGGAATTTCGCCGATATTACCCGGCAGGCGAGTTGACGGCGCACATGCTCGGTTTTACCGATGTGGATGACAACGGGCAGGAGGGAATCGAACTGGCGTGGCAGGATGCGCTCGCCGGCAAGCCTGGCAGCCGTCGCGTTATCAAGGATCGCAAAGGACGTATTGTCGAGGATGTCGAGAGTATTCGCGCACCCAGGCCGGGAAAAGACATAGCGCTGTCCATAGACAGCAAAATCCAGTATCTCGCTTACCGCGAATTGAAACAGGCAGTGGAGGCAAGCAAAGCCAAGGCAGGCGGGATCGTGGTGCTGGATGCGCAGACCGGTGAGGTGCTGGCACTCGCCAATCTGCCGGTCTACAACCCCAACAACCGGGCAAAAATAAGCGGCGCAGGCGCACGCAACCGCGCCTTGACCGATGTGTTCGAGCCGGGTTCGACTCTGAAACCTTTTACCGTAGCGGCGGCACTGGAAGCGGGCGGGATCGAGCCCGACACGATATTCCAGACGGCACCCGGCACCCTTACCATAGGCAGGGCAACGATCCGCGACTCGCACAAGGAAGGCCCGTTGACGGTGGCGCAGGTGATCCAGAAGTCCAGTAATGTCGGTTCAGCAAAGATTGCATTGTCACTGCCGTCGCAAACGCTATGGGAAATGCTGAGCCACTCCGGTTTCGGCGTATCCACCGGTTCTGGATTTCCCGGAGAAGTCACTGGCAGGCTGCGTCCCCACCACACCTGGCGTCCCATCGAACAAGCCACCATGTCGTATGGCCATGGCATCTCAGTGAGCTTGTTGCAGTTGGCGCGCGCCTACACTCTGTTTTCTACAGAAGGCGAATTGAAGCCGATATCGCTGTTAAAGCTCGATGCACCGGTAGCGGGTGAGCGGGTGATCTCGCGCGCCACCGCGCTTGCCGTGAGCAGAATGCTGGAGATGGTGGTGAGCCCCGGCGGCACCGGGCCGCGTGCGCAGATTAGCGGCTATCGGGTAGCAGGCAAGACCGGCACCGCTCACAAACTGGAGGGTAACGGTTATGCAAAAAATCGTTACATCTCCACGTTCGTCGGTTACGCACCCGCTTCCAATCCCCGGCTGGTCATTGCAGTGATGCTGGATGAGCCATCCGCCGGTCAATATTTTGGTGGTGTGGTGGCAGCCCCGGTATTCAGTCAGGTAATGGCTGGTGCCTTGCGCATATTGAGCGTTCCACATGATGCGCCCACCAATAATATTGTGTCATTTCCGGCAGTACCTGAGGTGCGGGGTGATGTATGAGTACGGGATTCGGAATCTGGGATTTGCGGCCCAGGAAAAAATCAGAAACGCAGTTTGACACTCATCTGCTCAATGATCTGGGCGTCAAGATTAACAATCTTGTTACCGACAGTCGCATGGTGAAGCCGGGAAACACATTCCTCGCCTGTGTCGGAGATAAATTCGATGCCCGTGAATTCATTCCCCAAGCCATTGCCGCGGGAGCAAACGCGGTGTTGTGGGAGCGGCATCGTGGCTTTTCCTGGAACCCGGCATGGCAAGTGCCCAATCTGCCGATAGCCGGGCTGCGCGCCAAGGCAGGAATGATTGCCAGCCAGGTATACGGCCAGCCATCGCAAAAATTGTGGCTCATCGGTATCACCGGAACCAACGGCAAGACGTCGTGCAGCCATTGGATCGCGCAGGCCATGACAGCTCTGGGCAGAAAAACTGCTGTCATCGGCACCTTGGGAAACGGTTTTCCCGGCGCACTTAAGTCCACCATTAATACCACGCCGGATGCGGTTCTGCTGCAGCAGGAAATGGCAGATTTTTTACGGCATGGCGCTGAATGTGTGGCCATGGAAGTATCGTCACATGGAATTGAGCAAGAGCGTATCAACGGTGTGATATTCGCGGTGGCGTTGTTTACCAATCTGTCACGCGACCATCTCGATTATCACGACAGCATGCAGGAGTATGCCGCCGTGAAGGCGCGGCTATTTCTCTGGTCCGGGCTCAAATATGCCGTACTCAATCTGGATGATGCGTTTGGTGTCGAGCTGTCGCAGCGGCTTGCAGTCATGCCCACGCAGATTATTGGCTACGGATTTGAAGAATCGGGAATCGGCAACCGGGACTCGGAAAAAATCAGCGTGCTATACGGGAGTAATCTCAAGTCAAACATTGGCGGTCTGGAGTTCGACGTCGAGTTTAAGAGCGAACGGATAAAATTCAAGACCGAAGTAGTGGGCAGATTCAATGCTTCCAACCTGCTGGCGGTACTGGCTGCCTTGCTGGCCAGTGGCATCAAGCTGGCTGATGCAGTGCAGGCCGTGCAGCAAGTGCGGCCGATAGCGGGCAGGATGGAACGGCTGGGCGGTGGTGATCAACCGCTTGTGGTGGTGGATTACGCCCATACGCCGGATGCCTTGGAGAAGGTATTGACGACGCTGCGTGAAGTTCTCCGCAACCCCGAGAACAACCAGAAAGCAAAAACCAAAAACCCAAAATTGGTCTGTGTGTTTGGCTGCGGGGGTGAGCGTGACCGCGGCAAGCGTCCGCTATTGGGGAAGGTGGCGTCGCGGCTGGCGGACGAAGTCATCATCACCAGCGACAATCCGCGCAGCGAAAACCCGCGCACCATCATCGACGAGATCGCAGCGGCAGCGGACGCTAACTACCATATTGAGGAAGACCGGGCAGCGGCAATTTACCGGGCGATACACGATGCGCGTCAGGGCGACGTGGTGCTGATCGCGGGCAAGGGGCATGAGATGTATCAGGAAATTGGCGGACACAAATTTCCGTTCAGCGACAGCGAAGTCGCACGCCAGGTATTGCGGGATCTGGCGGCCCAAAAAGCGCGGGCGCAAGAATGATGGCAGTGCAGGAAGCGGCGCGTGCCCTGGATGCTGAATGGCGCGGTGAAGATGTGTTTTTTACCGGGGTTAGCACCGATAGCCGCATGGTGGGACGCGGCGATTTATTTGTTGCACTGAGAGGGGAGAAATTCGACGGCCATGAGTTTGTAGTTACTGCGAAGGAGAAAGGCGCGGTGGCGGCAATGGTGTGCCAAAGGGCGGAGACCAGAAACCAGGAATTGGGAATTCCCTTGATACTGGTGCAGGATACGCGGTTGGGTCTGGGGCAGCTTGCGGCGCACTGGCGTGGGCGCTTTACCATACCGCTGGTTGCGGTGACAGGCAGCAACGGCAAGACCACGGTGAAAGAAATGATTGCATCGATTTTGCGGCAGACAGCAGGTGGTGCAGACAGGGTGCTGGCGACGGAAGGTAATCTCAACAATGATATCGGTGTGCCGCAGATGTTGCTGCGATTGCGCGCGCAGCATGCCTACGCGGTGATCGAAATGGGCATGAATCACGTCGGCGAGATTGCATACCTGACCGGATTGGCGAAGCCCAGCGTGGCGCTGATAACCAATGCGGGTGCAGCACATCTTGAGGGGCTTGGTTCGGTGGAGGCAGTCGCCCGCGCCAAGGGTGAAGTTTTCGAAGGGCTGGATCTGACGGGAGTGGCGGTTATCAACGCTGACGACCCCTACGCGCCATTATGGCGCAAGTTCGCGGGCAGCAGACGGGTGGTGGATTTTGGTCTGGGTGCAGGAGCGACGGTGAGCGCCTGCTATCAGCTGAATCTGCTTAACAGCAAGATGACAATGACACTTCCGGATGGAGTGGAGGAGGTGGCATTGCAAGTTCCCGGCGAACATAACGTGCGTAACGCGCTGGCGGCGGCGGCAGCCACAGCAGCCATGGGCATAGATAAGGAAATTATCGCGCTGGGACTGAGCAGATTCAGCGGAGTGAAGGGACGCATGCAGAAAAAACGCGGTTTGCATGAGGCAACGCTGATAGATGACAGTTACAACGCTAACCCGGAATCGGTGCGAGCCGCACTGGCTGTGCTAGCCGCCGCCCCAGGTAAAAAAATTCTGGTGCTGGGCGACATGGGTGAGCTCGGTGCGAACGCAGTGGTTTTGCACGAGCACATCGGTGAAGAGGCACGCCTTGCCGGGGTGGACGGGCTGTTTGCTGTGGGCGAATTGAGCGCATATACCGTGGCGAAATTCGGTGCGGGGGCGCGGCATTTTGAGCACATCGAGGAGTTGGCGGCCGAGGTCAGAGCTCAGTTGGCAGCCAATGTCACAGTGCTGGTAAAGGGATCGCGCTTCATGCAAATGGAGCGAGTGGTTAAGGATATCGAGTTGTGAGTACTGAACTCTTAAGCGTGAAATGATCATGAAAAACATAATTTCATTATTGCGGTTGTCATGCTGCTAGAACTCGCCCAATGGCTAGCCAAGGATATCCGCGCATTCAATGTGTTCAATTACATTACATTACGCGCGGTGCTGGCGGCACTTACCGCTCTGGCGATTTCATTCGTGGTCGGCCCGGCCATGATACGCAAGCTCACTGCTTATAAAATCGGTCAGTCGGTACGCGATGATGGGCCGCAATCTCATCTTATCAAAGCGGGCACCCCCACCATGGGCGGTGCGTTGATACTGGTGTCCATCGCCGTCACTACTTTGCTGTGGTCGGATTTGAGCAATCGTTACGTGTGGGTGGTGTTGCTGACCACGCTGGGTTTCGGTGTGATCGGCTGGGTGGATGATTACCGCAAGGTGGTATATCGCAATCCAAAAGGGATATCTGCCAAGTCCAAGTTCTTCTGGCAATCAGTAATTGCGATCTCGGTGGCGCTGTACCTTGCGCTCACCGCCGATCTGCCGGCGCAGACCAGTTTAATCGTGCCTTTCTTCAAACAGGTGGCGATACCGCTGGGCGTGTTCGGTTTCGTGACGCTGGCCTATTTTGTCATCGTTGGCACCAGCAATGCGGTAAACCTGACCGATGGCCTCGATGGCCTGGCCATCATGCCGACCGTGATGATCAGCAGTGCCTTGGCAATTTTCGCCTACGTGGCGGGTCATGCGGTATTCGCGAAGTATCTCGGTATTCCCTATGTCCCGCATGCAGGTGAACTGGCCGTCTTCTGCGGTGCCATGGCGGGCGCTGGTCTTGCTTTTCTGTGGTTCAACGCCTATCCGGCGGAAGTATTCATGGGCGATGTCGGTGCGCTGGCGCTTGGCGCTGCACTGGGCGTGGTAACGGTGATCGTGCGCCAGGAGATTGTGCTGGTCATCATGGGTGGGGTGTTCGTGGTGGAAACCCTGTCAGTGATGCTGCAAGTGGCTTCATTCAAGTTGACGGGAAAGCGCATTTTCCGCATGGCGCCACTGCATCATCACTACGAATTGAAGGGCTGGAAAGAGAACCAGGTGGTGGTGCGATTCTGGATTATCACCATGATGCTGGTGTTGTTTGGCTTATCCACGTTGAAGTTGCGATAAATGACTTTTAGGCAGCCTTATGAATTTTCGGGATAAAACCGTGTTGGTACTGGGAATGGGTGAAACCGGGTTGTCCATGGCCAAGTGGCTGTCGCACCTTGGTGCGAACGTGTATGTCGCTGACAGCCGTGCAACACCACCCAATCTGGATGCAATGCAACGGGCCGTACCTGCTGCACAGGTATTCACCGGTGCATTTGCCGCCGAGACCTTCGCCGGCATAGACCTTATCGCTATCAGCCCCGGGGTGCCGCTGGCGGAACCGCTGGTGCAGCAGGCAGCAAAGCGCGGTGTACCGGTGCTGGGTGATATTGAGTTTTTCAGTTTGGAACTTAGACAACACACCAGCTCAAAACCAAAGATCCTGGCCATTACCGGTTCCAACGGCAAGACCACGGTAACCGCCATGGTGGGGGCGATGGTGAAGCGAGCCGGGTGGGATGTCGAGGTGGCGGGCAACATCGGTCCGGCAGTGCTGGATGCGCTGATGCAGCGGAAAAATATTGAAAAGCTGCCGCAAGCATGGGTTCTGGAGGTTTCCAGTTTCCAGTTGGAAACTACTCGAAGCCTCAATCCCGATGCGGCGGCAGTGCTGAATTTATGCGAAGACCATTTTGACCGTTACGCTGGAATGCAGGATTATGCCGCTGCCAAGGCCAGGATATTTTTGGGCGAGGGTGGTGGTGCGCAGATTCTCAACCGTGACGACCCACTGGTGTGTGCGATGGCATTGCCCGGGAGAAAGCAGATAACTTTTGGTCTGGATGCGCCGGTTGCCGAGAGTGATTTTGGTCTGCTGTGTGACGGTGGCGACACCTGGCTGGTACAGGGGAGAACACGCCTGATGAAAACCAGTGAACTCGCCATTACCGGTCAGCACAATGCGGCCAATGCGCTGGCTGCGCTGGCGCTATGTCGCGCCGTGGAACTGCCGTTTGCACTATTGCTGCAGGCCTTGCGTGAATTCAAGGGGCTGCCGCATCGGATGGAGAAAGTGGCGGCGTTCGATGACATCACCTTCTATGACGATTCGAAGGGCACTAACGTCGGCGCCACGGTCGCGGCTCTGAGCGGCATGACGCAACGTGTGGTGTTGATCGCTGGTGGCGATGGCAAAGGACAGGATTTCACCCCGTTGAGACAGCCGCTGGCAGAATGTGCGCGCGCGGTAGTGCTGATCGGGCGCGATGCCGGGAAAATCGCCGCTGCGCTGGCTGGCTGCGGCGTGCCGCTGCATCAGGCAAAGACGATGGAAGAAGCGGTGCAGCAAAGCTTTGTGCTGGCACAGAAAGGTGATGCAGTGCTGATGTCACCAGCGTGCGCCAGCCTCGACATGTTCAGAAATTATGCACACCGTGCTGAAGTATTCGTTGCGGCGGTAAGAGAGTTGGCGGCAAGAGTCCCGGCCACGATTGATCAAGGTTCCAGTCAATGATTTACCAGACCGACATCAACAACCAGAGAATGCCGCACGACTTTGATCAGACCCTGGTCTGGTCTGCGATATTGTTGCTGAGCCTGGGACTGGTGATGGTTTATTCCGCTTCTATTGCCATCGCCGAGGCGGGGCGTGGAACCGGTGGCTATGCGGCCCATTTTCTTGTGCGGCATGGTGCCTATCTGCTGGTGGGTCTGCTGGCGGGGCTGATTGCGTTCCAGGTGCCGATGCCGGTATGGCAGAAATATTCGTTTCACCTGTTCCTGCTGGGAGTGCTGCTGCTGGTGCTGGTGTTGATTCCCGGAATAGGCCGTGAGGTCAACGGCAGTCGGCGCTGGTTATCGTTGCTGGTAGTGAATCTACAGCCATCCGAGTTCATGAAGCTATTTGTGGTGATTTACGCTGCCGATTACACCATCCGCAAAAGCGCATATCTGGATAGTTTTCGCAAAGGTTTTTTCCCGATGCTGATCGTGATGCTGGTGATAGGTCTGCTGTTGCTGCGCGAGCCAGATTTCGGTGCATTCGTTGTTATCACCGTCATCGCGATGGCAACCTTGTTCCTGGGGGGCATGAACCTGAAGCTGTTCGCGGGGTTGATCAGTTTTCTGGTCGCAGGTCTATTGGCGCTGATCTGGGTTGAGCCCTACCGCATGCAGCGCATTGTAGGGTTCATGGATCCGTGGATTGATCCTTATGGAAAAGGCTACCAGTTAAGTCATGCCTTGATTGCATTCGGGCGCGGCGAATGGCTGGGTGTTGGCTTGGGTGGCAGCGTGGAAAAACTTTTTTACTTGCCCGAAGCACATACCGATTTTCTGCTGGCGGTGATTGCAGAAGAGCTTGGTTTTATCGGCGTGGCAACAGTGGTAGCACTGTTCGCGGGGCTGGTGGTGCGTGCCTTCGTAATAGGCCGCCAAGCGGCGATGCGGGAACGGCACTTTTCCGCGCTGGTGGCGCAAGGCATCGGCGTATGGCTGGGGGTGCAGGCTTTCATCAACATGGGTGTAAATATGGGGGTATTGCCCACCAAGGGATTGACCTTGCCGCTGATGAGCTTCGGCGGCAGCAGTATTGTCGCCAACTGTGTCGCGCTGGCGGTGCTGCTGCGGGTGGACTGGGAGAACCGGCAACTCATGCGGGGTTTCGCCGTATGAGCGGGCGCTTACAGAGGATTAATGGGGGAGTGTTGACTTGGCACACACCATCCTGATCATGGCTGGAGGAACTGGCGGCCATGTGTTTCCCGGATTGGCGGTGGCGGATTACATGAAGGCAGCGGGTTGGCACGTCGTGTGGCTGGGAACCGAGGGAGGAATGGAGACAATGCTGGTGCCGCAACGCGGGTATGACACAAGAATCATCCGCTTTTCCGGTGTGCGCGGCAAGAATGTCGTGGCGTGGCTGACGTTGCCGCTGCGGCTGCTGCTGGCATTCTGGCAAAGCGCCAAGGTGATGTTTCAGGTGCGTCCCGACGTGGTATTGGGCATGGGCGGTTATCCGGCCTTTCCCGGCGGCATGATGGCTTCGTTGCTGGGTAAGCCGTTGGTGATACACGAACAGAATTCGATAGCTGGCCTCACCAATAAAGTGCTGGCGAAATTTGCAGATAAAGTTTTGCTGGGTTTTCCAGATGCAATCAGAAACGATAACAAGGCAGTATTTTCCGGTAATCCGGTGCGCGATGCGATCGGCCAGCTGGATGCGCCAGAAACAAGGTATGCCGCTCGTGACAAAAATGATGGTGGAAGATTGAGACTGTTGGTGATAGGCGGCAGCTTGGGCGCACATGCGCTGAATGCCGTGGTGCCACAGGCGTTGGGACTGATTCCGGAAAACAGGCGCCCGCAGGTGACGCACCAGGCAGGAGCGAAACATCTGGATACGTTGAGGAAGAATTATGCGGAAGCGAGAGTGGCAGGTGAGCTGGTGGCGTTCATCGAGGACATGGCCGCTTGTTACGCCGATTGTGATCTGGTGATTTGCCGCGCCGGCGCACTCACCATCGCTGAGCTGGCAGCGGCGGGGGTAGCAAGCATACTGGTGCCGTTCCCATACGCTGTGGACGATCATCAAACCAGCAATGCCAGATTTCTGAGCGAGCGGGATGCAGCAGTGCTGCTGCCACAAAACGAACTGACCCCACAAGGCCTGGCACAACTTCTGACGGAGTTAAGCCGCGAGAGATTATCAGAGATGGCGGTAAAGGCGCGCGCACTGGCGAAACCCGATGCGACCCGGCTGGTGGCACAAGCCTGCATGGAGATGGCAAAGGCATGAATCTGGAACCATGAAACATAAAGTCAAACATGTTCATTTCGTCGGTATCGGCGGCTCAGGTATGAGCGGCATTGCCGAGGTGCTGTTCAACCTGGGTTACCAGGTGAGTGGTTCGGATTTATCCGACAACGCCGCTACGCAGCGCCTTAAAAGCCTGGGTATCACCATCCATCGCGGGCATGCACGTGATCAGGTGGCATCAGCGGATGCGGTCGTGACGTCGACTGCGGTGCAGCCAGACAATCCAGAAGTGATCGCGGCACATGAACGTAATGTCCCGGTGGTGCCGCGCGCCATGATGCTGGCGGAATTATTGAGGTTACGCCAGGGCATCGCTGTCGCCGGTACTCATGGCAAGACTACCACCACCAGCCTGATCGCCAGCGTTCTGGCGGAAGCGGGAATGGATCCGACCTTCGTCATCGGCGGCAGATTGGAAGCTGCGGGTTCACATGCCAGGCTGGGCAGCGGTGAATTCATCGTGGTGGAAGCGGACGAATCGGACGCCTCATTTCTCTGCCTGCAACCGGTGCTGGCGGTGGTGACCAATATCGATGCCGACCACATGGAAACCTACGGCCATGATTTCGGCAGACTCAAACAAGCATTCGTGGATTTTGTGCAGCACCTGCCTTTTTACGGGATGGCGATGCTGTGTGTGGATGATGCCAACGTGCGTGCAATCATGTCTGCCATCGCCAGACCCATCACCACATACGGTCTGTCGGATATGGCGTTAATCCGCGCTGTGGATATTCGTCACAGCGGGGGGCGGATGTGCTTTACCGCACTGATAGGGGTAAATGGCAAGACACGCAAGCTTGACATCACACTCAATCTACCGGGGCTGCATAACGTGCAGAATGCGCTCGCGGCAATTGCAGTGGGCAACGAGGTGGGAGTGCCGGACGAAGCCATCATCAATGCCCTGGCTGGATTCAGAGGGGTGGGGCGGCGTTTTCAGCGCTACGGAGAAGTCAAATTAGCCGGTGACAAGAATAACCGTGGCGGCAATTTCACGTTGGTCGATGATTATGGTCATCACCCGGTGGAAATGGCTGCCACCATTACTGCTGCTCGCGGTGCGTTCCCCGGGCGTCGCCTGGTGCTGGTGTTCCAGCCGCATCGCTACACGCGTACGCGCGACGTGTTTGAGGATTTCGTCAAGGTTCTGTCTACCGCCGACGTGCTGTTGTTAACCGAAGTTTACCCCGCAGGTGAAGCGCCGATCGTGGCCGCCGACAGCAGGTCGCTAGCGCGAGCGGTAAGGGTGCAAGGCAAGGTGGAACCGATTTATGTCGAGACCGTGGACGAGCTGCCTGCTGCCATCCGTAGAGTGGCACAAGACGGCGATGTGGTGCTAGTGATGGGAGCGGGGTCGGTGGGTGGGGTGGCGCCCAGTATTGCGCTGAGGGATGGAGATGCAGGGGGCAAAGCATGATTCGCCTGGGGGTTGGAGAGGCAAGGATAAAAGCAGTGCGCAAAGATCTGCGCAGCAGCATTACCGAATTTTATTTTTTACATCACCAGTCTGTTACAGGATGCGTGAATGGATATGACGGAACCCAATAAATTCACTGCTGATTCGTGCGTACCTTCCAAGGAGGGAGTGGAAGAAATCCTGCGCGGTGAGGCGCGAGTGAATGAGTCGATGAAAAAGCATACTTCCTGGCGGGCGGGCGGGGAGGCCCAACGCGTTTATATTCCGGCCGATTTGACCGATCTTGCTCAATTCATGCGCGCCCTGCCGCAGGGCGAACCGGTGCATATGGTCGGGCTGGGTAGCAATCTGCTGGTACGTGACGGCGGGGTACGCGGCACAGTAGTGCTGCTGCATGCGCGGTTGGATGAACTGCGTCTGGGGCAACAGACCGCAGATGGAAGATTGATTTATGCCGAGGCGGGTGTGGCCTGTGCCAAGGTGGCGCGATACGCGGCAGTACATGGTTTGGCAGGCGCTGAATTTCTGGCCGGTATACCCGGTACGGTGGGCGGGGCACTGGCAATGAATGCAGGCTGTTATGGCAGCGAAACCTGGGAGATTGTTGAACGCGTACAGACGCTCAATCATGCCGGTCAGTTGCGGGTACGTCTGCCCGGAGATTACGCGATCGACTACCGGCATGTGGCTTTGAAGCTGGAACCGGGGAACGTTTCTGATGAAGAGTGGTTTGTAGGGGGGTGGTTCAGATTAAAGAATGGTGATGATGCGGCATCGCGCAAGAAGATCAAGGAACTGCTCGCCAAACGTATCGACAGTCAGCCATTGAACCTGCCCAATGCCGGCTCGGTGTTTCGCAACCCATCGGGAGATCACGCGGCGCGACTGATCGAGTCATGCGGGTTAAAGGGATTTTGCATCGGTGGTGCGATGGTTTCATCCAAGCATGCAAATTTTATTGTCAATACCGGCAACGCCACTGCGGCAGATATTGAAGCGGTGATTGCGGCGGTGCGCAGAATCGTGAAAGAGCAGACCGGAGTGGAGTTGGTGCAGGAAGTACGGATTATCGGAGAGGTCAGTTGATTCGCGATGAATTCAGAAGTTCGATTATGGATTTTTCTGGCAGGAGCAGTCAGTTGTGAGTAATCACGATTTCGGAAAAGTAGCAGTTCTCCTGGGTGGTCGTTCCGCCGAGCGTGAGATCTCGCTCAGAAGCGGCCAAGCTGTGCTGGATGCGTTGCGACGCAAAGGCGTGGATGCGCACCCATTTGATCCTGCCGAACAACCGATGGAAGCGTTATTGCAGCAGGGGTTTAAGCGGGCGCATATCGCTCTGCATGGGCGCTATGGTGAAGATGGCACGGTGCAAGGTGCGCTGGAACTGATGGGGTTACCCTATACCGGCAGCGGTGTCATGGCGAGTGCGCTGGCGATGGATAAATGGCGCACCAAATTGCTATGGCAGGCGGCGGGAATCAATTCTCCCCGCTATGCCGTGCTTGATGCGCAAAGCGATTTCAGCGCGGTGGTGAAGGAGTTGGGTCTGCCCCTGATCGTCAAGCCTTCACGCGAAGGATCGACCATAGGCTTGAGCAAGGTGACGGCGGCAGAGGATTTGCCAGCTGCCTACCAGTTGGCAGCGCAGCATGACTCAGTGGTACTGGCGGAGCAATTTATCGAGGGGATGGAGCTGACTGCTGCCATTCTTGGAGAGGCCCCGCTGCCACTGGTGCGGATCGAAACAGCAGGCGGATTGTACGATTACCAAGCCAAGTATTTTTCCAATGACACCTGCTATTTTTGCCCGAGTGGTCTGTCCGCCGGACAGGAACAGGCAATCCAGGCACAAGCGCTACAGGCATACAAGATTTTGGGATGTGAAGGCTGGGGCAGAGTGGATGTAATGCTGGATAAATCGGGCAGGGCTTATTTTCTCGAGACCAATACTTCGCCCGGCATGACCGACCACAGTCTCGTGCCGATGGCGGCAAGAGCGGCGGGAATATCATTTGAGGATCTGGTGGTGCGGATACTGGAGTTGGCTCATGTGGGATAACCATCACACGTTGCATTTGCTGGCTAATCTGCTGTTTGCGCTGGTTGCACTCGCGGCAGCTTACGCAATCGGTTCATGGGCGGTGAGTTCGTCAGTGTTTCCGTTGAAGCAGGTGAGTGTCAGCGGCATTAACAACAGCAACGGTGAATTGAGGCACGTGACACGGGAGCAAATAGATAAAGTGGTTCGTAGCAAGATCGCGGGGAATTTTCTGACAGTTGATCTGGACGCGACGCGTGACGCATTCGAGAAGTTGCCCTGGGTAAGGGTTGCAGGTGTGCGGCGGCATTGGCCGCAGACTCTGGAAGTAACGCTGGAAGAACATGTGGCAGTGGCACGTTGGGGCAGCGAGGCATTGGTAAATACGCATGGAGAAGTATTTGACGGCGCTGTCACCGCGGTTGAGGGGGGATTACCGGTATTCATCGGGCCGCCGGAAAGTTCATTCGATGTGGCGCGGCAATACGCCGCTTTCGGCAAGTTGCTGCAACCGTTGCGGCAGAACATTGCCCAGTTGAATCTTTCACCGCGTCGCGCCTGGCGCATTCACCTGGAAAACGGGACTGTGCTGGAACTGGGACGCGATCAGATGGAAGCGCGCCTGGCACGCTACGTCCTGGCGTACGGCCGCAGCCTCGCACAATTGAATCAGCAGCTGGCTTATGTAGATTTGCGTTATTCCAACGGTTTTGCTGTGCGTATGCCGGAAGCGTCGCAGCAGGAACCACGCAAACTAAATCTGAAAAAAGCAGCGTGAGATTAAGGGTTCCAAAATAAATGAATAGAGTTAATGAAAATAAAAATCTGATCGTCGGCCTCGACATCGGCACTTCAAAGATCGTTGCTATCGTTGCCGAGGTTAAGCCTGAGGGCGGATTTGAAATTATCGGCATGGGCAGCCACCCGTCGCGCGGTTTGAAGAAAGGCGTGGTCGTCAACATCGAAACTACGGTGAACGCGATCCAGCGCGCGCTGGAAGAAGCGGAGCTAATGGCCAATTGCAAGATCCGTGAGGTCTATACCGGGATTGCCGGTAGTCATATCAAGAGTTTCAATTCACACGGGACGGTGGCGATCAAGGACAAGGAAGTGTCGCGCATAGACGTGGAGCGGGTGATGGAAACCGCCAAGGCAGTGAACATCCCAGCTGACCAGCAGGTGCTGCATATTCTCAATCAGGAATTTATCGTAGACGGTCAGGAAGATGTGCGTGAGCCTATCGGTATGAGCGGCATACGTCTGGAAGTGAAAGTACACATCGTTACCGGTGCAGTATCGGCGGCGCAGAACATCATGAAGTGTGTGCGCCGCTGCGGCCTGGAAGTGCGCGATCTGGTGCTGCAACCATTGGCCTCGGCAATGGCGGTACTGTCGGAAGACGAGAAAGATCTGGGTGTGTGCCTAGTGGATATTGGCGGCGGCACTACTGACATCGCGGTATTTACCAATGGCGCAATTCGCCATACGGCGGTGATCCCGATTGCTGGCGACCAGATCACCAATGATATTGCGATGGCGTTGCGCACTCCCACCAAGGATGCGGAGGACATCAAGTGCAACTACGGTTGCGCTTTGCGCGGTATGGCCGATCCTCACGAGATGGTAGAGGTATCGGGCGTAGGTGACCGTGGTGCGCGTCAGCTTTCCAGGCAGACGCTGGCGGAAGTGATTGAGCCACGGGTGGAGGAACTCTACTCCTTGGTGCAGGCTGAACTGCGCCGTAGCGGTTTCGAGGAACTGCTTTCATCTGGGATCGTCATCACCGGTGGCAGCAGTTCCTTGCAAGGCATGGTGGAACTGGGTGAAGAAATATTTCATATGCCGGTACGGCTGGGATTGCCGCACTATCGTGGCGGCTTGGCGGAGGTGGTGCGCACACCGCGGCTCTCCACTGGTGTCGGGCTGATTATCGCCGGCATGGAACAGCTTCAGCGCAACCAGCACAGCCGACTGCAGGGCAATTCATTCAAGCAGGTTTTTGAAAGAATGAGGAGTTGGTTTCAGGGAAATTTTTAGGATTCAGGATCAGGGATAGAGGGGTGGGCGTGCCGCGATTGGTATCAAGGTTGTCAGGTTTAGGGTTGAAAGTTCGAGAAATTTTTTTTAGAAATTGCGTTTTTAATTCACTAAAGGAGAAGCATAATGTTCGAAATCATGGATACACAAACACAGGAAGCGGTCATAAAAGTTATCGGTGTCGGTGGTTGTGGTGGTAACGCGGTGGATCACATGATCCAGAACGGCGTGCAGGGCGTTGAGTTCATTTGCGCCAATACCGACGCGCAGGCGTTGAAGCGTAATCAGGCGCGCACCTTGTTGCAATTGGGATCGACCATTACCAAGGGGCTGGGCGCCGGGGCCAATCCCGAAATCGGACGTGAAGCGGCTTTGGAAGATCGCGATCGTATTGCCGAACTGATCGAAGGTGCGGATATGCTGTTCGTCACTGCCGGAATGGGCGGTGGTACCGGCACCGGTGCCGCGCCAGTGGTGGCACAGGTGGCGAAAGAAATGGGCATTCTCACCGTGGCGGTAGTGACAAAACCATTTGCATTTGAGGGTAAGCGCCTGAAAGCGGCGCAGGCTGGAATGGAAGCGCTGTCGCAGCATGTCGATTCGCTGATCGTGATCCCCAACGACAAGCTGATGATGGTGCTGGGGGAGGATATCAGTATGCTGGATGCATTCAAGGCCGCCAACAACGTGCTATATGGCGCAGTTGCCGGAATTGCAGAGGTTATCAACTGTCCGGGTCTGGTCAATGTAGACTTTGCTGATGTGAAAACAGTAATGTCGGAAATGGGGGTAGCGATGATGGGTTCCGCATTCGCCTCGGGCATAGACCGCGCCCGCGTGGCAGCAGAGCAGGCGGTATCAAGTCCTCTGCTGGAAGACTTGAATCTCTCTGGGGCACGCGGGGTGCTGGTAAACATTACTGCCAGTTCGGGAATGAAGATGCGGGAAGTTCATGAAGTGATGAGTACCATCAAAGACTTTACCGCTGAAGATGCGACTGTAATTGTCGGCACCGTAATTGACGAGAGCATGGGGGACAACCTAAGGGTTACCATGGTGGCGACTGGGCTGGGTGGAGTGATCGGCCGTACTCAGCCAAAGCCGTTAAGCATTATTCACACCCGCACCGGGACCGACGATGCAGCGTTGGTGGATGCGGTGAACTGGAAGGAACTGGAGATTCCCGCCGCGATCCGCACCAACAGAAGGTACGATGCGACCGTGGAGGCGATGAAGCAATCCGGAGTGGATGTGCTGGACATCCCGGCGTTCCTGCGGAAGCAGGCTGATTGATGAGGGTTGATTAAGGGATGGCTGCCGTATTGTGGCAGCAGGGTAGAGCATTTCTAGGCGGTCGATCGCATTAGGAGCCAAACGCCAGAGCATGCTGATGCCTGAATCCTGCTGTGTTTCCGGGATGCGAAGCCAGTCGCGCCGCTTGGCGCCACTCTGCAGATCGCGAGAACTCATACGGCAACGCGAACTTCGCCGCCTGCGCTATCAGCTTGAGGATGCTCCACGTCTACAGAAGAGACGGCATGAAGGGAATCGTTTATGCGTTCTGGCGCCGCTGCACCATCTGCTTCAGCGAATATATTGCGCATCCCGTTTACTCGCGCGCCATATCAGATTTTCTTCTCTGACCAGCTTGCTTCTTTAGCAGTGATTCGATCGCGGTTTTTAGTGGCGATTCCGGCAACCCTGCAGCCAGTTGACTCATGCTTTCCATGCCAGCCAGCCCCATTTTAAGGTTTTTGTTGCCTATATTGCCCATTTTGCCAACATAGTTATGTGCTTGCACGGCAACCCGAATTGCAGTAACCTCATGACCCTTCTGCTGGAATTTTAATAATAGCGACGGCGAGATTTGTTTTAATTTTGCCGCAATTGCGCCGCTATTCGCGTATAGAGCCAAGTTTCCCTCGGAAAGTCTGCCCAAAGTGCAGTGTCTTGCCAATTGAGGTGGAGCGATTTCCACGAATGTTTGCTGCATCAGGCTCAATTGTTTCGCTTGAGCGAACAATCCAAGCTGATCTACTGCTGCGCCAAGGGTGGCGAGGTAAAAATTGATCTTGCGTGCGGTCATGGCTGAACGAAAATTTAGGAAATAAGATGAATGTTATTCTAGTTTCCAGTAATTTGGTAAGAGCAAGAACCCTGACCCTGAACGGCATGCATCTGGCGTTGCTGGCAGGGGCACTCTCCCTGGTTATCGTAGTGCTGGCACTGGGGTTGAATCATCTTTCGTTGCGCTATGCGGACAAGATAGACAGCCCCTCCCTCCGATCCCTGGTATTGAGCGTACAGCAGGAGGAGCACCAGAAAAACCAATCATACCTGCGCGATAGCTTGAATGCCATGGCTGTCAGAATGGGACAAATGCAGGCGCAACTATTGCGGCTCGATAGCCTGGGCGAGCGTCTGGCTGAACTATCCGGCATCAAGCCCCAGGAATTTCTGTTTAATCAAACTCTGGGACAAGGGGGTGCGATTTCCACCCTGCCGTCACAGGATATTTCATTTGATGAATTTAACAGAAAAATGAATGAGCTGTCGCTTACATTGAATGATCGCACCGATAAGCTGGGTGCGCTCGACACCTTTCTGCTGCAAGATAGACTCAAGAAAAAAACGCTACCGACCCTCGCACCTGTAGAAGCAAGATGGTTTACTTCCGGTTTTGGCTTGCGCATTGACCCTTTCACAGGAAAAAGCGCCTTTCATGAAGGGGTTGATTTCATCGCTGAGATCGGGACACCCGTCATGGCTGCGGCAGGCGGCGTGGTAGTCTACTCTGACTATCATCCCGAATATGGTAACATGATCGACATTGACCACGGCAATGATCTCGTCAGCCGCTATGCCCATGCCGCCAAGCGCTTGGTCAAACCAGGGCAAGTGGTATTACGGGGACAGAAGATCGCAGAAGTGGGGAGTACCGGCCGTTCCACCGGACCGCACCTTCATTTTGAAGTCAGACACAGAGGCCTGCCGCAGAATCCAACGCGATTCTTGAAAGCACCCGGCTGAGTCGATTGATGATCTGCTGTGGGGGTGAGGCCGAAAACCTCACCCCTTTGTTTTTTTGGCGACTGTTTAAACAGAATTTTTTCGAGATTTTATGCTGAATAATCTGCTCAAGAAAGTCTTCGGCAGCCGTAATGATCGGCTGATCAAACAATATTTCCAGACGGTGGGTGCGATTAACTCGCTGGAGCCTGCGATGGCGGCGCTGACTGATGCTGAGTTGCGCACCAAAACCGATGAGTTCAAGCAACGCATTGCTAACGGAGAGACCCTGGATGCTTTGTTGCCAGAGGTGTTTGCAGTAGTGCGCGAGGCTAGCAAACGGGTGCTGGGAATGCGCCATTTCGGTGTGCAGTTGATAGGTGGCATGGTGCTGCATAACGGCAAGATTGCCGAGATGCGGACGGGGGAGGGCAAAACGCTGATGGCGACTTTGCCATCCTATCTCAATGCTTTGGCTGGCAAAGGCGTGCACCTGGTAACGGTGAACGATTACCTGGCCAAGCGCGATGCTGAGTGGATGGGGCGCATCTACCAATTCCTCGGCATCAGTGTGGGCGTGATTCTCTCGCAAATGGAGCACGGCGACAAACAGGCCGCCTACGCTGCCGACATCACCTACGGTACCAACAACGAATTTGGTTTCGATTACCTGCGCGACAATATGGTGAATCACCCTGCCGAACGGGTGCAACGTCACCTCAACTATGCAATTGTTGACGAAGTCGATTCAATTTTGATCGACGAAGCGCGTACGCCATTGATTATTTCCGGCCAGGCGGAGGGGAGTTCCGAAGTTTACACACGCATGAACGCGCTGATTCCAAAACTTGTTCGTCAGGAAAAAGAGAATAGTCCCGGTGATTTCAGCGTGGATGAAAAAGCGCAGCAGGTGCTGCTGAGCGAGGCAGGTTTTGAACATGTAGAAAAGCTGCTTGCCCAAGCCGGGCTGCTCTCACCAGGAACCAGTCTCTATGATCCCAGCAATATTAATCTGGTTCATCATCTCTACGCAGCGTTGCGCGCCCACGCTCTATTTCACCTTGACCAGCATTATGTGGTGCAGAACAACGAAGTGGTTATTGTGGATGAATTTACCGGACGGCTCATGTCCGGCAGACGCTGGTCGGAAGGGTTGCATCAGGCGGTAGAGGCGAAGGAAGGTGTTCCGATCCAGAAGGAAAACCAGACACTTGCTTCGATCACTTTTCAGAATTATTTCCGCATGTATCAGAAGCTGGCCGGCATGACTGGCACGGCGGATACCGAGGCTTACGAATTTCAGCAAATCTATGGGCTGGAGACCGTGATCGTTCCAACCCATCGTCCGATGATTCGTGACGATCGCATGGACCAGGTGTTCCGCACCGCAGACGAGAAGAACCGCGCCATCATTGCAGACATCAAAGACTGCTACCAGCGTGGCCAACCGGTTCTGGTCGGCACTACTTCAATCGAAAGCAATGAATTTCTGTCCGGATTATTGACCCAGGAAAAGCTGCCACATCAGGTGCTGAATGCCAAGCAGCACGCACGCGAAGCAGAAATCGTTACCCAGGCTGGGCGCCCGAAGATGGTTACTATCGCCACCAACATGGCCGGACGGGGTACCGACATCGTGCTGGGTGGCAACCCGGAGCCAGAGATCGACCGCATCCGCTTGGACGAGAATCTCGGCGAACCGGCCAAGGCAGAGCGTATTGCCGAGTTGCGTGCGCAATGGCAACTGCTCCACGATGAGGTACTCAAGCAAGGGGGGCTACACATCATTGGCACCGAACGGCATGAATCCCGCCGGGTGGATAACCAGTTGCGTGGACGTTCCGGGCGTCAGGGCGACCCTGGCTCCAGCCGTTTTTATCTTTCGCTGGAAGACCCGCTTTTGCGTATCTTCGCTTCCGACCGCGTAGCAAGCATCATGCAGCGCCTCAACATGCCGGAGGGCGAGGCCATCGAACATCCGTGGGTCACGCGCGCCATTGAGAACGCCCAGCGCAAAGTGGAGGCCCGCAACTTCGATATGCGCAAGCAATTGCTGGAATACGATGATGTCGCCAACGATCAGCGCAAGGTGATTTATCAGCAGCGTAATGAGCTAATGGAGTCACAAGACATTTCGGAGACGATCACGGCAATGCGCGAGGATGTGCTGAGTAATTTTATTGGCCTCTATATCCCGCCGCAAAGCGTTGAGGAACAATGGGACGTACCAGGGCTGGAAAAGGCGCTGGCCGCCGAATATCAGCTACATTTACCGTTGCACGAGTGGCTGGAAAAGGAGCCTGGTCTACATGAAGAGAATTTACTTCAGCGTGTTGCCGAGGTGGTACACGAGCATTATCAGAGCAAGGTGCAGCAGGTCGGTGCCAATGTCATGCACCATTATGAACGCGCGGTGATGCTGCAAAGCCTCGATACCCACTGGCGCGAGCATTTGGCAGCGCTAGATCATTTGCGCCAGGGCATCCATTTGCGCGGTTATGCACAGAAGAATCCAAAACAGGAATACAAGCGCGAAGCTTTCGACCTGTTCACCACCATGCTGGAAGAAATCAAGGCCGAAGTCACCAGGATACTCATGACGGTCCAGATCAGAAGTGAGCAACAGGTGGAAGAAGTAGCGGAAGCACCACAGCCGCCAGTGAACATTCAGTATCACCATGCGGCTTATGAGGAAGCATTGGGGGAGGATGGTGAGCGCGAGGACAGACAGGAGAAGCACCAGCCGTTCGTGCGACAAAGCGGCAAGGTTGGTCGCAATGATCCATGCCCGTGCGGGTCAGGGAAAAAGTATAAGCAGTGTCACGGCAAACTGAATTAACTGCAGCAGATATTTGATGGTTGCGTTTCCAAACGTCACCGAAAAATACACCGCGACTGCCCCATCGAGAGGGCTTACGGGCGTGCCGCCGCGTCCAACTCTTCGCCGTTCATATCGATCACCCTCACTTGCGTCGTAGTCGATTCCGGCCGCACATTAGAATCCGATCCCCTTGGGAAATGGTTCGGCCGGTGAATATGGGTTTCGGGGTATAATCCAATACCGACGCATTAACCACTTCTGGCTCGGCGATTTTAATCACTCTCGCCGGCCACGTCCGCAACAACACTCATGAATGTTTTTTACGAAGAGGAAGGCGTTTTCAAGGTGGGCGCCATCCTTGCCGACAACACGACTTCACTGCAAGTAGAAGCACCTCACGGTAAGCGCTCGAAAATCAAGGTTGCGTCGGTACTGCTGCGGTTTGATGCGCCACCTCTGTCTGAATTCATGCATTTTGCACAAAAAACGGCAGACGACCTGGATCTGAACTTCCTCTGGGAGTGTTGCGTGAGCGATGCTGAGTTTGCTAGCGATGCTCTGGCTGCAGATTATTTTGGTCATTTGCCCAACCCGGTGGAGGCAGCGGCAGTACTGATACGGTTGCATGCGGCACCGATGTATTTCTATAAAAAAGGCCGGGGACGATATAAAGCCGCGCCACCAGAAGCGCTCAAGGCAGCGCTCGCCAGTCAGGAAAAAAAACGCCTCCAGGCAGAACAACAATCTCGTTATGTGAAGTTGTTAGCAGCATTCACCTTGCCGGATGAGTTCAGGCCGCTGTTGACCGAACTGCTCTACCGGCCCGACAAGAATACGGTTGAATGGAAGGCGCTGGATGCTGCTTGTACTGCAGCCAAACTAAACGTTCCCAGGCTGCTGGAGAAATGCGGTGCAATACCATCCTCGCATGATTATCATTTCAACCGATTTCTGCTGGAGTATTTTCCAGAAGGTACAGGCTTCGGCCCGCTCGACACAGACGGTGAACTGAGTGATCCGGCAGATTTGCCGGTGGCGGATGTGGCTGTTTTCAGCATAGACGATGCCACCACCACCGAAATTGATGATGCTTTTTCAGTTACACCGTTGACTCTTGGCAGCTTTCGCATCGGCATCCACATTGCCGCTCCTGCTTTGGGGATTGCGCCAGGATCACCTCTGGACAGAGTGGTGGCAAAACGCCTTTCTACCGTCTACCTGCCGGGCAACAAGATCACCATGTTGCCGGAAGCTGTGATACATCACTACACGCTGGGCGAAGAGCGTTTGTGCCCAGTGCTTTCAATGTATCTCGACGTGGCAGATGACTTCACCATAACTGCCACGCACAGCCGCATCGAGCAGGTGAGAGTCGCCGCAAACCTGCGACACGACACGCTGGAGCAACATTTTAACGAATACACCCTGGCAAGTGACAATCTCGATCATCCTTTCGGCAAAGAACTGCGGGCGCTATGGAATTTCGCCGGCAAGATGGAGGCATTGCGCGGCAAGGCCAGCGACAGCAATAACGAGAAAATCGATTACAGCTTTAATGTTAAAGATGATCACGTCATTATCAGCGAGCGCCGACGTGGTTCGCCGATCGACAAGGTGGTGGCGGAGCTGATGATTTACGTCAATGCCGAATGGGGTAAGCAGCTGGCCGATGGCGGTGTCGCCGGTATCTATCGCAACCAGAGCGGCGGCAAAGTGAGAATGAGCACCTCTCCTGCGCCACACCAGGGTTTGGGTGTTTCTCAGTATGCCTGGACCAGTTCACCGTTGCGGCGCTATGTGGATCTCATTAATCAGCGGCAACTAATCGCGCTGCTGCGTAGAGAAACACCGCCCTACACCAGAGAAAGCGATGATCTGTTGCTGGCGATGCGGGATTTTGAGGCGATTTACGAGGCCTATGGGGATTTCCAGCGTGGCATGGAGCGTTATTGGTGCCTGCGCTGGCTATTGCAGGAAAATATCAATACAACTGGTGCGCAGGTACTCAAGGAGAATCTGGTGAAATTGGATCGCCTGCCGCTGGTGATACGGGTACCCTCGTTGCCGGATATGTCGCCGGAAACGTATGTTGAGGTGGAGATTTCTCAGGTTGATTTACTGGATCTCACATGCAACGCAAGATTCCTGCGTAAACTGGAAACCTAACCATGTGACAAGCGTGCCGTTGTTGCTTACAATGGGCGCGACGTAAAATATTCTCAGGCTTAATTCTCAAACTCGCTAGTACGTTGGCCGCCACACCAAATAGACCAGATTTCAATCTCGCCATATTCCACAGCTGGCTGCTTGATCCATCATCACGCCTGAATGTGGCGATACTGCTGTCATTGATTTTTCATGCAGTTGTATTGTTTGGCGTTACCTTCAAGCTTCCGTCTGCAAAAATCGACAAAGCTGCAACAACACTGGAAGTGGTACTGGTCAATAGTAAATCCGCCTCAAAACCGCACAAGGCAAATACCCTGGCGCAGGCCAACCTGGATGGTGGCGGCAACACTGACGACAACCGCCGCGCCAAGACACCCTTTCCACTATTGCCGGAGCACAAGCAACCGGTCGATGTGGCCAATGCCAAACAAAAGACTGAGCAACTCGAACAGGAAGCAAAAAGGCTGATGACTACGGTCAATAGCAAGCGCGACGTCCATCAACCCGATCTTCAGTCAGAGCAGCTGGTACAGAGACAGGACACGCCCAATACCACTGATCTGATGCAGCGCAGCCTTGAGATTACACGCTTGGAGGCGCAGATCGCCAAGGACTATGATGCCTATCAGAAGCGCCCAAAACGAAGATTCATCGGTGCTCGTGCACAGGAATACCGCTTTGCCCGCTATGTCGAAGACTGGCGGGCAAAGGTGGAGCGGGTTGGAAATCTGAATTATCCCGAAGCTGCCAAGCGGGAAAAGCTGTTTGGAAACCTGCAACTCACCGTCAGCATCAAGTCTGATGGCAGCCTGGAGTCGGTTGAAATCAACCGCTCCTCAGGCAAAAAGATTCTGGATGAGGCAGCGATACGCATTGTAAAACTCGCCGGGCAGAACGGCTTCGCTCCTTTTCCGCCTGACATCAGTCAAGATACCGACATCCTGCATATCACCCGTACCTGGGTATTTACCCGCTCGGACGAGCTGTTGAGCGAATAATCAACGCAGCTTCCAACCTGGAGCTGCTTGACACTGCAGTACTAACCACTAATCATTACGTTATGCCTGATCTTTATGCCGTTATCGGCAACCCCATCGCTCACAGCAAATCACCGTTAATTCATGCTGAATTTTCCCGACAGACTGACCAGGACATGCGCTATGAAGCTATTTTTGCGCCGCCAGATGGCTTTGCCATAGCGGTAGCAACCTTTCGGCAATGTGGCGGCAAGGGCATGAATGTAACCGTTCCATTCAAGCTCGAAGCCTGCAAGATTTCGACCCGCCTGACTGAACGGGCCGCCGTTGCCCAGGCGGTCAACACGCTCGTATTCGATAACGATGAAATTCTCGGTGACAATACCGATGGTGCTGGATTGGTACGCGACATTGTAATCAATCTGGATTTTGTCATTACAGGCAAGCGGGTGTTGCTAATGGGTGCGGGTGGAGCCGCCCGTGGCGTGTTGCTGCCGCTACTGGAACACCAGCCGCAGATGCTGACCATCGCCAATCGCACCGCACAAAAAGCACATGAACTGCAGCAGCAGTTTTCTGCATATGGGAGTATTGCGTCCTCTAATTATGCGGATCTGGCCGGACAAAGATTCGACATTGTCATCAACGCGACCTCCGCCAGCCTGAGTGGCGAGCTGCCGTCACTACCTGCAGGCGTGTTCGCTGCCGAGTCGCTGGCTTACGACATGATGTACGGCAATGGGCTCACGCCTTTTCTACAATTTGCGCAACAGCAAGGCGCAACCCACCTGGCTGACGGCATAGGCATGCTGGTGGAGCAGGCAGCGGAATCGTTCTTTCTGTGGCGAGGAGTGAGGCCGGAAACGGAGCCTGTGATTGCGATGCTAAGGCCAGAGACATGAAGATGCGGATTTAAGGCTGTCCAACTGCCGGATTTAGGATAAAGCATGGGCAAATTTCTCAAGCGCTGGCTCTGGCGATTTCTCTTCTTTCTCGCCGGCGCAGTATTGCTCTATCAATTGTGGATTTTCGGCCATATTGTTTACTGGAATTTCTATAATCCATCTACCAGCGCATTCATGCAGGAGCGGCTGGATGTACTGCAGGAGAAGAAACCCGAAGCAATGTTGCACCATCAATGGGTGCCTTATGAGCGGATTTCTCCTCATCTCAAGCGCGCCATCATTGCAGCCGAAGATGGCAAATTTCTGCAGCATGAAGGCTTCGACTTTGAGGCCATTCAGGAAGCCTACGAGAAGAACCTGGAAAAGGGAAAATTTGTTAGGGGTGGCTCCACCATCAGCCAGCAGCTTGTGAAGAATCTGTTCCTCTCCGGCAAAAAAACACCGTGGCGCAAGATCGAGGAAGCCATCATTACGCTGATGCTGGAAAATGTGATGTCCAAGCGCCGCATTCTGGAAATTTACTTGAACAAGATTGAGTGGGGCAATGGCGTATTCGGTGCGGAAGCTGCCAGCCGCCACTACTATGGCGTCTCCGCTTCAGCCCTCACGGCAAAACAAGCTGCCCGTCTCGCCGCAATGGTTCCCAACCCGCGTTTCTATGATCTCAATCGCAATACGCCGTGGCTGCTGAAAAAAACCGATATCATTTTCAGCCGGATGGTTTCGATACAAATCCCGTGACAATCCGTGGCTGGGTTGCCGCCAGTATGGGGTATATTTCCCTGCGTCCAGCGTCCTGCTCAGGATAATTATTCGACCTAGCCCCTGATTTTCCTTACAATCTGGCAATTTTGTCTCGCTGTTGGGGCGATCTGCCATGACTGAAGCAAATAACCACAGAGAAACGGAAAACCTGCAAGCGCACTTGCAGAAGGTGATCCATTTGCTGAGCAAGCACAAACTGATGGCGGGTTTTGTGCAGATGCAGGAAATGCCGCGCCATGAGTTAGTCGAATCCCTGGTGCATAAACAGAATCTGGTAGAACTGCAGCAATTGCTCGATAGGCTCCATCCGGCCGACGTCGCGCATATTCTGGAAGCCTTGCCATTGGAAGATCGTCTGACGATCTGGGATCTGGTCAAGGCAGAGCGGGACGGTGAGATCCTGCTGGAAGTTTCCGATGCGGTACGCGAAACGCTCATCGCTGCCATGGACAGCAACGAGCTGGTGGCCGCGACGGAGCAACTTGATGCGGATGAGATTGCCGATCTTGCCCCCGACTTGCCGCGCTATGTTATCGACGATGTGTTCCAGTCGCTGCCGGTGGGGGAGCGCGAGCAGTTGCGTGCCGCCATGTCCTACCCGGAAGATGCGGTGGGAGCGCTGATGGATTTCGATATAGTTACGATCCGTGAAGATGTGACGCTGGAAGTGGTGCTGCGCTATCTGCGCCGGCTGGATGAGTTGCCTGGCCACACGGACCAGCTGTTCGTGGTGGACCGGGACGAGCATCTCAAGGGTGTGCTGCCGGTAAATCGTCTACTGGTGAGTGATCCCGATACCGAAGTAGCAGCAGTGATGTCTACGGAAATGTTGAAGCTTCACCCCAACGACAAAGCGCAACAGGCGGCGCATGCATTCGAGCGTTATGATCTTGTTTCCGCTTCAGTGGTGGATGCGGAGGGGAAACTGGTTGGGCGCGTTACCGTTAATGCGGTGATGGATTTCATCCGCGAGGAATCGGAAAATGAAGCGCTCAAGCTGGGTGGTTTGAGCGAAGAAGAAGATCTGTTTGCCCCGGTGTGGAAGAGCGTGAAGAATCGCTGGGTCTGGCTGGCGGTCAATCTGGTAACGGCATTTATTGCCTCACGCGTGATCGGTGTGTTTGAAGATTCCATCGAAAAGCTGGTAGCGCTGGCGGCGCTGATGCCGATCATTGCCGGCATCGGCGGCAACTCTGGTAATCAAACCATCACCATGATTGTACGTGCCCTTGCCTTGGGGCAGCTCAACATCGGCAATGCACGCAAGCTATTTGCCAAAGAAATCGGGGTGAGTGCCGTAAATGGCATGGTATGGGGCAGTGCAGTCGGGTTGTTCGCCTTCTTTATTTATGACAGCGTTGCCCTCGGTCTGGTGATGGCTTTGGCGATGACATTGAATCTGCTGTTGGCAGCATCCTTGGGAGTGTTGATTCCATTGGTTCTGCAAAAATTGGGGCGTGACCCGGCGGCAGGCTCCAGCGTGATGATCACCGCCGTTACTGACAGCGGTGGATTTTTTATTTTTCTGGGACTGGCTACAGTTTTTCTGTTGTAGCAGGAATCAAGAGGGGTGCACAATGCGGCTGGTGACGGAAGCTGTGGTATATGCCCTATTCCTGATGCACCCTTGTCAAGGCAGGATTTTTTCGCCAGCGATCAATTGTTCCACCGACTCACGTTCGCGGATCAGGTGGATGCGGTCGCCGTCTACCATTACCTCAGCGGCGCGGGGGCGGGTATTGTAATTGGAACTCATGCTCATGCCGTAGGCCCCGGCAGACATGACGGCGAGCAAGTCTCCCTGGGACAGGGCGAGCTTGCGGTCATGCCCCAGAAAATCACCGGTTTCACAAACAGGGCCGACGATTTGGTAGGTTTTAGCGTTACCGCCGTTTGCAGTGACTGGCAGGATTTCATGGTATGCGTCATAGAGCGCCGGGCGTATCAGATCATTCATGGCTGCGTCCACGATGGCGAAATCCCGATGAGGCGTATGTTTAAGGTACTCAACACGGGTGAGCAGTAAGCCAGCGTTCCCTACCAGCGCGCGTCCGGGTTCGATCAAAATGCGCTGGCTCCGCTGACCGATGTCGTTACACAATGCCGCAACATAGTCCCGTGCCGCTGGCGGTTTTTCTGCGGAATAACGGATCCCCAGTCCACCACCCAGATCCAGATGTTCGATCTGTAATCCCTGCGCTTCCAGGCGGTTCAGCAGACCGAGCATTTTCCCGCAGGCTTCAACGAAAGGATCAAGTTCGGTCAGTTGTGAACCGATATGACAGTCCAATCCGGTAATATGTACGTTGGCAAACTGCCGGGCGGAGAGGTAAAGTTTCTCCGCTTCATCAAAGGGAATGCCAAACTTGTTTTCCTTGAGGCCAGTGGAAATGTAAGGGTGAGTTTTCGCGTCTACATCAGGGTTTACCCGCAAGCTCACCGGTGCGATCTTACCCATCTCAGCCGCTATCCGGTTCAGCGTTACCAACTCAGCTTCCGACTCCACATTGAAGCAGAATATTCCGGCAGCAAGTGCTGCACGCATTTCGTCAGGGTGTTTACCCACGCCGGAAAATACTACTTTCTGCGGATTACCGCCGGCATTCAGTACCCGCTGCAGTTCACCACCAGAAACGATGTCGAAGCCACTGCCGAGACGGGCGAATAAATTGAGTACGGCGAGATTTGAATTAGCTTTGACCGCGTAGCACACCAGATGATCGCGTCCGGCAAAGGCCGAGTCGAATTCCCGGTAGGCAGCAGTCAGCGCCGCGCGTGAATAGACGTAGCAGGGGGTGCCAAATTCTGTGGCAATGCGGTCCAGCGCAACCGATTCGACACAGAGCTTGGCGTTGCGATAAGGAAATGATGGGAAGCCGCTCACTTCTTTTTCTCTTCGTTCTTGGATTGCTGTGCAGGGGCATCTTGCGGAAGATAGAGCGGACCTTTCAGACCGCAGGCGCCAAGCAGCAGGACTAGCAGAGTGGTGATACAGAATTTATGCATGGGATAATTGCCCGGACTATGGATGCAAAATACTAACATAAAGACATTGCAATGCATGAACCCGAATCGTCACCCAAGCTTCTGCAATTCCTTTCGCACTGCCAGATAATCCGGGTAAATGCTTGCCACCGTTTGCCAGAATGCCGGGGAGTGGTTCATCTCGATAAGGTGTGACAGTTCGTGCGCCACCACGTAATCCACCAGAGGGAGCGGCATTTGGATCAGTCGCCAGTTGAGGCGGACGATACCGCACGCATTGCAACTGCCCCATTGGGTTCTGGCGCGCGATAGCCGTAGTTGTGGCTGCGGCACACCAAGCTTATTCGCGTATAGTACGATGCGTTCGCTGAAGCAAGTCAGTGCTTGCTGGTGATACCATGTCATCACGATTTCCTCGATTTGCGACATGGTCAGTACGGATGGCAATGGCAATGCCAGTTGCCTGTCTTCTATTCTGGTTTTCATTCTTGCCTGGGTCATTTGCATTACTCCAGGCGCTGTCGTCGTCAACTGCCATGGCTCCCCCAGCAGCGGGAAAATCGCAGCCTCCTCCCACACCAGCCGGATCGTTTTTTTGTTTGCCCATTCGGCAAGTTTTTTTACCACCCAGTCGGCTTTGTCGCGCAAGGCCGATTCGACCCAGCGCAGCGACTCTCGCGGTGGAATGCTGACAGTCAGGCCATCGCTGTCTATTTTCATGCCGATGGTTCGGCGTCTGCAACGCTTGAGTGTGTAGACCACTTCCTTGCCATTCAAGCTGACACGGTAAATCTCCCCTGCAGGCGTTACTTGATCCTTTGACGGGAATTGGGGCAGATTTCCTGTCATCGATTCTCTCCTGTCGAATGGGAGCGTGGTGTTTCCTGGTCACTGATGCGGGCCATCTCGGCTTCAATCCACGCTTCCACTTTGGTATTGAGCTCGCCCGGTTCCATGCCGGTGGAATCTATCGGCGCACCGATGCTGACGGTAATCGTGCCCGGCAGTTTGACAAAGGCATCTTTGCTCCAGAACTCCCCTGCATTGTGCGCGACCGGCACCACCGGCGCATCGGTATGGGTCGCGAGCCATGCGCCGCCGATGCCATATTTGCCTTTCTCCCCGGGGGCGATGCGGGTACCCTCCGGGAAAATAACGATCCAGAATCCCTGCTTCAGCCGGTTTCTGCCTTGTTCGACAATCTGTTTCAGCGCTGCCTTTCCAGAACTGCGGTCGATGGCGATAGGGCTGGTCATCGCCAGTCCCCAGCCGAAGAATGGAATACGCAACAGCTCTTTTTTAAGCACCCACACCTGCGGTGGAAAGATCTGTTGGAATGCCAGCGTCTCCCATGCCGATTGATGTTTTGATAACACGATGCTGGGTGTTTCGGGGATATGTTCCGCCCCCAGTACACGGTAGCGGACGCCGCAGATGACGCGCAGCAGGAACAGCATCAGATGCGCCCAGCCGGAGATGATGCGATAGCGGCTGAGCGGCGGCAGCGGAAAGGTGGCCAGCGCAATCAGCGCATAAGGCGGCGTGATGACGAACTGAATCAGGGTATAGAGTGTCGAGCGCAGCACCGCCAGGATCATACTCATCCTGTCAGAGTATCAACTGCTTGCGCCAGGTCGGCGAAAATCTGCGTATTTCCGGGAAGTCCACCCGCCGCTCTGGTCTCTTTGCCTTTGCCGGTCAGCACCAGCATCGGAGCTGCGCCCACTGTGGCCGCAGCCTGCAGGTCACGCAGCGAATCGCCGATTGCGGGCGCACCCTTCAAATCCAGACTGAAACGCTGCGCGATTTCCTCGAGCATACCGGTTGCGGGCTTGCGGCAGTCGCACTGATCCGCTTGGGTGTGCGGACAGAAAAACATCGCATCAATGCGTCCGCCTGCCTGGCTCACTGCTTTGCACATCTTGTCGTTGATGGCATTGAACGCCGTCATGTCCAGCAAGCCGCGACCGATGCCGGATTGATTGGTGGCAACCACTACCCGGTAACCGGCCTGGGTGAGATGGGCAATTGCTTCTAGGCTGCCGGGAATGGGTTTCCATTCATCTGGTGTTTTGATGAAAGTATCGCTGTCGTAATTGATGACGCCGTCACGGTCGAGAATGATCAGTTTCATGTCAGGTAGCCAGTTTGGAAATGTCGGCGACGCGATTCATTGCCTGTTGTAACTGCAGCAACAACGCGAGGCGATTGGCGCGCAGCGCCGCATCCTCGGTGTTGACCATCACCTTGTCAAAGAAAGTGTCCACCGGTTCTTTCAACGCAGCCAGGGCTTGTAAAGAGGCAGTGTAGTCACCTGCCGCGAAAGCTGCTTCGGCCTTGGGTGCGATCCGGTTCAATATTTGATGCAAGGCTTGTTCGGCTGGCTCTTGTAACAGCTCAGTGTCAATTTCAAGCCGTTCATCCCAAGCTTGTCGCAGGGGAATATTGCCTTCTGCTTTCTTCAGAATGTTACCCACCCGTTTATTTGCGGCAGCCAGCGCAGCCGCTTCTGGCAACGCGGCGAAAGCACGCACGGCAGCGAGGCGTTTGGGTACTTCAATCAATAATTGTGGTCGCAACGACAGAACTGCATCTATCTCTTGTGCAGAATAACCTTGTTCACGCAGGTTGCCAGCAAGCCGGTCATAAATAAAATCGGACAGTACCATTATTACCCTGGCATCTATGAGACGCGCCGCATGGAACAGCCAATTCAACTCAAGCGGGAGATCTCGCTCAATTAGTATGCGGATTGCACCCAGTGCGTGGCGACGCAATGCGAATGGATCCTTGTCACCGGTGGGAATCTCGCCGATACCGAACATGTCGATCAAAGTTGTCAGCTTGTCCGCCAACGCCACGCAGATGCCGACCATGTTGCGCGGTAGTTCGTCGCCGGAAAAGCGTGGTTTGTAATGGTCCTCGATGGCGTAAGCAATGTCATCATTTACTCCATCGTGTTGCGCGTAATAACGCCCCATGATGCCTTGCAACTCGGGAAATTCACTCACCATGTTGGTGAGCAGATCGGCCTTGGCCAGCAAGGCGGCTTGTTCGGCCTGTCGCGCCAGTTCTTCGCCACCCAGCTTTGTAGCGATGCTAATTGCGATAGACTGCACGCGTTGTACGCGATCACCTTGGCTACCGAGTCTGTTGTGATACACCACCTTGGCTAGATCAAGTACGTGCGAATCCAGCGGTTTTTTCCGGTCCTGATCGAAGAAGAATCGCGCATCGGCCAGACGTGCTCGCAGCACACGCTCGTTACCGCTGATCACCAGGCTCGCATCTGCCGGGCGGATGTTGGACACGATCAGGAATTTGTTGGTGAGCTTGCCGCTGGTATTCAGCAGCGGGAAATATTTCTGGTTGGCTTTCATGGTCAGAATCAGGCATTCCTGCGGCACCTCCAGGAATGCGGCATCAAACTTTCCGGCAAGCACATTAGGGAGTTCAACCAATGCAGTCACTTCGTCCAGCAAGGCATCATCTGCAATGGGCTTCACCCCGTCACCCATCTTCGCTGCGGCTTCTGCCAGCTGGCGCGCGATCTCTGCGCGGCGTTTTTTAAAACTCGGGATGACTGCACCTTCGTTTTCCATCTGCGCTTCGTAGCCGTCGGCATCGGGGATTTCCAACGTCTGGCTAGCCGCCTCGAAGCGGTGGCCCTGCGTCTCGCGTCCGGCGGTCAAGCCTAGTACGCTGACCGGCACAATCTCCGCGCCATGCAGTACGATCAAGCCATGTGCGGGGCGCACGAATTGCACACTGCTCCAGCCGTCGGTGAGTTGATAGGTCATTACCTTGGCGATGGGTAGTTTGGCGATGACTTCATCTAGCGCCTTCTGCAAACCTTGTGCGAGTGTCGTGCCCTTGAGCATGCTGTCGAAGAACAAGGTTTCTGTTTTCCCATCCAGCGCGCGCTTGAGATCCGGCACCACCGATGCATTGGCACCAAAGACGGCGAGTTTTTTAAGCAGCGCTGCCGTGGGCTGCCCATTTACATCCAGTCCCACTGCCACTGGCATCAGTTTTTGTGACATGGACTTGTCTGCCGCTTGCCCCGCCACATTGGTGACATGCACTGCAAGACGACGTGGTGAAGCATAAGCTGTCGCCACTGCATCATTCGCTGTCAGGCCTTGCGCTTTGAGGTTGACAGTCAACACCTCCACAAAACTGTCACCCAGTTTCTGCAGCGACTTGGGTGGCAGTTCTTCAACCAGCAACTCGACCAGCAGGCTTTTTGTGGTCATGCTCATGTCGTTTTTTCTGGCATTTGTGCTACCCACTCGCGTAGCGCCAGCGGGAAGCCCAGGCGTTCGCGGCTCTCGTAGTAGGCTTGCGCGACGCTGCGCGCCAAGTGGCGAATGCGCCCGATGTAGGCGGCGCGTTCGGTGACGGAGATCGCCCCGCGTGCATCCAGCAGATTAAAGCTATGTGCGGCTTTCAACACCTGCTCGTAAGCCGGCAATGCCAGTCGTTGTTCCATCAGATATTTGGCCTGTTGCTCGTGCTTGCCAAAAGCCAGCAGCAAAAATTCCACGTCGCTGTGTTCGAAGTTATAGGCCGATTGCTCGACTTCGTTCTGGTGGTAAACATCGCGGTAGGTGAGTCCTTTCGTCCAGGTCAGGTCGAATACGCTTTCCACGCCTTGCAGATGCATCGCCAACCGTTCCAGGCCATAAGTGATTTCGCCGGTGATTGGTTTGCAGTCGATACCGCCCACCTGCTGGAAGTAAGTGAATTGCGTGACTTCCATACCGTTCAGCCATACTTCCCAGCCTAGACCCCAGGCGCCCAGCGTCGGGTTCTCCCAATCGTCCTCGACAAAGCGAACGTCATTTTGCTTCAGGTCAAAACCCAGTTCTTTCAGTGAATCAAGGTACAGTTCCAGGATGTTGGCCGGCGCGGGTTTTAATACCACCTGAAACTGGTAGTAATGCTGCAGACGGTTTGGATTCTCACCGTAACGGCCGTCCTTGGGGCGGCGCACAGGCTGCACGTATGCAGCTTTCCATGGCTCCGGTCCTAATGCGCGCAAGAAAGTTGCGGTATGACTGGTGCCCGCCCCCACCTCCATGTCATAAGGCTGGAGCAACGCGCAGCCCTGCTTGTTCCAATAGTGTTGCAGGGTGAGGATGATTTCCTGGAATGTGGGCATGAGGGTGCTGGGCGAAATGGCAATGGTTATTAATAGTTGCCGGGATTTTACAGGGTTTTGTGCGTGCTGCGAAATGCCGGCAGAAAGCCGATAAGCAGTAATAAGCCGGCGAGTCCCAGTATCAGGCTGTTGCCAAAGTGGACATATGGCGTCGCACCGGTATATCCCTGCGCCAAACCGTGCAGCGCAGTGGTGGTGAATATTTCTGCTTCCTGCAGCACTACGCCGCGCTGATCGATGATGGCAGTAACGCCGGTATTGGTGGCGCGCAGCATGTAGCGGCCGGTCTCCAGCGCGCGCATTTGCGAAATCTGCAAGTGCTGCCGGGGGCCAATGGATCGCCCAAACCAGGCATCGTTACTGACATTGGCGAGCAGCGTGGCTTGCGGCAACTGGCTGATTATTTCCTCGCCGAACACATCTTCGTAGCAGATATTTACTGCTACGCTTTGCCCGGCCAGATTCATCGGGCGCTGATCAAGTCCACCGCGTGAAAAGTCTGACAGCGGAATTTTCAGCACATCGATGACCCAGCCAAACACAGGCTTTAACGGGATGAATTCACCAAACGGTACCAGATGAAACTTGCGGTAGCTCTGATCGGGAGCGGTGCCGAAGCTGAACATGGTGTTGTAGTATTCTTTGCCTCCGGCAGATGTTTCAACCATGCCGACAAGAATATCGCCATCATTCTGCCTGGCGTGATCGGCAAGTTGCGCCAGGTAGCCTGACGGCACTTCGTCGCGAAACAGCGGCACCGAAATTTCCGGTGTGATGATGAGGCGGCTGCTGCTTTCCAGCGCGAGCCCGGCATAAATATCCATCGAATTAACTACGTGGTCCGGCCGCCACTTCAGATCCTGCGAGATGTTTCCCTGCAACAGACTCACTGTTACCGGCTCACCCCGTGCTTCAGTCCAACTGATCTGCTGCAAGCCGAAACCTGTAACCCATATTGCCAGCAGCGGCAGTAGATAGCGCCGGGTACGCAATCCTTTTTCAACAAACAGGCACAGGAGCGCAGCGTTCAGTATCAGCATCAGTGAAACGCCATAGACTCCCAGCAGCGGAGCAAAGCCTGCCAGAGGACTGACAGGAACTTGTGAATAACCCAATGTCAGCCAGGGGAACCCGGTGAACAGCACACTGCGCAGCCATTCGGACAATACCCACAGCGCAGCAGCAGTCAACGACCAGACTGCGGGTGCGGCGATACGCAGCTTTGTCAGCAACCAGCCTGTCAGCGTGGCGAATAACGAAAGGTAGGCACAGAGCACGATCAGGACAAACACTGCGATGGGCATCGGCATCGCACCGAAATCGTGCAGGCTTACGTAAATCCAGGTTACCCCCGCGCTAAATAAACCCATGCCGAAACAGAAACCCAGCAAAGCTGCCTGTAGTGGCGTCGCACTCTTGCGCCAGAAATGAAGCAGCAGTGCGAGCGTGATAACCGGAATGGGGAAAAGATAGAACGGTGCAAAACCGAGGACGGTAAACGCGCCGAGAACAAAAACAATAATTAAACTGGAACGGAGATTATTTCTTGCTGACTGATTCCCGATTCTTGAATCCTTACGGTTCAATCCTCGCCCCCGATTCTCTCAACCAGCAGCGTATGTAACCTGCGGCTGTCGGCGTGCAGCACCATAAATTTGAAGTCGCCGATCATGACCGACTCGCCCCGCTTGGGTAGGCGGCCAAACTTGTTCAGTACCAGGCCGCCGATGGTGTCGTAATCCTCATCGTCGAATTTCGCCATTAGCGTTTGGTTGAAATCGGCAATCTCGGTAATGGCTTTGACGCGGTAGTGACCAATCGTGTCCTGCACGATGTTGTCCGCAGCCTCGTCGAAATCATATTCATCTTCGATTTCACCGACGATTTGCTCCAGCACGTCTTCGATGGTCACCAGTCCCGCCACACTGCCATATTCGTCCACCACGATGGCCATATGGTTGCGATTGCTGCGAAAATCCTTGAGCAGAACATTGAGCCGCTTGGATTCTGGGATGAATACCGCCGGGCGCAGCATCTCGCGTACGTTGAATTCCTCCTCTCCGGCATAGTAGCGCAGCAGATCCTTTGCCAGCAGAATGCCGATCACATTGTTTTTATCATTTTCGGTGACGGGGAAACGCGAGTGGGCGGTTTCGATCATCAATGGAATGAATTTATCCGGGGTTTCACTGATGTCGATCACATCCATTTGCGAACGCGGCACCATGATGTCGCGTGCCTGCATTTCGGAGACCTGCATCACGCCCTCGATCATGCTCAGGGCATCGGAATCAAGCAGATCGCGCTCATACGCAGAATGCAGCAATGCCACCAATTGTTCGCGATCGCCCGGTTCGCGCAGCAGCAGCGCACTCAGGCGTTCAAGCCAACCGGGTTTGGGTAAGGGGTCGTTCATATTGATCTGCCAGTTCGTAGGTGATATGAAAATTGGTTATAAATAAATAAGGTAATCCCCCGGCTATGCCGGGGGACTCACTAGGTTTGACCGAGCGCTACGGTCAGCCTGATTCTTCTGACTTGATCAAAAGTTAGGAGAATCAAATGAAAGAGTACCAGAGTCTTTATCATACGAAA
>JAUSLF010000073.1 GCA_030646695.1 Nitrosomonadaceae bacterium
CTTGCAGGCCACTTTGAGCGTTTCGTCAAAACCATTTATGTCATCATATTGCTGCGTGCCGATGGCGGCTTGTAGCTGTTTGGCTTTCAGCAGTACCTGTTTTTGTTCCAGCCAGGTTTGTCGATCCAGCAGGTCCTTGATCTGTTTTTCCTTCAGTTCGGCAAAGTGCGTTTTCAGGTAACGGCGGATGGCTTCTTCGTGTTCGGCCACATCGCCATAGTGAGGGCAGTCTGCCGCATCCGACCAAGTTTTACCTTCCCAGCTTTGGTATTCCTGATAAATCCATTGCATCGCCGCATTCAGTGCGCCGGGCGCGTAGCGGCATTCCGCCAGGCGTTCATCGCTGAACTGGTAGGAAAGCCGTAACGGACGTTCAATGGTGATGCGGCGATAACCGAAGGCATGGGTCGGGAATATTTTGCTGGCGAAGGTTTTTGCGGCGGCTGTCTTAGGGTTCTCGGACTGGCGGCCACGGTTACTTTTTTGCTCGGTGGGTTTGTCCAGTTCACGCGCCTCAACCACTGCAAACGCACCAAAGGCGCGGGTGATGGTGGCGATGTCGTCTTCTTCCATCACATTGCGTTTGGAGCCTAACGATTTACGCATTTTGCTGCACAGATTGACGCCATTGATTAATTGCACTTTGCCTTTGCGTTCTGCGGCTTTTTTATTCGACAATATCCACACATACGTGGCTATGCCGGTGTTGTAGAACATATCCGTGGGCAATGCGACGATGGCTTCCAGCAAATCGGCTTCGAGAATGTAACGGCGAATCTCGGATTCCCCCGAACCCGCGCCGCCGGTAAACAGCGGTGAGCCGTTCAGAATGATGCCGATGCGCGCGCCGCCATTGGCGGCATCGCGCAACTTGCTGATGAGGTGCAGCAGGAATAACAGCGAACCGTCCGAGACCCGTGGCAGGCCGGGGCCAAAACGTCCGGCAAAGCCTTTGTGCGTATGTTCGTCTTTGATGGTTTGTTCGATTTTTTTCCAATCGACGCCAAACGGTGGGTTGGATAGCATGTAATCAAATTTGTCGGTATACAATTGATCGTTCGACAGCGTGTTGCCCAATTTGATATTGCTGACTTCCTGGCCTTTGATCAGCATATCCGCTTTGCAGATGGCGTAACTTTCGGGATTCAGTTCCTGCCCATAACCGCGCATCACCGCTTGCGGGTTTAATTCGTGCACATATTCCATGCCTGCCGACAAAAAGCCGCCGGTGCCCGCGGTGGGGTCGTAAATGGTGCGGATGATGCCCGGTTTGGTGAGGGCATCGTCATCTTCCATGAACACCAGCGAGGTGGTGAGGCGCACGATATCGCGCGGGGTGAAGTGCTCTCCGGCGGTATCGTTCGAGCTTTCAGCAAAGCGCCGGATCAGTTCTTCAAATACCAGCCCCATTTCGTGGTTGGAAACCGCTGCAGGGCTTAAATCAGTCTGTCGTACTTTTTGCACGATTTTGTACAGCAGGTTGGCATCGTTCAATTCACCGATGAATTCCCGGAACTTGAAATGCTCGAAAATCTCCCGCGCATCTCTGGAAAATCCCTGAATATACGATTCCAGATTGGCCGCGATGCCTGCTTCGCCCAATTTGGCCAGATCCATTTTGGAGATATTGAAAAATGACAAGCCGCCCGTGGCTCTGAGCAACAGCTTTTCCTGCGCTTCTTCCGGGATATTCATGGCGATGACTTTCTCGTACGCTGCCAGAACGGCAGGCTTGGTTGGCTCCAGCACACATTCCAGGCGGCGCAATAGCGTAAATGGCAAAATGATGCGGCCATATTGGCTTTGCCTGAAATCACCGCGCAGCAAATCGGCCAGAGTCCAGATATAAGCGGCCAGGTTATTGGTGTTTTGGGTCATGGTTTTATTGTTTTTATGGTTGTATTCAACTCTGAACGGTAGCCAAGGAAAGATACCATTATTACTTGAGAAATCCATCTTATCTTAAGCAGGTATTTCTCAGCGATTAACAATTTTCTGCAATATATCCATAGAATAATCAAAAGTTATTGATCTTTCGCTATATCCTGCTAGATTAGCATTCG
>JAUSLF010000075.1 GCA_030646695.1 Nitrosomonadaceae bacterium
AGGAATCAAGACAAAGAAGACGCTCATTATGATCAGCTCAAGTTAGGTATGTGAGTCAGCGCCTTCAGGCGCTTCATATTTTTGCCCCTTTGAGGGGCTAACAAAGATAAACCCCCGGCTTTGCCGGGGGTAACTTAATTCCGGTAAATTCTAGATTAGCAACGCTGCCGCTACCCGCCGTCCTTCTGCCGTCAAGATATTATAGGTGCGGCAGGCAGCAGTGGTATCCATTACTTCAACACCGATTTTTGAAGCGATTAGTGTTTTTGTCAAGGAAGGGTGGGGAAAGCGCAGGGTCGTGCCAGTACCCAGTAATACTATTTCGGGTCGTAATGAGAGCAAATACTCGAAATGTTCTATCGCCAGTTGTTCGAAAGTCTGCGCTAGCCAATCTTCAATAATGCGGTCGGGCAGTATGATCAGACTGCGTTCATAGCGCATCTGATTGACCATCACATAGCCGGTGCCGTAGCCGGTGAACATATTATTCTGTTCGGAAAGTCGGGAAAGATGCAGCTTCAACTGAGGTCTCCATTTGCGGCAGGTTGGCGGGTCGAGTAACATTACATCTTTTTTGCATTGCGATAAAGCAGAAAACAATGGTCAGAATTAAAATTCTGTCCATTTTAGTTGTTTTTATTGACACCTTTCGCGGCTCAGGGTTCTTATTCAAACTATGCAACCGATACTAAAATCCAACAAGCTGGCCAATGTCTGTTACGACATTCGCGGGCCGGTACTTGACCGCGCCAGGCAGATGGAAGAGGACGGACACTACATTATCAAGCTCAATATCGGCAACCCCGCATCGTTCGGGTTTGATGCACCCGAGGAAATTCTGCAGGACGTGATCCATAATCTGTCTGATGCTTCCGGCTACTGTGACTCCAAAGGCTTGTTCGCCGCACGCAAGGCGATCATGCACTACAGCCAGGAGAAGCATATTAGCGACGTGCAGATGGAGGATATTTACATCGGCAACGGTGTGTCCGAGCTGATCGTCATGGCCATGCAGGCGCTGCTGAACAGCGGCGACGAAGTGCTGATCCCCGCGCCCGATTATCCTCTGTGGACGGCAGCAGTGGTGCTGGCGGGCGGCACGGCACGGCATTATGTGTGCGACGAGCAATCCGGCTGGTTGCCCGACCTGGATGACATTCGTGCCAAAGTGACTGCGAACACGCGTGCCATCGTCATCATCAACCCGAATAATCCAACCGGCGCACTCTATCCGGATGATTTGTTGCGCGAGATCATCGAGATCGCCCGTCAGCACCAGCTCATCATTTACGCGGACGAGGTTTACGACAAGGTGTTGTACGACGGCGCCACGCACACTTCAATTGCCTCGCTGGCGGATGACGTGCTGTTTGTCACTCTCAACGGTTTGTCGAAGAATTACCGCGCCGCCGGATTCCGTTCCGGCTGGGCGATAGTCTCCGGCAGAAAACACCATGCCCGCGATTATATCGCTGGCCTGACCATGCTGGCTTCAATGCGCCTGTGCGCCAACGTGCCTGCGCAATTCGGCATCCAGACCGCACTCGGCGGTTACCAGAGCATCAACGATCTGGTATTGCCGACCGGACGGCTGATGCGCCAGCGCGATCTTGCCTGGAAGCTGCTCACCGACATTCCCGGCATTACCTGCTTCAAGCCGCAGGCGGCGATGTATCTGTTCCCGCGGCTTGATCCAGAAATGTATCCGATCGACGATGATCAGCAGTTTGTGCTGGATTTGCTGGTAGAGGAGAAAGTTCTGCTGGTGCAGGGCAGCGGCTTTAACTGGCCGCATCCGGATCACCTGCGCGTAGTATTTTTGCCGAATAGTGATGATCTTACCGAAGCCATGGGCCGCATTGCCCATTTTCTTGAACATTATCGCAAGCGGCACGGAACCTATTGACTCTCTTTTTATGCTGAAAATATGAAACCCATCAACGTAGGTCTGTTAGGTATTGGCACTGTCGGCGGCGGCACGTTTGCGGTACTCAAGCGCAACCAGGAAGAAATCACTCGCCGCGCCGGGCGCGGCATCGTCATTACGATGGTGGCTGATCGCGAGGTGGAGAAGGCACGCAAAATTGTAGGTGAGGGTGTCACAGTCACCGCCGATGCGAACGAAATTGTCACCAATCCTGACATAGACATTGTGGTCGAACTGATCGGCGGTTATACCGTCGCCAAAGAGTTGATCCTCAAGGCTATTGAAAACGGCAAGCATGTGGTTACCGCCAACAAAGCATTGCTGGCTTCGCACGGCACCGAAATTTTTGCCGCCGCGCAGAAGAAAGGGGTGATAGTAGCTTTCGAGGCGGCGGTGGCGGGTGGCATTCCGATCATCAAGGCGTTGCGCGAAGGATTGACTGCCAACCGCATCGAATGGATTGCGGGCATTATCAACGGCACCAGTAATTTCATTTTGTCGGAAATGCGCGACAAGGGATTGACCTTCGATACTGTGCTGAAACAGGCGCAGAAGCTGGGTTATGCCGAGGCTGACCCCACTTTCGACATCGAAGGTATTGATGCCGCGCACAAGCTCACCATCATGGCGGCCATCGCTTTCGGCATTCCCATGCAATTCGACAAGGTCTATACCGAAGGCATTGCCAAATTGACCCGCGAGGATATTCGCTATGCGGAGGAACTGGGCTACCGCATCAAACTGCTGGGCATTGCCAAGCGTACTCCCAGGGGTATCGAATTGCGCGTTCATCCTACGCTGATCCCTACGCGGCGATTGATCGCCAACGTCGAAGGTGTGATGAACGCGATTGTGGTGAAGGGCGATGCAGTGGGCGCCACGCTGTATTATGGTGCCGGAGCGGGCGCCGAACCCACCGCCAGCTCGGTAGTCGCGGATCTGGTGGATGTGACCCGCATGCACACTGCCGATCCGAAACACCGCGTTCCCCATCTCGCTTTTCAGCCGGATTTGCTGTCGAACACCCCTATACTGCCGATGGAGGAAGTGGAGACTTCCTATTATCTGCGGTTGCGAACGCTGGATAAACCGGGCGTGCTGGCCGATATCACCCGCATACTTGCCGACTTGAGCATTTCGATCGATGCAATGGTGCAGAAAGAGCCTAGCGAGGGTGAAGACCAGGTAAACATCATCATGCTCACCCATATGACGGTGGAAAAAAATATCAACGCAGCCATTGCCAGAATAGAAAAACTACCGGTGATGACGGGCAAGGTGACGCGTATCCGGCTGGAAGAATTGAACAGTAAATAATCCCACAAAAGATGATCGAACCTGGGAGGGTACGAAGGAATTCGGATGCTTGGCCCCTATTGGGTAACTCACAGTGATCCGTCAGTCCGTTAAAATTAATGCGCATTCTGCGCACACCCCTCAAACGGGTATTGAAAAAATATTTTGCGGCAAATAACATGCGTTATATCTCCACTCGCGGCGGCATGCCGCCAAAAACCTTTTCCGAAATTCTTCTGAGCGGCCTGGCTTCTGATGGCGGGCTGGCAATGCCTGAGGCATATCCGTGTATCGGTTCCGCTGAACTGGAGAAGTGGCGCGGACTAAGCTATCCGCAACTTGCATTTGAAATCCTTACACGTTTTGCCGACGATATTCCCGCTACCGATCTGCGCGATATCATCAAACGCACCTATACCGCCGGGATATTCCACAGCAAGGAAATTACCCCGCTCAAAACCCTGGCGCCGGGGCTGCACATTCTGGGTCTGTCCAATGGACCGACACTGGCATTCAAGGACATTGCCATGCAATTGCTCGGCAACCTGTTCGAGTATGCGCTGGCGAAAACCGGGGAAGAGCTGAACATCCTCGGTGCAACTTCCGGCGATACCGGCTCCAGCGCGGAATATGCCATGCGCGGCAAACGCGGCATCCGAGTATTCATGCTCTCGCCGCATGGAAAAATGAGTTTGTTCCAGACTGCGCAAATGTTTTCCCTGCAGGACCCGAACATACTCAACATTGCCATTCGCGGCGTGTTCGACGACTGCCAGGACATTGTCAAGGCAGTCAGCAACGACCACGCTTTCAAACAGAAATACCACATCGGCACCGTCAATTCGATCAACTGGGCGCGCGTCGCGGCGCAGATCGTTTATTACTTCAAGGGCTATTTCGCCGCTACCCGTTCAAATGTCGAGCAGGTATCGTTTGCTGTACCGTCGGGGAATTTCGGTAATATCTGTGCCGGCCATGTGGCGCGTATGATGGGATTGCCGATCAGGCGGCTGATACTTGCCACCAATGAGAATGACGTGTTGGATGAATTCTTCCGCAGCGGTTGCTACCGGCCCCGCACCACGGCCGAAACGCAGCATACCAGCAGCCCCTCGATGGACATTTCCAAGGCATCGAATTTCGAGCGTTTCATGTTTGACCTGACCGGGCGCGATGCGGCCAAGATAAAGGAATTGTGGCGAGCCGTGGACAAGAGCGTTGCTTTCAATCTTGCCGATACGCCGTTATGGGAGAAAGTGAAGGATTTCGGTATCGTGTCGGGAACCAGCAATCATGCGGCGCGTATCGCCACCATCCGCAAACTGCATCAGCAATACGGGGTGCTGGTGGATACGCACACCGCCGATGGCATAAAAGTAGGACTGGAGCAGCGCGAAGCAGGCGTGCCGCTGATCTGCCTGGAAACCGCACTACCAGTCAAATTTTCTGAGAGCATCATCGAAGCCATCGGCCAGGAGCCGGAACGTCCGCCCGGTTACGAAAACCTGGAGAATCTGCCGCAGCGGTATGTGGTGATGGATGCTGATACCGATGCGGTCAAGGCCTTCATTGCCGAACAAGTTTGATTTATGGAACCTCTGAACGAGTACTCCGTGGAGCGCGCTGCTTCCTGGCAGCGGCAAGAAAATCGTCCAGTATCGGACTGGAATCGAGCAGTCCGGTGGTATTGGCATGAAATTCCGGATGCCACTGAAAACCGGTCACATAGCATTTCCCGCGCATGCGGATGGCCTCGATGATGCCATCACCTGCGGAGACCGCCTCGACCACCAGGTCTCTCCCCAACTGCTTGATTGCCTGATGATGGATGCTGGATACCAGATGCTCCAGTTTTCCTCCATAGAGCCGTGCCAGCCTGGAGCCTGTTTCAATATGAATGGTATGGCGATGGCAGTCATAGAGTAGCGGGTCTACATGCGCAATGGCATCAGGATGGTCGGTGGCAATATCCTGATGCAAGCTTCCGCCCAGCGCCACGTTGATCAGTTGCAACCCGCGGCAAAGACCCAGCACGGGTTTTCCCTGTGCCACACACTCCCGGAACAGGTCAATTTCATACAGATCGCGCACCCGGTCGCCAGTCCATTCGGGGCATGACGGCGTTTCACCGTAAGAAATAGGACTGACGTCAGCACCGCCTTGCAGCACCAAGCCATCTATTTCCGCTACATAGTCGCTTACGCGTACGCTGGAACGCTCTATGCCATAGGTTTCCAGGGATGGCAGCATGAATGCCAGCGCATGGTGACGCATGATCCAGTGGGCGATAGTCTGTTCAAGATATTGTAGGGTCTTGTTGCGGAAGCCCAGTTCTGCCGGGGGATGATGCAGAATCCGCGGCGATAGGCCAATACGCAATGGGCGGGTCATCTTGCTTGGTGCGGGAGCCATTAGTCGTTCATCCACAATTTGGCCTGCTGCTGCATCACATCGCTGAGATTATGTTCGTGTGCGTAAGTCTGGCGCAACCAGCTTGCGCCGTTGCCAGTGGCAAGTATCTGGCGGATCTGTGCCATTGCTTCCCCGGCCTGTAACTCTGTGGCGTGATCGGCAATGCGCAGCAGCATATCCGCGATATCCTCCCGTAGGCTGCGCTGTTCATGGGTGCGCGGATCAATGAAAACCCCATCAAGCCCAAAGCGGCAGGCCTGGAAACGATTGAAGGTATAGACCAGATAATCATCCTCCTGCGGCTCGCCGGGCCGTTCCACCATGATATAACGCGCCATTGCCTGGATATAGCAGGCGATGGCGGCCGCGATTTCGACAGTAAGCGGGGTGTCGCATACCCGTACCTCGATGGTGCCAAACTCCGGTTTTGGACGGATATCCCAATAAAAATCTTTCATTGACTCAACTACACCAGTGCCGGTCATTTTGCTGAAAAACCGCTCGAAATCCTCCCAGTGCAAAACGAATGGCGCACGCCCGCTGAGCGGGAAGGAAAAAACGGAATTAAGGCGAGCCGAGGCGAACCCCGTATCATGTCCCTGCACAAAGGGAGAGGAAGCAGAAAGCGCGATGAAATGCGGGACATAGCGCGACAGCATGTGCAATAGATGCAGCGCTTCGTCCGGACCGGGGCAGCCGATGTGGACATGCTGGCCGAATATGGTGAACTGTTTCGCCAGATAGCCATACAGGTCGGACAGGTAATGAAAACGCGGGGCGTCGAAAATCTTCTGCTCGCTCCAGTGCTGGAATGGATGGGTGCCGCCGCCGGCCACTGCAATATTAAGAAAACGGCCGGCATCGGCCACAGTGTTGCGCAGGGAGTGCAGCTCCTCAACCAGTGCGGCGTATTCGTGCTGCACTGAGGTATTGATTTCGATCATGCTGCGGGTCATTTCGGGTTTTATTTCCCCGTGGTGTGTCTGTCTTGCAATCCGGCGCAGCATGTCGGGTGCTGAGGAGATCAGGTCATAATCATTGCAATTAAGCAACTGCAACTCGAGTTCAACCCCGATGCTTAAAGGGCGGGAGGAAGCAAATGGCATCAAACTCATGTTTTTTCCTCCAGAGTCTCTCCGGCTCCGCGCAGGGCCATTTGCACCAGGATGGGCCCGGCAAGCTCAAGGATCACGATGCTACTCATTAACACCAACCCCAGCCCCGAAGCAAAATCAGGAAAAGCAGTGGCCGTATCCAGCGTCAACAGTAGCGTGAGGCTGGACATGGGCACAAGTGCAATCCCCAGTGCCAGCGCCTGCTGCAGATTGATACCGCTAAACCTTGCCAGCACCAGCACCGACAACAGTTTGGCGATGGTGCGGACCAGGATCAGCAGCACCACCAGCAGCATGCTGCCGCGCAGCCCGTCAAGGTTGGCCGCCAGGCCATTGGCAGTAAACATCAATACCACCAGAACCGCACCGGCAGAACCAAAATGCGGCAGGAAGGTGCGCGGGCGCTGGCGTCGATAGCGAACGATCAGACCGGCCGCAAGCAGTATCAGCATCGGACTGAGTTTGAGTGTCGAAGCCACGATGGTGGCGATTGTGATCATGCCAAATAAAAGGAAAGAGAAGGTTTCTTCATGCCGCCCCAGATGACGGTGGATGGAATTGAAAGCGCTACCAAATAACCAACCCAGCAGCGCCGACCCGCCAATGAGGTAGAGTGGTTGCAGCACCGTGTGAATCAGGCTGGCGCCGGTTTCGCCGTGCATGAATGCGACCGCCAGTTTATGGCAGATGATGGCATAGATACAATTGAGCGCAGTCATCAGCAGCAAGCGCTCGGTAACTTGTCCGCGGGCGCGGGATTCCGTCACCGTACGCACCACAATGGCGGGCGAAGTTGCAATGGCGATGGTCGCCACTACTGCGGCGGTGACGTGCGCGACATCAAACCACAGCAACAGTCCAAACACCGCGAAAAAAGTTGCGGCAGCTTCCAGCAGACTGGTGCCGGCAATCCACGGATTGGCCTTGAGCCAGCGCAGATTCACCTTGCTGCCCAATTCGAACAACAGGATGCCGAGCGCCAGATCGACCAGCAGCCGCCACTCCGCAGCAGGCAGTTCCGGGATCAGGTTCAGGCCGGCAGGCCCCAGCAGCAGCCCGATGCCGACATAACCGACGATGCGCGGCAGCCGCAGATAGCGCACTAGTCCTTCTCCCACCAGTACGGCAATCACCAGGGCAAGCGCGAGCCACAGGGCCGGGCTGATCGATAGCGGCCAGGTTGGGAGGTAAGCGGACAAGGTCATGTCAGGAAGCGCATCGATAGATCTACTGCCTGCACGCTTTTGGTGAGGCTGCCGACAGAAATCCGGTCTACGCCGGTTTGCGCGATTGCGCGCACGTTCTCCAACGTGATCCCACCCGATGCTTCCAGGATGGTTTGCCCGCTTGTCAGGTTTGCGGTCAGAGCGACTGCATTGCGTAACTGGGCAAGTTCAAAGTTATCCAGCAGGATCATCTCTGCATTGGCAGCGAGCGCTTGACGCAATTGATCCAGTGTTTCCACCTCGATCTGAATGAATACTCCCGGCGGAGCAATTTCTCTGGCGGCATGCAAGGCTTGCGCAATGCTGCCCGCAGCGATGATATGGTTTTCCTTGATGAGGATGCCGTCATACAGACCCAGGCGATGGTTGACGCCGCCGCCGCATTTGACCGCGTATTTCTGCGCAAGCCGCAGACCCGGCAGGGTCTTGCGGGTATCCACGATCACTGCTCCGGTTCCGACCACCGCTTCCACGTAGTGCCGGGTGTGCGTGGCAACAGCGGACAATGTTTGCAGAAAATTCAACGCGGGACGTTCTGCAGTAAGCAGTGCGCGCGCATTGCCCATCACTTCACACAAATTTTGCCCGGCAGCGATTACATCACCGTCCTGTGCGAACCAGGATATTTGGGTTTGCGGCGCAATTTGCCGGAAACAGGCTTCAAACCACCGGATACCGCACAGCGTTGCGCTCTCCCGGCTGATGACGCTGGCGCTGGTGCTCTGCCCGGCAGGGAGCAAGAGCGCAGTGAGATCGCCCGTGCCCACATCCTCGGCCAGCGCCCGGCTGACGTTATTGTCGATTTCTGCTGCTAAATCCATGAAATTCCCATGAAATTCGCTTACCATGTGCACCGCGATCAGCTATTTTAACCGAATGCGAAGATGGAGGCGGCATGCCTGACGTAATGAGTATAGTGTCCTATGGCTTCGGCACCCTGTTCGGACTTGTCCTAACCGGCTTCATCGTGTTCTGGCTGATTCATGATCTGACTCAGACAAAGCACTCGATCCTGCGCAACTACCCGCTCATCGGGCACCTGCGCTATTTTCTGGAGAAACAGGGAGAATACTTCCGGCAGTATTTTTTTGCCAACGACCGGGACGAGATGCCGTTTAACCGCGCCACCCGCACGTGGGTGTACAAGAACGCGAAAAATGAGGTGGGTATCGTCGGTTTCGGTTCCACCAACGATCTGCGCGAACCCGGTTCGATAATTTTCGTCAATGCCCCTTTTCCGGTACTGGAAGATGACCGGTTGCCGACGCCATCGCTTATGATCGGTGAAGGATTTTGCCGGCAGCCATTTGACGCCAAATCCGTGGTCAACATCAGTGGCATGAGCTATGGCGCCCTTTCAGTTCCGGCAGTGCGCGCGCTGTCGCGCGGGGCGGCGGAGGCGGGGTGCTGGCTGGATACCGGAGAAGGCGGGCTTTCACCTTTCCACCTGGAGGGCGACTGCGACATCATCATGCAGATCGGTACCGCCAAGTATGGCATTCGCGATCACGATGGCAATTTCTCGCCCGAGCGGGCGCGGGAACTCGCCAAGGTGGTCAAGGCATTTGAAATAAAACTTTCACAGGGTGCAAAACCAGGTAAGGGCGGCATGCTGCCCGCCGTCAAGGTGACCGCTGAGATTGCCGCCATCCGCGGCATTCGCGCTCATCAGGATGCCATCAGTCCAAACCGTCATCACGACATCGGCAATGTCGATGAATTGCTTGATAAAGTTGCCTATATTCGCGACCTTACTGGACGTCCGGTGGGGGTCAAGACCGCCATCGGCGGCTGGCGTTTCATCAATGAGTTATGCGATGCGATAAACCGCCGTGGCCACGAATACGCGCCGGATTTTCTTGCCATCGACGGCGGCGAAGGCGGCAGCGGTGCCGCGCCCCAAGCCCTGTTCGACCACATGAGCCTGCCCATCGCCGAAGGGTTGCCGCGAGTGGTGGATGCATTGCTGCAGGCGGATTTGAAGCAGCGCATCCGCGTGGTCGCGGCGGGCAAGCTGGTAACCTCGGCGAAAGCGGCATGGGCGCTGTGCACGGGAGCGGACTTGATCAACACCGCGCGCGGTTTCATGTTCTCGTTGGGCTGCATTCAGGCCATGCGCTGCCATACCAATACCTGTCCGACCGGCATCACTACTCATAACAAACGCCTGCAGCGCGGTCTGGTAGTGGAGGAAAAATACCTGCGCGTCGCCAACTACGCCAGAAACATGAACAAGGAAATCGACATGATCGCGCACTCCTGCGGTTTGCGGCATGCGCGCGAGTTGCGGCGCGAGCATGTACGCATCGTCGAAACCGCCGGCAAAAGTGTGGCACTCAACATCCTGTATCCGTATCCGGAAGTGCAGCAGCGAGCGGATGTTGCTTTGTAGTTCATTTTCAGTTATCCAACCAGAAAGGAGCAAAGCATCATGGCAAGAATCATAAAACGGGATCGTGGCAGTCCTTATCCGGTCACAGTGGGCGCGGAAACAAAATATATCTGCGGCTGCGGGCTTTCCAGAAATCAGCCGTTTTGCGACGGCACACACAAGATCGTCAAAGATGAGCCGGCGGCTAAAATTTGTTGGTACGATGCCGATAATGTACGTCATGCGATGGAGGATACTTTTCCCGCAATGCCGCTGCCTGAGGCAGGTTGTCAATAATGGACACCAACGGACTCATGCTGCCAACTTCTTTTCATGGAATTGGCGTTCAAATGCAGCGGGAGACAGATAACCCAACCGAGCCTGCTTACGCTGCCGTCTGTAAAATACCTCGATATACTCGGTAATAGACTGGATGGCCTCGGCGCGGGTTTTGAAATGCCGGTGATGCACCAGTTCGTTTTTGAGTAGTCCCCAGAAGCTTTCCATGGGCGCGTTGTCATAGCAGTTTCCACGGCGTGACATCGAAGCTACCATGCCAAACTGTCCGAGCAGTTTCTGGTATTCATGAGCGCAATACTGGCTTCCCCGATCCGAGTGATGAATCAGTCCACGGGGTGGGCGTTTCGCCGCGACACCGCAGAACAGGGATTGGCTGACCAGGTTCTTCGTCATGCGCTTGCTCATGGCATAGCCGACCAGGTCACCGCTGAACAGGTCTTTGTGGCCCGCCAGATATAGCCACCCTTCATCAGTCGGAATGTAGGTAATGTCGGTAAGCCAGATCTGGTTCGGAGCAGTTGCCATGAATTTCTGTCCCAGCAAGTTGGGCGCCACTGGCAATGTGTGGTTGGAGTTTGTCGTGACCTTGAACTTGCGCTTTTGTTTGCAGCATATCCCCAATTTTCTACGGATGCGCTTGACGCGATGAACAGTGGTGTTGATGCCGTTTTCCGCCAAGTCTTCCTGGAGCCGTTCGGGGCCATAGGTCTCACGGGTGCGCTGGTGGGCGGCGCGAATTTCCACTTCCAGCCGCGCTTCTTCCTATGCCCGCTTTGATGGCGGACGACCGAGCCAAGCGTAATAACCGCTCAGCGAGACGTCGTAAATGCGGCACATGAAAGGTACTGGGTAATCCTGTTGCAATCCCCTTATCATCGCGTACTTCACCGTACTTCCTTGGCAAAGTATGCCCCGCAGGAAATCCCCTTGGGGGACGCCGCCGCTTTTTTTAATAGATCACGCTCCATTTTAACTTCCGCCAGTTCTCGTTTGATCCTTGCCAGTTCCAGCTCAATCTCGGTCAGCGGGCGTTGCGTCTTGCCGATCTCGTTCAATTTGCCCGCCTTCGCTACTTTCGCCCAGTTTGCCAGGATCGAAGGCGGCAACGATAAACGGCGCGCCGCTTCATTGTGGCACTCAACCCATCTTCCGTTACTTGCTTGACCGCCTGTTCACGAAATTCCTTGTTGTAAATCGCTTTCGGTATTCTCTGCTTCATTTGGCACCTCCGTTTCAAGTTTAACAAAACGTTGGTGTCCATTCTTTTCAGCTTACCTCAAGCATGCTGGTGGTAAACGTCGAGGAAACGATCAAGACACTGCATTAGTTCAGTGCATTGGGACTGGAGATTTCGATCGACGATTTCGGCACTGGCTACTCTAGTTTGAGTTATCTGAAGCGCTATCCGATCAATACGCTGAAGATCGACCAGTCGTTTGTGCGCGACATCACCACCGACCCGAACGATGCCGCCATTATTGCAGCCATCATCGCCATGGCTCATAGCCTGAAGATGAGAGTGCTCGCCGAAGGCGTCGAAACCGTGGAGCAGCTCACTTTTCTGACCCGGCAGGGATACGGTCGCTTCCAGGGATATTATTTCAGCAAGCCACTGCCGTCGTCGGAGATCGTGAGCAGATTGCAGCGGCGCCCATCCACGGTTGCTTGAGCCAGACCGTTCGTCCCGCGCAGAACGCAGCGCACCCTTGAAATTCTCCACTATCCCCCCATGTAGTCAGCAACTACATAGTGGAGGGTTCCATGCGTTTCGATAAATTAACTACCCGCTTCCAGCAGGCACTGGCCGATGCACAGAGCATGGCGGTTGGCCAGGACAACTCTTATATTGAGCCGCAACATCTGCTGCTGGCGTTATTGCAGCAGGAAGATGGCGGCACGGCTTCGTTACTGCAGCGCTCCGGCGCCAATGTCGCCCCGCTGCGTGATGCATTGAAGAAAAGCACGGAGCGCCTGCCCAAAGTGGAGGGTACTGGCGGAGAAATCAGCGCCTCACGCGAACTTGGCAATCTGCTCAATCTGGCTGATAAGGAAGCACAAAAACGCGGCGACCAGTTCATCGCATCGGAGCTGTTTCTGCTGGCAGTGCTGCAGGACAAGGGAGAAACCGGCACGCTGCTGAAGCAGCATGGGGCCAATCGTGCGGCACTGGAGCAGACCATCAGTACGGTGCGTGGCGGCGAGAATGTTGGCAGCGCCGAAGCTGAAAGCAGTCGTGAATCCCTGAAAAAATATACACTCGATCTCACTGACCGTGCGCGCATGGGCAAGCTCGATCCGGTGATCGGACGTGATGATGAAATCCGCCGCACCATCCAGGTATTGCAGCGACGCACCAAAAACAATCCGGTTCTGATCGGCGAACCCGGTGTGGGCAAGACCGCCATCGTGGAGGGTCTGGCGCAGAGGATCGTCAACGGCGAGGTGCCGGAAACTCTGAAAAACAAACGCGTACTGTCGCTCGACATGGCTGCGCTGCTGGCTGGGGCCAAATACCGTGGTGAATTCGAGGAACGCCTGAAGTCGGTATTGAAGGAGCTTGCGCAGGATGAAGGCAGCACCATTGTATTTATCGACGAGTTGCACACCATGGTCGGTGCGGGCAAGGCGGAAGGCGCAATGGATGCGGGCAATATGCTCAAGCCCGCACTGGCGCGAGGCGAGTTGCATTGCGTGGGTGCCACCACGCTGGATGAATACCGTAAATACGTCGAAAAGGACGCCGCGCTGGAACGCCGCTTCCAGAAAGTACTGGTGGACGAGCCCAGCGTGGAAGCGACCATCGCCATTCTGCGCGGCTTGCAGGAAAGATACGAATTGCACCACGGCGTTGACATCACCGACCCGGCCATCATTGCGGCGGCGGAATTGTCGCACCGCTACATCACCGACCGTTTTCTGCCGGACAAGGCAATCGACCTGATCGACGAGGCTGCGGCGCGCGTCAGAATGGAAATCGATTCCAAGCCCGAGGTGATGGACAAGCTGGATCGCCGTCTGATCCAGCTCAAGATAGAGCGCGAGGCGATGAAGAAGGAGAAGGACGAGGCCTCACAAAAACGTCTTGCGCTGATCGAAGACGAGATCAAAAAACTGCAACGCGAATATGCCGATCTGGAAGAGATCTTGAAGGCGGAAAAAGGTGCGGCGCAAGGCACGGCGCAACTCAAGGAAGAAATGGACAAGGTGCGCGCCGAGATCGTCAAGCTGCAACGCGAAGGCAAGCTGGAGAAAGTTGCCGAGCTGCAATATGGCAAGTTGCCACAGCTCGAAGCCAAACTGAAAGAAGCGGTACATGTCGAGGAGAGCAAGCCCAAGAATCGTTTACTGCGCACCCAAGTCGGTGCGGAGGAAATCGCCGAAGTGGTGAGCCGCGCCACCGGCATCCCCGTTTCCAGGATGATGCAGGGCGAACGGGAAAAGCTTCTGCACATGGAGCAAAAACTGCACGAGCGCGTGGTCGGGCAGAACGAGGCGGTACGGCTGGTGTCGGATGCGATCCGCCGCTCACGCGCGGGGCTTTCCGACCCCAGTCGTCCTTATGGCTCGTTCCTGTTCCTGGGGCCGACGGGTGTGGGCAAAACCGAATTGTGCAAGGCACTGGCAGGTTTTCTGTTCGACTCCGAAGATCGCCTGATTCGCATCGACATGAGCGAATACATGGAGAAACATTCCGTGGCACGGCTGATCGGTGCGCCGCCCGGCTATGTGGGCTATGAGGAAGGCGGCGGCTTGACCGAAGCGGTACGCAGAAAGCCGTACGCGGTGATCCTGCTGGACGAGGTAGAAAAAGCGCACCCGGATGTGTTCAATGTGTTATTGCAAGCGCTGGATGACGGCCGCATGACCGATGGCCAGGGGCGCACCGTCGATTTCAAGAATACGGTGATCGTGATGACCTCTAACCTCGGTTCGCAGATGATCCAGCAAATGACGGGCGATGATTATCAGGTGATCAAGTTGGCGGTGATGGGCGAGGTGAAATCTTATTTCCGCCCCGAATTCATCAATCGCATCGATGAGGTAGTGGTATTCCATGCGCTGGACGAGAAGCACATTCAGTCGATAGCGCGGATACAGTTGCAATATCTGGAAGCAAGGCTGGCGAAGCTGGAAATGAAACTGCAGGTGTCGGAAGCCGCGCTGATGGAACTCGCCCAAGCTGGTTTCGATCCGGTTTTTGGTGCGCGGCCGTTGAAGCGTGCGATCCAGGCGCAAATCGAAAACCCCTTGGCAAAAGAGATACTCGAAGGCCGCTTCGCTGCCAAAGACACAATCAAAGTAGATTGCAACAACGGCGCATGGGTATTTGCAAAGGCGTGACTTGCGGTACGCAGGCGTGAGGTATTGTGCGCAGCAGGGGATGCAGACCATGCCGGCCGGAATGATGCGCAGCGAACAGATGCGCAGCGAATATTCTTGGGGGGCGCAAGATTCAGGTAAAATATCGGCTTTTTTAGCGGATAGAGGATCATGCGCAGTATTGCAATGAGAGGCAGCCTGGTCGCCGTCGTTACGCCCATGCACGCAGCAGGCGAACTCGATCTGGAGCGTTTCCGCGCCCTGATCGATTTTCATGTGGCGCAGGGAACTGACGGCATCGTGGTGGCGGGTACTACCGGCGAGTCGCCCACAGTTGATTTCGACGAGCACCATCTGCTGATCCGTATCGCGGTGGAGCACGCCGCGAGGCGTGTGCCGGTGATCGCCGGTACCGGTGCGAACTCCACACGAGAAGCCATAGACCTGTCGATCTACGCCAAGGATGCCGGTGCTGACGCGAGTCTGTCAGTGGTCCCCTATTACAACAAACCTACCCAGGAAGGCCTGTATCAGCACTTCAGAGCAGTGGCAGAAGCGGTGGATATTCCACTGATTCTGTACAATGTACCGGGCAGGACGGTGGCGGATATTGCCAATGATACGGCATTACGGCTTGCACAGATCCCCAATATCGTCGGCATCAAGGATGCGACCGGCGACATAGGCCGCGGCTCTGATTTGTTGCGCCGTGCCCCGCCAGATTTTGCAATTTATAGTGGAGATGATGCCAGCGCCCTGGCGCTGTTACTGCTGGGCGGGCATGGTGTGATCTCAGTCACGGCCAATGTTGCGCCGAAACTGATGCACGAAATGTGCGCGGCAGCGTTCGCCGGCGACCTGACTGCCGCCCGCGCGGTCAACAACAAACTGTTGGGGCTGCATCTGGACCTGTTCATTGAAGCCAACCCGATTCCTGTGAAGTGGGCGCTGGCACAAATGGGGCTGATAGGCCCCAGTCTGCGTCTGCCGTTGACCCCGCTGTCAGCGCAGCATCATCAGGTTGTCAGGGAAGCGATGCGCCAGGCCGGGATTCATGCTGCAGAAGGGCTGGATGTTTAATATGAGATGGCACAGAACGGTCACACCATGCCTGGCATTGATGATGGCATTGGCGGTGACAGGCTGTAATCTGATGACCTTGCTGCCAGAAAGCAAGAAAATGGACTACAAATCGGCAGGCAAGCTGCCGCCGTTGGAAGTGCCGCCGGATTTGACTGCACCCGGCACAGATGAACGCTATATTGTTCCCGATATCAACCCGTCAGGAAGCGCGACTTATTCCGCCTATAACAAGGAACGAACGGGTAACCCCGGAGCCGGTTCCACTTCTCTTCTACCTGCGTCGGATGACTCTGGGGCGCGCATTGAGCGTGCCGGTACTCAGCGTTGGCTGGTGGTGAAAGGTGAACCGGAGACAGTATGGCCGATAGTAAAAGAATTCTGGCAGGAACTGGGTTTTATCATCAATGTGGAAACACCCGCAGCCGGGGTAATGGAAACCGATTGGGCGGAAAACCGCGCCAATATTCCACAAGATATCATACGCAGCATACTCTCCAAGGTTCTGGATAGTTTGTATTCGACCGGTCAGCGCGACAAGTTCCGCACCCGCTTGGAACGGGGCGAAGCGGGCACCACCGAAATTTACATTAGCCACCGCGGCATGGACGAAGTGCTGGAAGGTAATACACGTACCGTCTGGCAGCCGCGGCCTGCCGACCAGAGCCTGGAAGCCGAAATGCTTGCCCGTCTGATGATGCGCTTCGGCGTGGAGGAGGCGCGCGCCCGAACGGCTGTGGCCAGCCTAGGTGGCGGTCAGGAACGTGCACGTATTGACCGTGAACGCGGTGGAGTTCTCACGCTGAACGAGGCATTTGACCGTTCATGGCGGCGCGTTGGGCTGGCGCTTGACCGTGTTGGCTTTACCGTGGAAGATCGAGATCGTTCAGAAGGTATTTACTTCGTGCGCTATGTCAATCCCGATAAAGATAACGATAAGGGTGGCGAAGGCATGCTGGCAAAACTTGCTTTCTGGCGCAGTGAAGCTGCTGCTGCCGCCGCCGCCAAACCGGAGCAATACCGCATTCAGGTGAGTACGGCAGAGGCAGGCAGCGAAGTCAAAGTGCTTAATCAAGAAGGTGCCCCAGAAAAATCCGCCACGGCAACCAAGATATTGAATCTGCTGTATGAGCAGCTTAAGTAATTCCAATCCTGTAAATGCGCTTTGCTTGCTTAGGTAGCGGTTCCCAGGGAAATGGTCTGGTGGTCGAGGTGGCAGATACCCGGCTGCTGCTGGACTGTGGCTTTACCCTGAAAGAAACCATTGCCCGTCTTTCCCATCTCGATCTTGATCCCGGCATGATAAATGGTATCGTTGTCACGCATGAGCACGACGACCATATCAGCGGAGTAGCGCGGCTAGCCCGCAAATTTGATATCCCGGTGTGGCTGACGCATGGCACCCTGCGCAGTATGGAAAAGGCGTTTGCGGTATTGCCGCAAGTCAATATCATCGACAGTCATCAGCGTTTTGCCATCGATGCCATCGAGATAGAGCCCTACCCGGTTCCGCATGATGCCCAGGAGCCGGCACAGTTTGTATTTAGCGACGGTGCGGTGCGCCTGGGCGTGCTGACCGATACTGGCTGTTCCACCCCGCATATCGAAGCGGTCTTGAGCCGTTGCCATGCGCTGGTGCTGGAGTGCAATCACGACGCGCAAATGCTTGCGAACAGCGATTATCCGTCCAGCCTCAAGCAGCGCATCGGCGGCCGTTTTGGACATCTGGAAAATACCGCTGCGGCAAAACTCCTGGCAAGTCTTGATTGCAGCCGGCTGCAGCATGTCATTGCCGCTCATTTGAGCCGGACCAACAATACCCCGCTGCTGGCGCAAGCTGCGCTGAGCAATGGCTTGAACTGCGACAGAAGCTGGATCGGCATCGCCGGCCAGAACGAGGGTTTTGGCTGGCGGCAACTGGTTTGACCGGTCGCTTTCCGCAGGTACTGCGGACGATAAAAAACCATCCCGCGGGATGGTTTTTTATCGTCCGCCAGTTAACTGCTTTAGTGGGCAGCCGGCTTGTGGATTTACTTGCTTTGAGGAGCCAAATTGGTGCTGCCGTCGGGACGCGCGCTGGGGAGAATTGTGGGGCCGCTTAAATCCTCATCCGCCGCAATCGGGGGTGGAGTGATTTCGGGGGAAGTGTCGACAGGTACTTTTGATATTTGTTCAAAACGATCCTTCTCTTGCTCGGGGAGAGCTTGATTGGGTTTACCACAGGCGGCCAGGGTGAGTGCCACCAGAGTGACGGCGAGGAGCGAGAGTCTCATTATTCGGTTTCCTTGATAAATGGTTTGGGACAAGGTGTAGTGTAACAAAAATTAATGTATAACGAAATAACCGGCCGGTTTTTTGCATGGCGTTTTGCACCCGCATGACGTTTCCTACCTGCACTGCGGACGATAAAAAACCATCCCGCAGGATGGTTTTTTTCGTGCCGGTTAACTGCTTTAATGAACCTGCGGGGGTTTGTGGGCTTCCTGACCTGGTTTGAGGGGGTTACCATTGCCATCGAGGGCAAAACCGGGGAGCTCAGCCGGACCGCTAAGATCATCATCCTCCGCCGCACCGGCGGTAGCTCTGGCAGCATCTACATCAACCGCAAGACCCATTTCTTTACGCTCTTCCCCAAGGGTGCCGCCTCCTTCCATGTTGGTGCCATAAGTATCTGAACCTGCTTGTTCTGCCTGTTTGGGTCTGTCGCAGGCGGTGAATGTCAGTGCTACCAGAGCGGCAGCGAGAAGCGGAAGTTTCATTGTATTATTCCTTGTATTAGTTAAATAAAATAGCTTGCAGCGGGCCGTGTAGTTGCATCGGGCAGCGTAGTATATAGCAAAAGTAACCGAATTGTGAATGAATTGTGAAAATAATTTATTACTTTGGTTTGCCGACTTCCCAAGCATGGTTTCTTGCATGAGAAGAACTGTTCTTTGGATGACTTAAGCCGTTTTTTGCCTCGACTATCGACATCATTTGCCAGTAGTTGCAGTGCCAGCCGGGGCCGGAGCCGGCTCCTCATCTTTAAGCACGTCAAAATTTGGCTCAGAGTCACGCGGTGCATCCGCAGAGGGCGGCGGTTTATCCATGGGGTAACCGTCGAGACTTTTTTTACCTTCACCACAAGCAGTCAGCGTCAATGCGGCCAAGGCAACAACGAGGAACATGGATTTCATTATTCGATTTCCTGAAAAATTTTAACAAGGCAAAGTATATAATAAAATAGCTTGATTATTCAAATTTAAAGCGGCCGATTGGCATGATTCATTGTCTCACCGCGCCAGTCCGCAGAAAAAAAGCCGTCCCGGAGGACGGCTTTTTTCATTTGCGTTTGCTTGTTGTTGCGTTTGGTTATTTTTCTACTATTTGCCAGGAGCGGGAGCAGGAGCAGGAGCTTCGGCTTCTTTTGCCGCTTTCTCAAGTTCTTCATCAGATACTGAACCTTCACGTTTCTCCCAAAGGCTGGGGGGGTATTGCCCTGGTTTTCCTTCTCCAGGTGATTTTTCCCGCATCTGGTCACAAGCGGTAAATGATAGTGTTATCAAGGCGGCAGCGAGGAGCGGGTAGACTCTCATTATTAATCTCCTTTATCTAGTTTATGACGGATCACGGTGAATTGCTTACAAAGCGCTTTGGCCATTCAAATCTGGAAAGACCGCTACCTTAATAGCAGAATTCAGAAATGTTGTCTAGTAGATTCCGCTGGATTTATGCATTCCCCCTAGCAGGGGCTCGTTCCAAACCTGTGGCGGTAACGGCAATGCAGGATATGCCGGGGTAAATTACTGCAATTTTAGCTGACCATATTGATGTAACCATAGAGATGCCATTGATGCAGCAGAGCCATGGCTTCTGCATCAATGAGTTCTCCCGCCGCCAATTCCTGCTGATCGGCAAATTTTTCCAATGAGCGGCAGGCAGTAACGCTGACTGGGTAGGCATCGCCATTCAGAAAAATGTTTTTCCCCCGGCACAGCATGCGGCTCTTCAAATCCAGCCGCAATCCGTTTTTTTTGACTTGCTGCACAAATCTTTTTTGTGTCAGGGGGGGCGATGGCTGTGTGAAAAAAACGTGAGGTTTAGGCTCGGTGAGGTAGATGCCGATAAAGTGTTCGATGTCAGTATTGTTCCACTTGATTTTACCCAGCGCGCTACTTGTCTGGCGTAGCATGGCCAGACTGATGTGTGCTGGGTGGGGTTGCAAGGCGATATCGGGATCGCGATAGATACCGTCGATCTTGATATAGTCTTGCAGATAAACCAGAAACTGGGTGGCAAGTTCCTGATAACTCGGGGCGCGAAAACCGATGGAGTAGGTCATGCAATCATCCTCGGCTACACCATTGTGGGCGTAGCCGGGCGGCAGATAAAGCATATCACCCGGTTCCAGTACCCATTCCTGTTCCGGGCGGAAGTTGCGCAGGATTCTCAGTGGCGCATCTGCGATCAGGCTGCGGTCATGCTGGGCGGATATCTGCCAGAGTCTGCGCCCCATGCCTTGCAGCAAGAAAACGTCATAAGAATCAAAATGGGGCCCGACCCCGCCGCCCTTGGGGGCATAACTGACCATCAAGTCATCGAGCCGGGCGTAAGGGATGAAATTAAATCTGCGCAGCAGGTCGCGGGCTGCGGGCAGAAAATGATTGACGTCCTGTACCAGCAATGTCCAGGTTTTTTTTGACAGGTGAGAAAAATCGCGCGCAACGAAGGGGCCATGTTCGACTTGCCATTCCCTCTTTTGCCGTACCACCAGACGCGATTGCGAGTCGTCTCTGCAGGCGAGATCGATAAGATCGCTGCGTGCCAGGAGTCCCTGAAAACCGGGCAGGGCGCCACGCACCAGCAGTGGTTTTTTCTGCCAGTAGTCGCGCAGGAAATTTCTGGGTGTACGTCCGCCCAGGAGGGTGGTTTTCATGGCTGCATTATAGGCGCGTAATGCCATTCAACAAAAGCCGTTATAACTTTGCAGGAATGAGTTAGGGCGCTGCTGAACCAGTCCCACGCGGGCGCGGGACTGGTTCAGCGGTTCCTTAGAGGCCACCGCTAAAGACAAGGTAATCGTACCCGATACTGTCGCTGGCGTGATTCTGATTATTTCCCTCGCATGAACATCTTGTCGAGATCAGCCAGACTTATTTCAAACCAGGTTGGCCTGCCGTGATTGCATTGGTCGGAGCGCTCGGTTGCTTCCATTTCACGTAGCAGCGCGTTCATTTCCGGCACGGTCAGCATACGGTTTGCACGAACTGCAGTGTGGCAGGCCATGGTCGAGAGAAGTTCGTTGCGCCTGCCGGTCAATACCTGACTGGCACCAAATTCGCGGATCTCGCGCAGAACGGCACGCGCGAGTTGCACCGCATCGGCGTCCTTGAGAGTGGCCGGTAGCGCGCGCACCGCCAACGCGGTGGGGGAGAGCGCAACGATTTCAAATCCCAGTTCGCGCAAGATCGCATCGTTCTCTTCGGCTGTGGTGATTTCCAGACTATCTGCCCGGAATGTCACGGGGATCAACAATGGCTGCATCGATAACGTATGGCTGTCCAGCGCCGACTTGAGCTTTTCATATACGACGCGCTCATGTGCCGCATGCATGTCCACGATGATCAGCCCCCGGTCATTCTGCGCCAAAATATAAATACCCAAGAGTTGTCCCAAGGCAAACCCCAGCGGCGGGATTTCTACTCCCGCTACAAGCGGCGCTGCTGCCGCCGCTGTCGCGCGCGGTGTGGTGTCTGTGCCAAACAGGGCCTGGTAAAACGCTGGCGACTGGGCTGCAGTGGCAAGCGGCATGGTGTTTTGCCGTGAGTAAACGGGAAATGATGCGGCCGTTCTCGGGCTTGCGCTTTCCGGCTCCCTAGGTACCAGCGCTTGATGCGGTGATGCCAGGGCCTTGTTGATTGCGTGGAAAATGAATTGATGCAGTGCGCGCGAATCACGGAATCGCACCTCGGTTTTGGTGGGATGCACGTTCACATCCACGCCCTCCGGACCCATTTCGAGGAACAGCACAAAAGCCGGATGCCGTTCCAGATGCAGCACGTCACGGTAAGCTTCGCGCAACGCATGGGCGATCAGTTTGTCGCGGACGAAACGGCCGTTGACGAAGAAATACTGGGTATCGCGGGAGGAGCGCGAGTAGGCGGGCAATGCTGCCGCACCCCACAGGCGCAAATCTGCCGCTTGTTCATCAATGAATGCCGCAGTCTGAACAAATTCCTGGCCTAATATTGCCGCGATGCGCTGTTTCGCATCCGCCGGACGCAGGTGATGACGTACTTTTCCGTTGTGCTGCAGCGTGAAGCCGATGGCGGCGCGTGACAACGCAAGGCGCAGAAAGATTTCCTCGCAATGGGCGAATTCAGTAGCTTCGGTTTTCAGGAATTTGCGCCGGACAGGGGTATTGAAGTAGAGGTCATGCACTTCCACCACGGAACCGGCAGCCAATGCTGCCGGTTCCGGTTGCGAGTAACGGTTGCCTTCCACCTGTATCTGCCAGGCATGGTTTTCCGCTGCCGTGCGGCTTGTCAGCATCAGGCGCGAAACTGCGGCAATACTCGCCAGCGCTTCACCGCGAAACCCCAGACTCGCTACTCTCTGCAAATCTTCCAGCGTAGTTATCTTGCTGGTGGCGTGACGGGCAAGCGCAAGCGGCAGATCGTCTCTGGAAATTCCGCTGCCATCATCGGCCACCCGGATCAATTTGATTCCGCCCTGGGTAAGTTGCACGGTTATTTCGGCTGCTCCCGCATCCAGGCTGTTCTCCAGCAGTTCCTTGAGTGCCGAGGCAGGGCGCTCCACTACCTCGCCAGCAGCAATCTGATTGATGAGCAGGTCGGGAAGTAGTCTGATTGCAGTCATGAACGGGGTGGAACGGGAATATGCTGCGATTATACGGTGTCGGGTTACGGTTTGCCGTACCAGCGGTTAACTGTTCTGCCACAGATTTGCGCGCGCTGCCGGTTACGGGTGCCCTTCCATCGCCGCAGTGATCACAGTGTGATTGAGATGGGGAGCGAACATGCCAATGAAATCGTACACGTATCCGCGCAGGTAACTGTTGCGGGTAATGCCGATGCGCGTGGTGCTCGGCTCAAACAGGTGGCTGGCGTCGATGGCCCGCAGGTGTTTGTCGCGCTTGGGATCGAACGCCATCTGCGCCAGAATGCCGATGCCCAGTCCCAATTCCACGTAGGTCTTAATTACATCGGCGTCTATTGCAGTCAGCACCACGTTAGGGGTTAACCCCTTAGCTTCGAACGCCTGATTGATTTTCGTGCGGCCAGTAAATGCAAAATCGTAAGTGATGATGGGATACTGAACGATGGCCTCCAGCGTCAGTGTCTCGAGTTTAAGCAAAGGGTGACGGGGTGGAGTGATGATGCAGCGATTCCACTGATAGCACGGCAGCATCACCAGTTCCTGAAACAATTCGATTGCTTCGGTGGCGATGGCGATATCTGCTTCGCCTGAGGTGACCAGTTCGGCTATCTGCGTCGGACTGCCTTGGCGCAGAATTAACCTCACCTTGGGGTAACGTGCGGTGAAACGTTTGATCGCGGGTGGCAGTGCATACCGGGCTTGGGTATGGGTGGTGGCGATGGTCAAGGAACCGCTGGCTTCATTGGTGAATTCCTGGCCGACTTGTTTCAGATTCTTCGCATCTCTAAGCATTCTTTCGGCAATTTCAATAATAGCTTGTCCTGGCGGGGTGATCTTGACCACCCGTTTGCCGTTGCGTACAAAGATGTCTACTCCCAGTTCGCTTTCCAGTAAGCTGATCTGCTTGCTGATTCCTGGTTGCGAAGTGTGCAGGCTTTCTGCGGCCTTGGACAAGTTCAGACCCTGGTTAGCGACTTCGCACAGATAGCGTAATTGTTGTAGTTTCATGATTCCTGACTTCAAATAACATTATCTTATAACAATCTAACGCAATATTCTTTCATGACATATGTGCTGATTGCTATCATAGCGGTTTCGAGGCGCCATATAAAGTTACATGTTGCATGTGGCCGCACGGGTCATGTCCGTACAGAAACGGTAAATTCCAGTTTACCTGGCATGCTGGAATCACCTGCCGGGAACCGGTATGCATAGTCATGCCGGTGTGCCGGCACTGGATTGGAAGTGGCAATCAGTCTTGTCCTCATGAACGACAAGCTGATATGGTAACCAATTGTGGAGAATCAGGATGGATCACTTGGCTGGTCTCGCTAACGACGAGGAAATTAATTTATTCGATCAAGCGCTGCAGGACTATCAGGGCTTGCGCATGGATGCCGATCGTTTCACCGCTACCCGCTTGCAAATGGGGATCTACGGTCAGCGCCAGGAAGGCGTCAATATGGTGCGCGTCAAACTTCCGGGCGGTCGTCTGAATGTGCCACAATTGACTGTGATCGCCGACGTGCTGGAAAAATATGTGCGCCACGATGTCGTGCATATCACCACGCGCCAGGATATCCAGATACATTATGTGCCGCTTGAGCATACGCCAACAGTGTTGCGTCATCTAGCTACGGCCGGTTTGACCACGCGTGAGGCCTGCGGTAACACTATCCGCAATGTCACTGCCTGTCCGCTGTCCGGCGTGTGTCCGCGTCAGCATGTCGACGTCACGCGGCATCTCGACGGCGCGGTGCAGCATTTTCTGCGCAACCCGCTGACTCAGCAAATGCCGCGCAAATTCAAGATCAGTTTTTCGGCTTGTGAGTCCGATTGCGCCCAGGGCATGATGCACGATATGGGCGTAATCGCAGTACGCAACGGGGCGAGCTTCGGTTTCAAAGTTGTAGCTGGCGGCGGTCTCGGACATAAACCGCATGAAGCCATTGTGGTGGAAGAATTCATCGAGGAAAAAGATCTGCTGCTGGTGATGGAATCGATTATTTCATTACATAACCGCTATTCCGATCGGGTTAAACGCGCCAAAGCGCGGATCAAATTCCTGGTCGACAAGTTCGGTGCCGAAGGATTTGTCGAGAAATACCGCGAAGAACTGGCGCGCACCAAGGCTGCACTGGCAATGCAGGATTATCCGCAAGGCGCATGGAGTGCCGGTGCTGATAGCGAAGTCCCCGGTATCGGTGCGCCGCGCCATCTGTTCGAGCAGAAACAGCCGGGTTATTACGTCTTTCCGGTCAGCGTGCCGATGGGTAATTTGACTGTGGTGCAATTGCGTGGCCTCGCCCAAATTGCCGAGACCCACGGGCTGCACGATATTAGAGTGACCCAGGATCAGAACATGTTTCTGGCAAATGTAACCAAAGCCAAAATCGATCCCTTGCGTGCTGCCCTGGCTGCGTTGGGTTTGAGCGAGCCGCAAGCAGGCGATGATGTGGTGGCGTGCCCCGGCACCTCAACCTGCCGCTTGGGGATAACTTCCAGTCCGATTGTTGCGCCAAAATTAAGCGGCGGCAAACATGATCTGAAAATTCGTGTCTCCGGCTGTCACAACGGTTGCGCCCAGCCGGAGACTGGTGATATCGGCATTTATGGTGAAGGCAAGCGCATGCACGGCAAACTGGTACCGCATTATCAGATGTATTTCGGCGGCAACGGCATGGCGTGCGGAGCGCTGGCGATCAAAGGTCCCTCGGTGCCTGCAGCACGCGTCGAAGCGGCAGTGGAACGGGTGCAATCGGCTTATGCATCCAGTCATGAAGCGGCAGAGACGTTCTTTTCCTGGACGCGGCGCGTCAGCAAAACCTATTTCACCGAGCTGCTGGCGGATCTGACGGAAGTGAAGCCGGAAGAACTGGAATCGGTCTTGCGCGACCATGGCACAGCCAGTGATTTCAAGGTGCTGCAACTGGGTGGAGGTGAGTGCGCGGGAATGAGTCAGGTGAAGATAGGCTCAAGCTTCTTTGAAGCAGCCCACGAGCGGAACTACCGGGATGCGCTCAAGTATCAGCGCAAATTTAAAGATTCGCTCAGGTGCGCCGAAGAGATCGCGCGTTTGATCGGCCAGGGCGTGACCGAATTGCTTGGCGGACAGAAGCGTGACAGCCTGACGGAACAGGCAGAAGAGTTGCGCCGCGTATTACCGACCAAACCACATCTGTCTAAGCAGCTAATCAAGTTTGCGGAGTATTTTGCGCACCCTGTCGAGGAGCTGAATGACGCCCTGTTGACTGAGTGGTTTGCCGAACTGGATTCCTGGACGCTGGAAACTGCGGAGTTCTGCCTGGGTTTCGACCGCCAGCTTGACCTGACCGGCGCGTTACCGCAGACGGCCGCAACCGGATTGCTGCGGGTTCAGCAGACCGGGCAGTCGGCCATTGTGGCATGACGAATTTTGGGTACTGATCGAAATGGCGGCATGAGTCTGGAACACAAAATCAGGAAAGTGAGAATGCTGCTAGATGCGGTGCAGGCAGACTATGCTCCGGTTGTCTTTGCCAACAGTTTCGGGGCGGAAGACATGGTGCTGACCGATCTGATTGGGCGACATTATCCCACTATCGAAATGTTCACCCTTGATACCGGCCGCCTGCCGGAAGAAACTTACAATCTGATGCAGCAAGTAAAGGATAACTATCACATTGATGTTAAGCTGTATTTTCCCGAGTCTGCCGCGGTGGAAAAATACGTTGCGCAGTATGGCCCCAACGGATTTTATGGTAGCGTGGAGTTGCGCAAGGCCTGCTGCCATATGCGCAAGGTGGAGCCGCTGAAACGTGCTTTGCGCGGTAAGCATGCCTGGATCACCGGGCTGCGCCGCGACCAAGCGCCGACCCGGAAAGATCTGACCGAAGTGGAGTTTGATGCTGACAACGGACTGCAAAAAATCAGCCCGCTGCTGGACTGGGAACTCACCGACGTATGGGCTTACCTTAAAGAGTTCAAGGTGCCGTACAATCTGCTGCACAACAAGGGTTACAGCAGCATCGGCTGCGCACCCTGCACGCGTGCCATCACTCCCGGCGAAGATGTTCGTGCCGGACGCTGGTGGTGGGAAAATCCAGAAACCAAGGAGTGCGGCTTGCATCCGGACGGGCGGCATGGTGCTGCCGCCACTTCTGCTGATTCGGCTCCAAACCAGAGTCTGGAGGATAAAGCGCATGACCCGCATTCCAGGAAATCACGTTCTACTTAGGATTAAGCGATGGATATTATATTGAGTGACATGCAAGAATTTATTACCCCTGTGCCAAATTTTGTGATGAAAAGCGAACCGATAGTGATTAAACGCCGTACGGCACGGCAACTGGGTCACCTGGATGCATTGGAAAGCGAGTCCATTCATATCCTACGGGAAGTGGCGGCGGAATGCGCCAACCCGGCCCTGTTGTTTTCCGGCGGTAAGGATTCTATCGTGCTGTTGCGGTTGGCGGAAAAAGCCTTCCGTCCGGGGCGCTTCCCGTTTCCGCTGCTACATATCGATACCGGCCATAATTTTCCCGAAGTGATTGAGTTCCGTGATCGCCGCGCCCAACAACTGGGCGAGCGCCTGATCGTGCGCAGCATGGAAGACTCCATCCGCCAGGGCAGGGTGGTGCTGCGCTCGGAGAATCAGAGCCGCAATGCGTTTCAATCAGTGACATTGCTGGATGCCATTGCCGAGTTTCGTTTCGATGCCTGCATTGGCGGTGCGCGCCGTGATGAAGAGAAGGCGCGCGCCAAGGAACGTATTTTTTCCTTCCGCGATGAATTCGGCCAATGGGATCCGAAGAACCAACGTCCGGAGTTGTGGGATATTTACAATACACGGGTGCATGCGGGGGAAAATATCCGCGTGTTCCCGATCAGCAACTGGACCGAACTCGATGTCTGGGAATATATTGCCCGCGAGCAACTGGAAGTACCGCACATCTATTTCGCCCATACCCGCGAGGTGATCCGGCGTGGTACTGGCCTGCTGCCGGTATCCCATCTGGTGCAACCCAAAGATGGCGAACAATCGGAGAACATCATGGTGCGCTTCCGTACCGTAGGCGATATGAGCTGCACCTGTCCGGTGGAGTCCACCGCCACCAGTGTTGACGAGATCATTGCCGAAACCGCGATTACACGCATTACCGAGCGCGGTGCCACCCGCATGGACGACCAGACTTCGGATGCGTCCATGGAGCTGCGCAAGAAAGAAGGATATTTCTAAAACAATAGCCGCTTGCCAGTGCAGAGCAGAGGCATGAGTCAATTTCCGTAGCGAGCAGAATTCCCAGAAGGCCTGTAAATGTCAGTAATCGACAGCACTGCATTAGACAATATCGAACTGTTGCGCTTCATCACCGCTGGTAGTGTGGATGATGGCAAGAGCACCCTGATCGGACGCTTGCTGCACGACTCGAAATCAATTTTCGAGGATCAGTTAAGCGCCATCACGCACACCACGAGCAAGCGCGGGATGAAAGGCGTCGATCTGTCGCTGCTCACCGATGGCCTGCAGGCGGAGCGCGAGCAGGGCATCACCATCGATGTGGCTTATCGCTACTTTGCTACCCCCAAGCGCAAATTCATCATCGCCGATACGCCGGGTCACGAGCAATATACCCGCAACATGGTGACCGGGGCTTCCACCGCGAATCTGGCAATCATCCTGATCGACGCGCGCAAAGGTGTGCTCGTCCAGTCGCGCCGCCATACTTATCTGGCCAGTCTGGTGGGTATTCCGCATCTGGTCGTGGCGGTCAACAAGATGGATCTGGTGGATTATTCCCGCGAAGTATTCGAGCGCATCTGCCGCGATTTTGCTGCTTTTGCCGAGGAACTCAAACTGCACAACATTACCTACATACCAATGTCTGCCTTGAACGGAGACATGGTGGTGGAGCGCGGTGACAATCTTTCCTGGTACGAGGGCGTGACATTGATGGATCTGCTGGAGAATATCCCGATTGATCATGACATCAATCTTGTCGATTTCCGTTTTCCAGTGCAATTGGTGTGCCGCCCGCAAACCGAAGAATTGCATGATTTCCGCGGCTATATGGGGCGTATCGAGTCAGGTTCAATCCAGGTCGGTGATGCGGTGACAGTGTTTCCCTCGGGACTGACTTCGCGCATCAAGGAAATTGTCACTTACGATGGTCCTCTCGATCACGCGATTGCACCGCAATCGGTGACGCTGACCATCGAAGACCACCTGGATATTTCCCGCGGCGACATGCTGGTAAAAACCGAGCAGAAGCCACAAGTAGTCAAGGAGTTTGAGGCGATGCTGTGCTGGTTATCGGAACAGGCCCTCGATCCGAAGCGCAAATACCTGGTCAAGCACACCACCCGAATTGTCAAAGCGCTGGTGAGCCGGATAAACTATCGTGTCGACGTCAATACGTTGAATCGCGAAGCGGTGGACATTTTCAGGATGAATGACATCGGGCGGGTGACGTTGAAAGTACAACAACCCCTGGTGTGTGATGATTATGAGCGCAACCATGCCACCGGCAGCTTCATTGTCATTGACGAAGCCAGCAACAATACCGTTGCCGCTGGCATGATCTGCCCGCTGGAAGGATAATCCGGCAAAGTTGCAACAGTGCTACCGGCGGTTCGGAGCAAGCTTGGATGAATCGCAAAGCGACAAGGTGGACGACCTTGCCGCTTTTGTATTTTTTGGCGGGGCCTTAGCCCGGATGTTGGTAGGGATATAACAATCCCGACCAGGAGCAAGTACGAATTATTTACCAGCTGGTTTTTCCATTTAATAGCAATCAAATTATCATGACAATTCTGGAATCGGCGCTGCATCCTGCCGCGACAACTGCCGCGGCTACTCCCGTCATGGCATTCGACATGGCTTTTGCCGACTTGTATCGCCGTGACGGTCTGGTAAAGCTGGATCAGGCATTCCTGGATTTTCTGCGAGAGGGAGATGCCGGTCTGCGTATCCGTCTGGATCATGCCCGTGCTCATCCTGATGAGCTGGATCCCAAAGATGAATCCGCTTTGCTGATTGAGCTTGCCCCCTGGATGGAGGATTTTATTGCCAGACTATTCAGCATCGAAACCGAAGTCCGCGCGCTTGCAGCCCGCCATCATGAACTGGCCCCACTTTATTCCTGCAAGCGGCAATTTGTGCAGCGGCGGGCGATGAACAAGGTGAGTGAGGCAGAGGTGCTGGCAGCCGACGGTATCGCGCTGGAACAAAAACTGGTGAGCGAACTTGGAGCACCATTTTCCGAACTGGTGTTTGCAACCAAAGTAACCCAGTGGCTGGAAAATGAGGCCGAGAATGAAGAGCGTCTCAAGGCGGCACTATTGTATGCCGCCTGGGCGCTAAAGACGCCGGCAGGACGCGAGCGCAGCCGGGATGGGGTACTGTTCAAATCCCCCGCCAAACTTGATTATCTGCATCTGCTGGCCACGGTTACCGATCACGCTGCAGGATATACCGTCCATCGTCTCAATCACTTACGCCGACGGGAAGGCTTTGCGCTGACCGATACGGGCACTGATCTGGTTGGCGCCCTGGATGAGGCAAACTACTGCATCTGGTGCCATGAGCAGGGAAAGGACTCCTGTTCTAAGGGGTTGAAAGAAAAACCGAAGACTCCCGAGCCCCCAGTTTTCAAGAAAAGTCCGCTCGGCGCCCTGCTTGCGGGCTGCCCATTGGAAGAGCGTATTTCCGAATTTCATAAACTCAAGACCCAGGGGATTGCCATCGGCAGTCTGGCGATGATCGTGCTGGACAATCCCATGTGTGCCGGTACCGGCCATCGCATCTGCAACGATTGCATGAAGTCCTGCATCTACCAGAAACAGGAGCCGGTCAATATTCCCGAAGCGGAAACGCGCACCCTCAAAGATGTGCTCGAACTGCCATGGGGTTTTGAAATTTACAGCCTGCTCACTCGCTGGAACCCGCTCGATCTGCAGCGTCCTTTGCCAAAGCCGCCCACGGGCCGCAAAGTGCTGGTGGTCGGGATGGGGCCGGCCGGGTACACCCTGGCGCACCACCTGATGAACGACGGTCACACGGTGATGGGTATCGACGGTCTCAAGATTGAGCCTTTGCCGGCACATCTTTCCGGGGTAAACCAACAAGGACAACGCCTGCCGTTCAGTCCGATACAGCATGCGGCTGCGCTGGATGAGAATCTGAATGAGCGTGTGCCGGCGGGTTTTGGCGGCGTTGCCGAATATGGCATTACCGTGCGCTGGAACAAGAATTTTCTAAAATTGATCCGGCTGCTGCTGGAGCGGCGCGATGAATTTGCCCTGTTCGGCGGCGTCCGTTTCGGCGGTACACTGACCACCGATGATGCTCTTGCCATGGGGTTCGATCATGTGGCATTGGCTGCCGGAGCAGGACGTCCCACCGTGCTTGATCTGCCCAATGGTCTGGCGCGAGGTGTGCGCGCCGCATCTGATTTCCTGATGGCGTTGCAGTTGTCCGGTGCGGCCCAGGCCAATTCCGTCGCCAATATGCAGTTGCGCCTGCCAGTGGTGGTGATTGGCGGGGGACTGACTGCCATCGATACGGCAACTGAAGCACTTGCCTATTACCCGGTGCAGGTAGATAAATTTCTGCGCCGTTATGAAATTCTCACGGCCGAGCAGGGTGAGGCAGCCATCCGTGGTGCCTGGGATGCGGAAGAGCAGGAAATCGCGGAAGAATTTCTCAGTCATGCCCGTGCCATCCGTACCGAGCGCGAAGCCGCGGAACGGGAAGGGCGCGCGCCGCGCATACTGGAACTACTCCAATCCTGGGGAGGCGCCACCATCGCTTACCGCAAACGGCTGGTTGACAGCCCCTCCTATACACTCAATCACGAAGAAGTCGAAAAAGCGCTGGAGGAGGGCATCTGGTTTGCCGAGGGCCTGACGCCTGTGCGAGTGGATACCGACCGCTGGGAACATGTGCGCTCTGTACGATTCATGGTGCAGGCGTCGGATGAAACGGGATCATGGCAAAAAACCGGGGAAGCCGAACTGCCAGCCCGAGCTGTTCTGGTTGCCGCAGGTACCCAGCCGAACACGGTGCTCGCCAGAGAAGACGAGAAGAATTTCAAACTGAACGGGCGCTATTTCGCCGCCTGCGATGAAGACGGTAACCCGGTCAATCCGCCGCGTGCAAATCCCAAGCCAGAGACGCCCATGGTGCTTTTGAGTCGCTGCGAGGACGGACGATTCATCAGCTTTTTCGGTGACTTGCATCCCTCTTATTCCGGTAACGTGGTAAAAGCCATGTCCAGCGCCAAGCAGGGCTATCCGGTGGTAAGCCGGGTGCTGGGACGGGTGATTCCCGCATCCACAAAATCCGGCGGACAGTTTTTCGCGGAAATGAATGGACGGCTGCGGCCCACGGTGCATAAGGTGGAGAGACTCACCCCCAACATCATCGAAGTGGTGGTGCACGCGCCAATGGCAGCGGAGCGTTTCCATCCCGGTCAGTTCTACCGTTTCCAGAATTTTTCAACTCTCGCCACTACCGCAGGCGACACAAAACTGGCGATGGAAGGCATCGCCCTTACCGGCGCATCGGTGGACGTCGCGCGTGGACTGGTGTCGCTGATCGCCCTGGAAATGGGCGGATCGGCAGACTTATGCGCCCGGCTCAAGCCCGGTGAGCCAGTGGTACTGATGGGACCCACCGGCACGCCTACCGAGATTTTACCGGGTGAAACCGTGGTGCTGGTAGGCGGCGGCCTCGGCAATGCGGTATTGTTTTCCATTGGCGCGGCAGCGCGGGCAGCGGGATCAAAAGTCCTGTATTTCGCCGGTTACAAGAAACTGATCGACCGTTACAAGGTGGCGGAAATCGAAGCGGCTGCAGATACGGTGGTGTGGTGTTGCGATGAATTCCCCGGTTTCAAACCTTCCCGCCAGGGTGATCTGAGTTACGCCGGCAACATCGTGCAGGCCATGGCTGCCTACGGCAGCGGCGCGCTGGGCGCTCAGCCGGTGTCGCTGGCGGCAGCTGATCGTATCATTGCCATCGGCTCCGACCGCATGATGGCGGCAGTCGGCGCCGCCCGGCATACGCTGCTGCGGCCTTATTTGAAGACAGACCACTTTGCCATCGGCTCGATCAATTCGCCGATGCAGTGCATGATGAAGGAAATCTGCGCCCAGTGCCTGCAACCCCACAAGGATCCGGAAACAGGTGAGGTTACTTACGTGTTTTCCTGCTTCAACCAGGATCAACCGCTTGATCAGGTTGATTTTGGCGGTCTGGCATCGCGCTTGCGCCAGAACAGTGTGCAGGAAAAACTCACCACCCGCTGGATCAGTCACTGCCTGAAAGTATCCAATCAAACTGGAGCCTGAGGTCATGTCCATAACCACCGGGATCGAGTTTTTTCCTCAATCCAGGCAATGCACCATGCCCAAGTTCATTTATAATCCGGGGTTCGTTGCTGGCGGTACGGTAGAGACCGTTTTTGCAGGTTTGCCGGAAAGACGTGGAATGTTGGAAGACAGGAGAGATAGTCAATGCATATAGGAATACCCGTAGAGATACGCGGGGGAGAAACCCGCGTTGCGGCCACGCCGGAAACGGTGAAAAAATACACCGCTAAGGGTTTTCATGTTGTCTTGGTACAGTCTGGTGCCGGCGCCGGTGCGAGCATAACCGATGAGGCGTACCGCGATGCAGGTGCAACCATCGTGACCAGCGCAGCGGAGCTGTACGGTCAATCACAGATTGTGCTCAAGGTACGTGGCCCGGACTCCGGCGAATTGGCGATGATGCGCAAGGATGCCGTGTTGCTGGGACTGCTGGTGCCACATCAGGCAGACGGCATAGCGGCTCTCGCCACGCATGGCCTGACCGCATTTGCGATGGAAAAGCTGCCACGCATTTCCCGTGCTCAGAGCATGGATGTGTTGTCGTCACAGGCTAATATCGCCGGCTACAAAGCGGTGCTGATGGCAGCCAACGTTTACCAGAAATTCTTCCCCATGCTGATGACGGCAGCGGGTACTGTGAAAGCTGCGCGGGTGCTGATACTGGGTGCAGGGGTAGCAGGCTTGCAGGCAATTGCGACCGCCAAGCGGCTGGGTGCGGTGATCGAAGCTTCAGACGTGCGTCCGGCGGTGAAGGAACAAATCGAGTCGCTGGGCGCAAAATTTCTCGATGTACCTTACCTCACTGATGAGGAGCGCGAGATCGCACAAGGCGTAGGGGGTTATGCCCGGCCGATGCCAGCAGATTGGATGCGGCGCCAGGCCGAACTGGTACATGAGCGTGCGGTGCAGGCTGATGTCGTGATCACCACCGCGCTGATTCCGGGACGTCCGGCACCGGTTCTGCTCAAGGAAGAAACCGTCTGCGCCATGAAACCGGGATCGGTGATCGTGGACATGGCGGTAGAAGCGGGCGGTAACTGTCCGCTGTCGGAATTGGACAAGATTGTGGTCAAGCACGACGTGCACCTCATCGGCATCGCCAACCTGCCGGGGCTGGTGGCGACTGACGCCAGCGCGCTGTATGCGCGCAATCTGATGAATTTTCTCAATCTGATGCTCGATGCCAAGAGCGGTGAGTTCAAGCTGGACATGGAAGATGAGATCATTGCCGGGACACTGGCTTGTGCAAATGGGGAAGTGATCAGGAAAGCATAAAGAACGTGCGTGGCTGAATCCAGCGCCACACGGGTTTACGGTTTGTCACAGCATACGTTATAAGAATTCAGAAGGAGCAATCATGATCGGCGAAGTTGATCCAACCATCATCAATCTCACGGTGTTCGTGCTGGCGATATTCGTCGGCTATCACGTGGTATGGAATGTAACCCCAGCACTGCATACACCGCTGATGTCGGTGACCAATGCAATTTCCGGCATCATTCTGGTGGGCGCGATGCTGGCTGCCGGACCGGCTGAAAGCGACTGGGGTGTCTGGCTGGGTGCGGTAGCGGTAACGCTCGCCTCGATCAATGTGTTTGGTGGATTTCTTGTCACCCAGCGGATGCTGGAAATGTTCAGAAAAAAAGATAAAAAAGGAAGCGCGTAAATGTCCGCAAATTCGGTCGCACTCGCGTATCTGATCGCGTCAGTTTTTTTCATTCTGGCGCTGAAAGGCTTAAGCTCGCCGTTAACATCCCGGCGCGGTAATCTGTTCGGCATGGTGGGGATGACCATCGCTGTCATCACCACGCTGACAGTCACCAAGAACTGGGCGCTGATACTCGGCTGCATCGCAGTGGGCGGTGCTATTGGTGCAGTGGTGGCACGGCGGGTGGAAATGACGGCAATGCCGGAACTGGTTGCGTTCATGCACTCACTGGTAGGTCTGGCGGCGGTGTTCATCGCCATCGCCGCAGTCAACAATCCGGTCTCGTTCGGTCTGCCTGCAGTACTGCCGATGGGCAGTAAACTGGAATTATTCCTCGGTACCTTCATCGGTGCCATGACCTGGTCAGGTTCGGTGATTGCGTTTCTGAAACTGTCCGGCCGCATGAGCGGCGCGCCCATCACTTTTGGCGGGCAGCATATGGTCAATCTGGTGCTGGCAATTGTCATGCTCGGTTTCGGTCTGTGGTTCTTCTTTAGCGAGACCACCAACTGGACAGCCTTTGCTGGCATGGCTGCGATCGCTTTTGTGCTCGGCTTCCTCATCATTATCCCCATCGGCGGCGCGGATATGCCGGTAGTGATTTCCATGCTCAACTCGTACTCCGGCTGGGCGGCGGCAGGTATCGGTTTCTCGCTTGGCAACCCGATGCTGATCATTGCCGGTTCGCTGGTCGGCAGTTCCGGCGCGATTCTGTCTTACATCATGTGCAAGGCCATGAACCGGCCGTTTCTGTCGGTCATACTCGGCGGCTTCGGCAGCGAGGGAGGAACTGCGGCTGTCAGTGACGGCACACAGAAAACCTATCGCAGCGGCAGCGCGGATGATGCAGCATTTTTATTGGGTAACGCGGACAGCGTGATCATCGTGCCAGGGTATGGCCTGGCGGTGGCGCGGGCGCAGCATTCAGTCAAGGAACTGGCGGAAAAACTGCACGCAAAAGGCGTCAATGTGCGGTTTGCCATTCATCCGGTGGCAGGGCGTATGCCAGGGCACATGAATGTGTTGTTGGCGGAAGCGGAAATCCCCTACGAGCAGGTGTTGGAAATGGATGAGATCAACAGCGACTTTTCCAACACCGATGTGGTGCTGGTACTGGGGGCGAACGACGTGGTCAATCCGGCGGCGAATGTTCCTGGCAGCCCAATCTATGGCATGCCCATCCTGGATGCCTACAAAGCACGCACAGTGATGGTGGTGAAACGCAGCATGGCGGCGGGTTACGCCGGTCTCGACAATGACCTGTTCTACATGGACAAGACCATGATGGTGTTCGGTGATGCCAAGAAAGTAGTCGAGGGTATGGTCAAGGCACTGTAATTCCAATTCCATTTCATGGGGCATACCTGAATTCAATTTTGCGGATTTTTTTCAAGTCTACAGTTTGCTTGGCTTGCCATAAATCGTAATTGCCTTGCATCGTCAACCAGCTTTCCGGTGAGCGTCCTAAAGCTTTTGAGAGACGAAGAGCCATTTCCGGACTGATGCCACTGGCTTCATTCAAAACGCGGTTAAGGGTCGATGCGGCAACGCCTAATTTAAGGGCAAGTTCCCTGCAACTGATTTCATTGGGTGCAAGGTAAACCTCTTGAATAAATGCCCCAGGATGCGGAGGATTGTGCATAGCCATTAGTGATAGTCCTCATAATCTAAAACAAGTGCGTTGCCATTCTCAAACTCGAACGTGACACACCAGTTGCCATTTACCCATATCGACCAGCGTCCATGACTGCTCCCCTTTAGCGGGTGGAGACGGAAACCTGGAATGTCCATATCTTCGATGGTTTGAGCGGTATCAAGTGCGGCCAACTGCATTTTGAGACGATTCGCGTGTGCAGGCTGGATTCCAGCCAAACTACCATGTCAAACAGCGTGCAAAACTTTCCAGATTAGGGGTGGAAACAGCGTCCAATAGTTTCCACCCCAGTATGTAATCATCCGGCGTTTTAGCCGGGGGTATCTGGAGTGTTTTACATGGACATTATTTACGAAATTCGCAGG